>CAYRTP010000016.1:0-21864 GCA_964427175.1 uncultured Clostridium sp. | reverse complement strand
AGATGCGGTACAGGTCACGCTTGGCCATGAGGGGGGTCTTGGTGAGCTGATAGCCACGCTTCTGCTCCTCGTCCTCGATCCAGCGCTGGAGGGTCTGGATGACGCGAGCACCCTTGGGCAGGAGGATGGGCAGGCCCTGGCCGATGGATTCTACCGTGGTGAAGTATTCCAGCTCACGGCCCAGCTTATTGTGGTCGCGCTTGCGGGCCTCCTCAACGGCGGTGAGGTAGGCGTTCATCTCGTCCTTGGTGGGGTAAGCCACGCCGTAGACGCGCTGGAGCATCTTGTTCTTCTGATCGCCCTTCCAGTATGCACCGGTGCACTGGGTCAGCTTGAAGGCCTTGACGGCACCCGTGGAGAACAGGTGAGGACCTGCACAGAGGTCAACGAAGTCACCCTGGCGGTAGAAGCTGATGACGGCATCCTCGGGAAGCTCCTCGATGAGCTGGACCTTATAGGGCTCTTCACGTTCGGTCATGAAGGCGATCGCCTCGGCGCGGGGGAGCTCGAAACGCTCGATCTTGAGGTTCTCCTTGACGATCTTCTTCATCTCGGCCTCCAGGTTCTTGAGGACCTCGGGGGTGAAGGACACGTCGCTGTCAAAGTCGTAGTAGAAGCCGTTGTCGATGGCGGGACCGATGGTGAGCTTGGTGTTGGGGTAGAGACGCTTCACGGCCTGGGCCAGGATGTGGGAGGCGGTGTGGCGGAAGACGTGCTTACCGTCCTCATCGGCAAAGGTGAGGAGCTCTACGTCGGCATCGGTGTCGATGATCTGAGTCATGCCTACAAGCTTACCGTTGACGCGGGCGGCGATGTGGGCACGGGTGACCAGCTCGGCGGCGGCCGCGGCATCAAAGACCGACAGTGGCGCGTCGAAGGTCAGGGATTTTTCTTTGAAATTGATGTTCATAGGTTTTTTCCTCCAAATATATATGGAAATTTTTATTTTTGTAATGTTTTTTCACGGGACTTGATTCGTTGCTTGTATCCTATTTGCTGTGCCACGCAAGCAACCGCACCGTATACGACCATACACACGATCATGCCCAGCAGGAAATATCCCCGGGGTGTGTCCACATACGGAGCCTTGCCGTTGCCGCCGTGACAAAACAGAACGCCCAACCAAAAGCCCGCGCCGCTGATGTAAGACACAAACTGAAAAACAAGTGCCAAAATCAACTGCAAGACAAGCACGAGATTCAAAGCTAATATCGTTGCAAGGATATTTACGCGCCTTTCTTTATAGGCGATACGGCCCGAGGTTACGCAGATGTTCCCTGCCGAAATCAATAGGCATACCATGAACTCAGTAACACGGCAAACCAAAGCATTGGAGAACAGCTTCCAGACCAGCGATTGGATTACGATATCGGCTATTGTCCCAAGAAACAGACCTAAAACAACGGCTAATAAATATTCACCCGTAAATTGGAATATATCTTTTATAGCTTTTTTCTCGATTTTCATGAAATCTATACCTTATGATTGACTATCGTGCCAGGCAGTAGAGTATCCACAATCCGAGGGCGGAGGCGATCACGGCGATCACCGTCAGGGTCACCATACACCTTCTTATGGTGGAAAGCTCCTGATACTGTTTGAGTGCCAGGTACTCCTGTAACTCGGATTCGGTTGGCTTGGAGTCGTAAAGACGGTAGAATTCGTCGATCTTCTCGCCGCCGGGGGTCTCGTGTTGGAAGATCCCCTCGGGAAGGGGTTGGCCGTTTCGGATCATTTGCAGGTAATCTTGGTTTTCCTCGTCGGTACAGTCGGTCCGTTCCAGCAGACCGAGCTCCAGCTTGGTATAGCGGATCTCTTTTTGTATATCGAAAAGTTTTTTGCTCATGCCATGACTCCTTTCTGCAGAGCGATTTGCAAAACAAAAACCCCGAAGGTTATCCAAAAGGACAGCCTTCGGGGTGCATTTCATTCAAAACACACGGTTCCACCCGAATATTTCACTCACAGGGTACAGTACCCCTATTCAATTGCGGGAACAAAAGGGCGGTACCCGTCCGAGCTTTTGCGGGGGAACTTACAGCCGATCCATTTGGAAAGGTTCCCTTCTCTGTCGCGACCCTCGGGGGGCGTATTCCTTTTGGGGCAGAGTTCCGCCGATCTTACTTCTTGTTGCGGTTATAGTCCGAACGGGGATTCATGACCTCGCGCCAATCCAGGTCGCCGCGGTCCAGGGCCATGACCAGCACTTCGGCGGTGGCGATATTGGTGGCAACGGGGATGTTATACAGGTCGCACATACGGAGCAGCTCGTGCTCGGTCTCGTCGTAGCCTGCGGTGGGACGGGTATCGCGGAAGTACAGGAGAACGTCGATCTCGTTATACGCGATGCGGGACGCGATCTGCTGCTCGCCGCCCTGCTCGCCTGTGAGCAGACGCTCGATATCCAGGCCGGTTGCTTCGGAAATGTACTTAGCGGTGATGCTGGTTGCACAGAGATTATGTTTGCTCAGAATTCCACAATAGGCGATACAAAACTGGGTCATCAATTCTTTTTTCAAATCATGGGCAATAATTGCAATTTCCATTCGCAAACCTCACTTTTCCTTTTTATTGGACAGTACCAAGCGGGAAACATCATTCCCCCTTATACCCGATATATCACATTATACCACAACACCTACCCTTTTGTCAATGATATCTTAAAAATTTTTCAAAAAAGTTTTCGATTTTGTTCATTTCATGACTTGTTTTAAATAAAAAATTTTGTATAATGTTATAATGTAGTATTATTTTAATCAAGGATGGTACCAAACTTATGATTCAAGAAATGAACCAATATCTGGCTCAGCGCGACCCCCAGGTTGCCGCCGCCATTGATGCCGAGCTGACCCGTGAGCGGGACGGTCTGGAGCTGATCGCCTCCGAGAACGTAGTTTCTGAGGCTGTTATGATGGCTGTCGGCAGTGTGCTGACCAATAAATATGCCGAGGGTTACCCCTCCAAGCGTTACTATGGCGGTTGCCACTGCGTGGACGTAGTGGAGAACATCGCTATCGAGCGTGCCTGCAAGCTCTTTGGCGCGCAGTTCGCCAACGTACAGCCTCACTCGGGTTCTCAGGCAAACACCGCTGTTTACATCGCTCTGCTTCAGGCCGGTGACACGGTGATGGGCATGAGCCTGGCTCACGGCGGTCATCTGACCCACGGCTCTCCCGTGAACCTGTCGGGTCTGTATTACAACTTCGTTTCCTACGGTGTAGAGGATGATACCCACACCATCGACTATGACAAGCTGGAGGCTCAGGCCCGCGAGGTTCAGCCCAAGCTGATCGTCGCCGGTGCTTCGGCTTACCCCCGTGTGATCGACTTCGCCCGTCTGGCCGAGATCGCTCACAGCGTCGGCGCTTACCTGATGGTGGATATGGCTCACATCGCCGGTCTGGTCGCCGCAGGCGAGCATCCCTCCCCTGTTCCCTATGCCGACGTGGTGACCACCACCACCCACAAGACCCTGCGCGGTCCCCGCGGCGGTCTGATCCTGACCAACAACGAGGAGATTGCCAAGAAGATCAACAAGGCCATTTTCCCCGGTATCCAGGGCGGTCCTCTGGAGCACGTGATCGCCGGTAAGGCTGTCTGCTTCGGTGAGGCGCTGGATGAGTCCTTCAAGGCTTACCAGCACCAGGTGGTGCTCAACGCCAAGGCTTTGGCTGAGGCTCTGCTGGCTGAAGGCTTTGAGCTGGTTTCGGGCGGTACCGACAACCACCTCATGCTGGTGGATCTCCGTCCCATGTACATCACCGGTAAGGAGATGGAGCGCCGTCTGGACGAGGTTCACATCACGGTCAACAAGAATGCCATTCCCAATGACCCCGAGAAGCCCTTCGTGACCTCCGGTGTCCGTGTGGGTACCCCTGCCGTGACCACTCGCGGTCTGGTTGAGGAAGACATGAAGACCATCGCGCACCTGTTCAAGCTGGTTGCCACCGATTTCGAGGGCACCGCTGACGAGTGCCGCGCCATCGTCAAGGGTCTTTGCGAGAAGTATCCTTTGTACTGATCCGAACAAAAAAATTCAGGAGAGAAACCCCAACGTGGTTTCTCTCCTGTTTTTTCGTTATGCGGAATTCTTCTTACGGGAAACAGTCAGCACCGCTCCCGCGATGATGAGGATCAGGATCGTGCCGTCCGCGGTGGAACGACAACCCTTCTTTTTGGGGGGCTCGGAGGTTCCCTCCTTGGTTTCGGTGGAGACATCAACGTCGGTTACAGCGGTTGTTTCCGCAATTGTATCTGCCGCCGTTTCTTCGGCTGTCTCGACGGCGGTTTCCTCATCCTGCGGGTTTCCTACGCGGATGGTCATGGGCTGGGTGTACATGATGTAGTCCTCTTGGCCCATACAGCTCAGGGAGGAGAGGGTCATGAAGGTTATCTCTCCCTCGGATAGTGGGGTGATGCCGTTTCGGCTGACCTTCGCGTCTCCTTCCAGCACCACGATCTGATCGACGGGCTTTTCATAGGTGCTTTGATCGTAATTGGTGACGGTACAGACCAGTTTGGTGGCGTGGTTGAGACGATAGGTGTAGTCCTCTGTTAATTCCAGCCTTTTGGCGGTGTTTTTGAACTGGTCGGCGTGATTGTTGGTCAGGCCGCTGTAGCCCCAAAGGAAATACTGCGAGAGTGCTTCGGGGCTTCCGTCGATGGTCCAGGGGTAGACGCTCACACCGCGGATCAGACAGGCGCGGAGGTCATCTCCGTCCAGGCCGCCGCAGTTGGGGTTCAGGGTTCCGTTATAGGGGCCGAAAAACCTGGCATCCCAGCGCAGAGCTTCCTCGGATGAGGTAGCTGTACCGCTCATATTGGAGGAGCAGAGGGCACCGACCGACATTTCCGGATAATCCTCTCGCATGGCGGCCATGATGTGCTCGTGGAAGGTAATGACCGAGCATTGATCGTACATATCGTACTTGTCCACCAACGCTTTGAGGGCGGGGACGATGGCGGTGTTGGAGGATTTGATCTCGATAAAGAGCATACAGTCCTTCCCCTTGAACCATTCCATGTATTCCTCCAAGGTGGGAATACGGCAGTCCGAATAGGCCGGGTCATCTTCATAACCTTTGTTGGCGTAGACCTTTTTGATCTGTGCCAGGTTGAATTTCTCTACCTCCAGATTGGCACTGCAGGTGCGCCCCGAGGAGCTGTCGTGCATGACCACGATGTGGCCGTCCTTGGACAGGTAGACATCCATCTCAATGACGGTGGCTCCCTGCTCATAAGCCAGGATAGAGCCCTCCAAGGTGTTTTCGGGGGCCTGGGAGGGGATGCCGCGGTGGCCTACGTTGGTGGGAATTCGGGTCAGGGTATTTTTTGCCAGCATATGGCAGGCGATCTCCAGGTGGCGATCGGTGTCATCGGACACCACGCCTACGGCACCCGACAGGAGGGCGTAGCAGATCTCGGTATCGTTGGGATCGGCGGAGCCCCAGGACCATACGTTGACCTGGCGATCGTAGAGATATTGCACGTCCTCACTCCGACAGAGTCCCACGGGGAGGACGGCCACATTGGCGTTATAGGTTTTGACCGCGCGGCGGATATCCAGCAGTTGTTCCTCGGAAAGGTCAGCGGCAGAGGCATACTCGCCGCGGAGATCCAGGATGCCGACCGCGGCGGGGAGCAGCTGGCGGGCGTATTTCAGAACGTCCTTGTTTGCACTCATGAGCTGGACATCCGAGAAATAGATCCCGTTCAGGTAGTCGGCCAGGGCGGTAGCGGTTGCTTTGTCCGAGAAGGAGAAGCACGGGAGGATCCGATAGTTCCCTTTTTCAAATACCTTCTCAACCGTTGAAAAGGGGTTGCCATCGGTGTCCAGGACTTCCAGCTTGGCGTTAATCTCGTAGATGGCGGTGGCGGGGAGTTCGTTCCCGTTCATCATCTCCTTAAACTCGGCTTGGGAGTTGATGGGGCGGACCATGGCCACGTCACCAATGATGTTTGTGACAGGCTGGGCTACCGTGATGTGGGAGGGGGGATAACTGTTCTCTTGGATGGGCTCGTAGCCCGCCGCGAGGGAATTCTGTGCTACCTCCTCGGCGGTGAGGGGGCGAGAGTAGAAGCGGATGTTCTTGTAGAGTGCCTCGTAACTGCGGGACTCTTCGGATTGGCCGATAAACAGGTTATCTGCGCCCATGTAGAGGTTGCAATCAGCTCGGGCCATTTCCACGCCGTCCACGTACATGACGATGGAGCCGCCGTACTCGCAGGTGAAGGTGAGCAGATGATTGCCCAGATACCGCAGGCTCTCTCGGATCTTGGGGCGGGTATTGCCGCCTCCGAATTTCCATTCGATGACATCCTCGGATACGCGGCGGAACAGGGAGAAATTGTCGTTGCCGCTGTTCATGAACACGTTGTAGTCGGTTCCGATGGGTGTGAAGTCCCCGAATTCGATCTCGATGGTATAGAAGCTGTTGTTGACCAGATCCAGGATCGCTTGGGGGAAATAGTGCTTGGCTCCCTCTACGCGAAGGCCTTCCTCGGTAAAGTAGTTTCGGTTGTCGGTTGCAACGGGGAGGTCGTGGTTGCCAATCAGATCTTGCCATGCGGTGGCTTGAAGATCGTGGCCAATGCGGGTGTTTTCATCTCCTTTATACCAGGCAAAGAGACCGTCGCGGACGTAGTCGGCGGGTTCTTCGGCGGAAGCCGGGAGGAGTGTCGGGATACAGAGGGCGGTCATCATTATGACCACGGCGAAAAGGAGGGAGAGGATCCGTTTGGTTTTCATGGGGGATCTCCTTTTGTGTTCCGAGCGGGTCATTTTTTTTTGTTGCTTGCACCAGATCTCCATGACGATGCCGTGGGGGAGCATTTTGGTGGCGTAGACCTGCATCCGCACGGGGAGGCCGCAAATGGAAACGTCCTTCCCTTTCTTCATATCCTTCAGGGCGCGGGTGATGACCTGCTCGGCGGTGTAGAAGCGGTTGTAGTAGACGATGGTATCGTTATCCACCACGGCGCGGTCGAAGAAGTCGGTGCTGACCCAGCCGGGGCAGACAGCCATGACGTGGATTCCCCGCTTTTGCTTGGACAGTTCCTTATTGAGGGCGCGGGAAAAACTCAGCACAAAGGCTTTGGAGGCACCGTAGACGTTGATATAGGGGACGGGCTGGAAGGAGGACAGGGAGCCCAGCTGGTAGATACAGGCTCCCTCCTTCATGTAAGGCAGGGTGAGGTAGGTCATGGAGACCAGGGCCTTATCGTTGAGGTCAATCATGGCAAGCTGTTCTTCTAGGGTCAGGTCGGTGAAGGCCTTGAACTTGCCGAAGCCAGCGGCGTTGACCAGGACACGAACGTCGGGACATTCGGCGGTCAGGAGCTCCTTGTACCGATCCAGCTCGGATTGTACGCCCAGGTCCAGGGCGATGGCACGGACGGGGGCGCGGGTCTCGGCCCCCAAGGCCTCCAAGCGGTCGCGTCGGCGGGCGATGAGCCACAGCTCATCGAATTCCTGCTGTTTATCCAGGGCCAGGACGAACTCCCGTCCCATGCCCGAGGACGCGCCTGTGATGACGGCGATCTTTTTTCTTGTCGTGATTTCGCTCATACCGCACTCCTTCGATTACTTCTTTGCCTTCTTGGGCTTATAGGGCTTGACCTTCTTGGCGAGCTTGACCTTGTCGGCCTTCTTCAGGGTGTACAGGCCGGTTTGAGGATTATAGCCCTCTTTCTTGGCGGCCTTCAGGGTCTTTTTCTGCTTTTTCTGATTCTTTTTGCGGGCGGCGGCGAATTTACCGACCAGGTCGGTATAGACCTCCAGCCCCGATTTCTTCTGAGGGATGGCGGGCTCGCCCGTCTTGGTACCGAGGGTGGCTTCTACGGCGGCCTTGACGGCGGCTTCCTTTACTACTTTAGGGATCTTCTGCTCACTGTGGCGGATGGTCTTTTTGAACTGCTTGTCCCGGGTGACCTCCTTGGTGATGCGCTTGACCACCTTTTTCTGCTTACGCTTGGGCATACCCGCGATGGAGACCACGACGGGGGCTTTTTGATTCTGTTCCATATGATTACTCCTTTATGGGATGTATCAGAGTTCCTTGATATCTTCCTCTGCGAAGAAGCCCGAGGCGCGGATGGCATCGGCTCCGCCCAGAGCGGTGCGGATGCCCTTCCCTGCGGCCTTGAGGGCGCGGATGGTGTCGGCGTAGTCCTTGAAGTCGGCGGGAGAGGTGGTGAGGATGGTCTCGATCTCAGCCTGACGGTCTGCGGCGGTCTGACCCACCAGGTAGCGGGCCAGGGCGGCGTTACCCAGGTCGATGGGACTGCGGGGTGCGAAGTAAGCAGAGCCTACGGTGGAGACGATCATGGAACCGATCTCCTCCTCCTCGGGCATATTGGCCTCGATCCAATCCGAGACCGAGTCATACACGCCGTAGGTATCGCTCACGCGGGGGTCACGGTAGGAGACGAAGCCCACGAGACCCTGGCGGAAGCCGATGGCGGACGCGCCGTAGGCACCGCCCTTGGCGCGGATCTCGTCCCAGAAATACTTGCTGTACAGGTGGGTATGGATGACCGACAGCTTAGGGCTGTAGAGCTTCCCTGCATCGTTCAGATCGAACATTTCGGAGCAGTAGTTGACCTCGCCGGGGATGGTGAGGGCGGTATTCTTACGGGGCAGGAGGGTCAGGGGGCAAGCGACCTTGGGGGCTACGGCACCCGAGACGGACAGAGTCTTCAGGGCGGACTTCCAGGCGGTGTAGGCTTCTTCGCTACCCGTGAAGTAGGCCAGGGGCTTGACCGTGGCGGTCAGCTTCTGCCATACCTTGGCCATGCCGTCCAGGAGGGCATCGGCGTTGTCGTCAAAGCGGTTGGCCAGATCGGAGAGCTTACGGTAGGCGGATTCGCCCGACAGGTACTCGTCGTATACGCCCGACAGGGACAGGGCGCGGGTAGCCAGGCGCAGAGCGGTCATGTTGCCGCGGCGGATCATGTTGTTGCGGATATTGGAGGCGTTGGAGAACAGGCGGGAAAGGATGGTTCGGTCGAAGACGGGCGCGCGGAAATACTCGTCCAGCAGGGTCACGGCGGCGGTGAGTTGCTCGGCGGGCGCGTCCAGGGTCAGGGCCAGGTAGGCATCACCCGTGGTCTCCACGCGGAGACCCACCGAAGCGTTGGTGTGGAGGCTGACCCACTTTTGGGTGAGCTCGGGGACGGTGTGCTCGGCGGTGGGCAGGCTCATGAGGGCATCGTGGAGGCAACGGGCGTAGAACAGCTCCTCCTCGTTGAGTCCGCAGAGGTCAAAGAGCAGACCTGCCATGACCATGCCGTTGGTATTGGTGATGTAGGAGAGGGAGGTTGCCTCGCAACCACCCACGGTGGCAGACTCCTCGGCCATATCGCGGGCATCCGACTTGGTATTGATGTCGGCAGGGGAAAGGTGAGGCACCGAAGCCTCGGCCTCGGGAGAGTCGGGAGCGGTGAGGTACTCGTTAAAGGCGGCCATATGGCTCTCCAGGGCGGCGTAGCCTCCCTCGGTGGCGTTGATCTTCTCGGCCTCGGCGGCAAAGCGGGCGGTCATCTTCTCACGCTTCTCTTCGGTAAGGGTACGGGAGGGGATACAACGGGTCATGGCCCAGTGGTTGCTGTTCAGGATGTACTTTTCAATGAGGTGCTCGAAGTAGCGGTCATCAGCGGCCATGGCCTCGCGGAGGGCGGCCAGATCATTGACGGGATTGGCATCGTCGAACTGGACGTGGGAGCGGAGGAAGGATTCCATGATGCGGAAGCCGGTCCGCACGCTGAGGGAGGCGCGGCGGCAGTCGGTCTCGTGGCTATCCACCAGGTCGCGGATGCGATCGGCATCCAGGCCATCGGCGGCCAGCTTGGCCAGGGTATCCAGGATCACTTGACGGAAGCCCTCGGCGCACTCGGGATCCGACTTGCCCAGGGTGAAGTAGAGCATGGGCTGACGGTAGTCCCCTTCACAGGACATACCGAAGTCCTGGCCTACGCCTGCATCCAGGACGGCCTTGGACAGGGGGGACTCAGTATTCTCGGCCAGATAGCGGGACAGGAGGGCGAAAGCCAGCACCTCGGCGGACTTATCCTCGCTGAGCACGTAGGTCAGCATCAGGTGGGTATTGCCTGCGGTCTCCTCGTTGTCACCCAGTTGGTAGTAGACGGTACCGTCGGGGCTGATCACGGGGGCCTGTACGGGGGCGGGAGCAGGCTTTTCCAGGTCGGACTTGCCCTTAGCGTTCAGAACGCCGTCGATGTGAGCCAGCTCGGCCTCCAGGCCCATGTTGCCCGAGAGGTAGAAAATAGCGTTCTGGGTGCTGTAGAAGCGGTTATAGGTCTCCACGAACTGCTCGTAAGTGAGGTTGGGGATGTACGCGGGATCGCCGCCCGAGTTGAAGCGGAAGAACAGGTCCGGGAAGAGCTGCTTTTCGTTCTGCATCCACATGATGTAGTCGGGCTGGTTATCGTTGCCCTGCATCTCGTTGAAGACAACACCCGAGATGGCCACGCCGCCCTTACCGTCGGGCTCTACGTGCCAGGCTTCCTTTTCGAAAATACGGCGGTCGGTGAGGAGCAGAGGGTTGAATACCGCATCCATGTAGACCGACATGAGGTTGAGGTAGTCCTGCTCGTTGGTGGAGATGAAGTAGTAGATGGTCTTATCCTCGTAGGTCATAGCGTTGAGGTCCACTGCCATGGAGGTCTTGAGCAGGTTGACGAAGGGCTCCTTAAGCTGATAGTTCCGAGAGCCGTCCAGGCAGGAGTGCTCCAAAATGTGGAATACGCCGGTATCATCCTCGGGCAGGGTGCGGAAGCCCACCGAGAACACCATTTGGCCGTCGTCACGGTCGGTGTAGTAAAGGGTAGCACCGGTTGCTTCGTGCTGAAGCTTCCAGTAATGGGCGTTCAGAAGGGGCACGTCTCCGTCGCGGATGACGCGAAAGCCGTTGATTACAGAGCCGATGGTCAGATTCATGTGTTTTAATCTCCTTTTATAGAAGTGATCGCGATAAAATCGCGAGAGCATATACTTATTGTTATTATACCACATTTTTGCGTATAATGCAAGAGAATCCGGGGGATTCTATAAAAAAAGATGTGCACAAATACGGGAGATCACGTATGAATCAAGCAATTATGGAACTCAACGCCGCGATTTTGACCTCGGCCACGGTTGTGGGCGGTAAGGAGCATGGGGGGCCTTTGGGGAGGCACTTCGATTTTTTCAACGATCATGACCGTTTCGGGCAGGATACCTGGGAGAAGGCCGAGTCTGAAATGCAGAGGATTGCGCTGTCTGCGGCACTCTCCAAGGCGGGGCTGGGGCAGGAGCAAGTGGATATGCTCTTTGCGGGGGATCTGCTCAATCAGTGCGTGGGCTCGTCCTACGGGCTGTTGTCCTACGATATTCCCTATTTTGGCTTATACGGGGCCTGCTCTACCTCGGTGGAGGGGGTGATGCTGGCGGCATCCATGATCGGAGGCGGATTCGCGCAGGTCACGGCAGCGGTGACCTCCTCCCACAACGCGGCGGCGGAACGTCAGTTCCGTTCTCCTTTGGAGTACGGTGGTCAGCGGCCTCCCACGGGGCAATGGACCGTAACGGGAGCGGGGGCTTTCGTGCTGTGCGCGCCCTCCTTGGCAAACGGGCGGGAGTTGGCCCGTGTGACCCGCGCCCTTCCCGGGATCGTCGTGGACATGGGGATTACCGATGCCAACAACATGGGGGCGGCCATGGCTCCTGCGGCGGTGTCCACGCTGAAGCGGTATTTTGATATGAGCGGGACCTATCCCCACGAATACGATCTCATTGTCACGGGGGACCTTGGGTGGGAGGGGAGCCGTATTCTCTGTGATCTCATGATGGCAGAAGGGCGGGATATTTCGGCCCGCCACAACGACTGCGGCAAGATGATCTTTTCCCGCAACACGCAAGACACCCACAGCGGAGGCTCCGGCTGTGGGTGCGCGGCGGTGGTTTTGGGGAGTTATTTACTTCCCAAGCTCCGATCCGGGGAGCTTGGGCGGATCCTGTTCATGGCGACGGGGGCCATGATGAGTCCCGATAGCGTCAAACAGGGGCAGTCCATTCCCGGTGTGGCTCATTTGCTGTGCTTGGAAAGTCCCTTGTACCGAAAGGATGTGTGAAAAAATGGAGTGGAAATCAATTTTGGACGCGGTGCTTCCCTATCTGCGGGCGTTTTTGGTGGGGGGATTGCTTTGCGTGGTGGCTCAGGTACTCATTGATCGTACCAAGCTGACTCCCGCACGGATATTAGTGGTCTACGTGGTGGCGGGTGTTGCGCTGGGGGCTGTGGGGGTCTACAAGTATATGGTGGATTTCGGCGGTGCGGGGGCTACGGTTCCTTTGACAGGCTTTGGATTCCTCATCTCAAAGGGAGTGAAAAAGGCGGTGGAGGAAAAGGGGCTTCTAGGGGCTTTGACAGGCCCGCTGACCGCCGCGGCGGGGGGGACTGCCGCGGCCTTGATCTTCGGGTATATCGCGGCATTGATCTGCAAGGGAAAGCCGAAGGATTGAGAAGTTACTTTTTGAGCCCAAAGCCGTCGCGGAGCTTACCGATGGCGGCTTTTTCGATACGGCTGACGTAGGAGCGGGAAATCCCCAACTTGGCGGCGGTTTCCCGCTGGGTCAAGACAGGGACACCGTTCAGGCCGAAGCGCAGGGTGATGACTTGACGCTCACGAGGATCCAGACGTGTGCGGACCAGCGTCAGAGCCCGTTCGGATTCCACCTGCCGCATGACCTCCTCGGCCAGGTTCTCCTCGCTGCTGATGACATCGGTATAGGTCAAAGGGTTCCCGTCGCGGTCCACGTCGATGGTGTCATTCATGGAGACTTCGGCACCCAGTTTCTTTTGGGAACGGAAGTGCATGAGGATCTCATTCGCAATCCTCACGCGACGGAACGTCGGATTCGACAGAATTCAAGCCTATGGGTGCGGGGAAATCATAGTCCCCGTCGTGATGGAAGAAGTAGAGGTGAACATTCTCGCCGTCCCACACGATCTTTTTGATGAAGGTACGGATGGCGGCGCGTTTTTCCTCCACGGTATAATCGTCGATGCTCGAACCGAGGGTGGCGTATAGCTGGCTCATCAGGTCAAATTCGATGGCGGACAGCTCATGCCGGGACGAAACCGCTTCCAGCTCGGAGAGTCTCTTTTGGAGGGACTCTCTTTTTTGATGCAATTCATCAATTTGCGCCAGTATGTATTGTTCGGCGCTGGTACCGCTCGCCTTGCCGAGAGCGGTGATCAGAGGCTTCATTTCGGCATGATTTTCTTCCAGGAGCTTTTGGAGTTTGGTGATCTCCGCGCCGCAGGTATCGGCTTCTCCGCGGATCTCTTTTTTGACGAGGGAGATCTGCTCGGCCATCTCGGTTCCGTTCTTGCCCATCTCCTTGATGGCGGCGATGACCTTGGCATCCAACGTATTGCCGTTTACGTTTTTAATGGCGCAGGTATGGTTGCGACTTCGCTCTTTGGTGGTGCAGAGATAGGTGAAGATGGGTTCTCCCGTAGCCGTTACCCGATCCGTCAGCTTGGGGCGCATATAGTCACCACACGCTCCGCAATACAGGAGCCCCGACAGAAGGGCTACGTTACTTCGCGGCTTGCGGTAGCTTTTGGATTTATTCAGACCGAGTATGGTCTGTGCCTTGACCCACATCGAACCGGGAATCACGCCGTGATGCTTCCCTACGGACACGATCCACTCGTTCATGGGTTTTTCCTGATTGGACTTTCCGGGACGTTGCAGAGTGCGGTTATAGGCCATGATGCCGTGTTGCCCGTCAAAGGCTTCCTGATCCGAGAAAAGTTCTACCTCGTGGTCGGTGAGGTAGCGGTAGGCATCCTCATCGGCGATCATATAGGTGGGGTTGGACAGGATCCCCTTGATGGCGAAGCGGGTAAAGCTCTTGCCGCGTTTGGTTTTGTAATTTCCTTGCAGGAGGAATTGATCGGTCTTGGTCAGGGAGCCTGTCTCGATGAAGGTTTCAAAGATCAGTTTGACGAGGGCTATTTCGTCGGGAATGATCTTGAGCTTACAGGCCTTGCGGGTTTTGCCGTCCACGGTTACGTGGGAAATACTTTCGGATTCGTAGCCCGTAGGGGTATTCCCGCCCAGCCAGCGGCCTGTTTTGGCCAGCTCATGCATATTATCCCGAATGCGCTCGGCGATGGTTTCCCGCTCCAGCTGGGAGAACACCGAAGCGATATACATCATGGCTCTTCCCATGGGGGTGGTGGTATCGAACTGCTCGCGGATGGAAATGAAGCCGATCTCTCGGTTGCTCAGATCCTCGATCAGCTTGGCAAAGTCTCCGATATTACGGCTGATACGATCCAGGCGGTACACCACAATAGCGGCAAAGGAGATCTTTTGGGAGTCGCTCATCATTTTTTTGAACCTGGGACGCTCCAGTGTGCCTCCCGAAAAGCCCTCGTCCTCATAAACCAGAGCGCTCTCGGCGGCGGCATCCCCATAGTGGGAGGCGATATACTGACGACACATTTCGATCTGATTTTCGATGCTCTCGCCCTTGCCTGTGAAGCGGGATTTGCGGGAATAGATGACGAATGGCTTTTGGGAGGTGGATTTCATGGGTTGGGTCTCCTTGGATTATATGATAGGTTTGTGCGAATATTATATCACAAAGTCTTTGGGAGTAGAAGGGGGGTGGAAGATTTTTATGATTTTTTGCATTGACTTTATAAATACGTCACTTTTGGGAAACTTGAAAAATTCCCAAGCTATTGCAACAACCAGCCAAATATGATATAATGGAAGCAGAACAAGAAAAGAACGTAACCCCAAATAATTCATAATCCCATTAAGGAGTTTCTCGCCAGTTGGCTTATTTTTTTGCCGAATATGCGATAACGATTGAAAATTTCATAAAAATGTGATATAATAATCTCATTGATCAATCGGAATTTTTGTTTCGAAAAATACAATCTTAAGTTCGTTTTTTGAGTGGTTTTTTTCATATAGACATGCTATACTTCGTACATAAGGATGATTATTTCCATCCATATACAGGCACGAGGAATTCGGACTCTATTTATAAACAGGAGGAGATCAACTATGCATGAGAACAAAATTTACCTGAACGGAGAATGGGATTTTATGCCGTTGTACAATGTGAAATCCTGTCTTCAATTGCCTGATCAGATTGAATATGAAGCTCAAAAAATCAGAGTTCCATCCAGTTGGGCAACAACAATCAAAAGGACCGATGAATTTACTCCGTATAGGCTGAACGACTATCCGGAAAAATGGAACGAGGCAAGAACCGCCGTTTATCACAGAACTTTTACCATGGATAAGGACTTGATCGGGCAAAGTGTTTTTTTGAACATTTCATCGGTTATGCAACGGTTACGAATATATTTAAACGGAAAATATATTTCAGATTGGGATGATTCATACCTCCCGTGCAGAAAAGAATTGACGGACGATCTTGTCTGGGATAAAGAAAATCATCTGCAAATTGTTGTCACAGAGTACGAAAACGTCATAGTGGATACCGGAGTGACCGAGGTGTTAAATCCCCCTGGCTGTATGACTTACAACGCATTGATGGGAATTTTGGACGATGTATATTTGGATATCGTTCCTAAGGTGAGAGTTGACGATATTACGGTTCGTACTTGGGTTCGCGGTATGAAATGGGAGACGATACTGAACATTTCCAACGATACGAATGAGCATCGGAGGTTGCGGGCATTGGCAACTGTATATGACGGTGATTCTCCCGTCAAAACCCTGACATCCGAGCCCTTCACCGCGGTTTCTTACGGGACGCAGACCGTTTTGATTGAAGACGTATGGGAGGATGCGATTTTATGGGATATTGATCAACCTCATCTATACCGAATGGAGGTTTCACTCTACGATGGACAAACGTTGTTGCACTCTACGTCATGTCGCTTTGGATTTCGAGAATTCTGGCATGAAGGTATTCACTTTTTCCTGAACGGAAAACGGATCAATCTGCGCGGAGACTCATATCATTTTCACGGGCCTGTCCAAACAACGAGAGCCTTTGCGGAAAATTGGTACAAAATGTGTAAGGAACACGGTGCAAACTACGTTCGTCTTCACGCAAATCCGTATCCGTCACTTTATTTGGACGTGGCGGATGAGATGGGAATGTTAATTGTGGACGAAACGGCCCTGTGTGGTTCCAATACGATCATGGCTTCCGGAGATTCACGTTATATCGAGCGGTGTCAGAAGCATATCAGCCGTTTCGTACAGCGTGATCGGAACCATCCGTCCGTGATCCTTTGGAGTCTTGAAAACGAACATTACGGTTCTCGTGGGGTTATTTTCTTCAAAAATCATTTGAAAAGATTTGTATCCATTGCACACAAAAACGATCCGACGCGTCTTTCCTACTTTGAAGGGGACAGAATCATTCTTCCGGAAAAGGATACTGTTATCATCAGCGATCATTACAGCCAAACGCCGTTATCCGAATGGGTGAACACGAAAAATAAGCCATTGATCGTCGGTGAACACTCAGGTCAATGGAATCTCTACGCACACGATGGAGCCTTCAACTTTGGTGGACCTGACGCATATCTGGATATTGAGAAGGCAATGAGTGCTATATCCGAAAGGGAAAAAATTTTTATTGAAACAGCACGCCGTGAAGAAGTATCCGCTATTTCTACTTATAATATGGTGTTCTATAATATGCACAGTATGCCGGATGAAGACGTGCCTTTGGAATTTGATTCCTTGGAGGGTCCCGGGAACAAGCCTATGAAGATTCCGCGTTATTCGCTTACCATGAATAACGGATATTTGAAGGATTACCCTGCTTATCGTCCGTGTTCGGCATTGGCCTATATCAGCGCCGCATATAAGCCTGTGACCATCATTCCGCAGGAATATAACAGTCAATTCTTTGACGATAAACCTGTCGAGCGCACCTATAACGTGTATAATGACACCCGACACGACCAAAACTGCCGCATTAAATACGAAATCTTCTTGGGCGACAAGCTCATAACGTCGGATGAAATCGAATTTTTCCAACCCGTTGCGCAACGTTATGATTGGAAATTGACTCTTCCCCATATAACGGTTAAGGAAAAATCCGAAATGAAAGTGATGGCACTTTTGTACCATGATCAGGTTGAAATGCATCGGCTTGAAAAAGTATATACGATCTATCCGTCGGCTTTAAAAACCACTCCCATCGATACAAAGAAGCATATTTGCTACTGCGGCAATGATGATGGATATAAGATCATTTCGACACTTCTGCCCAACTGTGAACGCATAGATGACTTTGCTTCGTTAAACGAACAGTACGACGTGGTCATTGTAGGGCCGCATATGCCCTGTTGCAATGTAGAATTATACAGATTTCCTTTGCTGAAATTTATTAAAGAGAAACATATTCCTACCGGTGGAACGGTCATACAGCTTGAGCAGTCACAGTTCAACATAGGGTACGCGGACCTGAAAAATGATTTCCCATGTAATTATATCGCGCATACCAGTATTCTAAACCACCCCGTTTTACAAGGCTTGAGTGATCGTGATTTCGTTTATTGGAAGCCGGATATTGTGGAAGAATGTCCCGACAAAATCATAAAATCTCATTTCAGAAAAAACAACAAAATTGGTAGCACCTGTATTCTTGAATGCGGATATGATCATACACCGCTTTTTGAACACACGGATGGCAGAAGCAGAATTATTATGAATCAGATGGAACTGATTGAAAATTTCGATACCGTTCCGCAGGCGGCCATTCTTCTTCTCAATATTCTCAAATACAGCTTGAATTGGACGCACTTGAACAGATGCAAAGCGGGAAAGATCGTTGAGAATACATCAAATACTTTCTTAAATAAGGTTGGATTGAAGGCAGAAGAAGACGTGACGGATTTTTCCAATTTTGATCTGATTGCGATTGATATGAAAGTGTTACCGAAAGAGCAGGATGAACAGCTCGCTGAGTATCTGAAGAAAGGCGGCAAGGTGCTGTTTTTGCCAATCACAGAACAAGAAGCCGAAAGAGTGTCAAAAATTCTCGGTCAGACGGTAACGGTTGAAGAATGCGAGACTTATCAGTTGAAATTGCTGAATCATACGGATACAAACTATGGGATTTCCAAGTATGATTTATTCCAGTATGCACCGAATACGGTGATCGCAAAGTATTCCTTGAAAATTACGGAGGGAACCGAACTGATGCATGATGTTCACGGAACACCGTGGCGCGATTATTACGTGAACGGAAACCATGTCGGTTTTTGTAACAGAGCGATCATCAGTATCAATCTGAACAAACAAGCAGAAGAGAAAACCTATATGGCAGAAGTAAATGTCGGAGATGGAAAAGCGATTCTTTCACAAATCTGTCTTGATGATACCAATGACAAAAATATTCGCATATACGCTCAGATTCTTTCAAATATGCGTGCTTGGTTTATGGACAATAAGCGAGTTGGGTGAGTAATTTCTATATGTAAAGCTAAATTCCACCCGGACTAAGTTTTATATTCAATCACAAACAGGCGTGTCGCAAATTACATCGTTTGACGTAAATGCGACACGCCTTTGTTTTTCAGGGGGAGGTCGACAGGCATATTTTTTGATATTCTGTGTCCTGAAACCACCTCATGATGTCCTCCATATGATCATCCGTCAGCTGATGCACTCACTGCAACGTTTTGCAGTATTCCGACGGAGATACACCTTTGTATTTTCTGAAGGAAGAGGAAAAGTACTTATAATCATTGTATCCGGACATAAAAGCAATTTCATTCAAGGTGAAAATCCCTGCGGACATCATGTTTATCGCGTATTTCATCCTCAACTGGACAATGTATTTTTGGGGAGACATCCCGAATTTTTCCTTGAACAGCTTGCGGAAGTGTACTTCACTGATGAAAGACTGCGCGGCTATTTCCCGGATCGTCAGATCACTGTCTCTGTAATGCATCTGCAAATATTCCACGGATCTGTTAATCCTGGAATCTGTGGAATGCGGGAGCTGCACCTGCCTGTGGCATTCTGCCAGTATGTTATATAAAATTGCCGTACACTCATGACGGTATCCAACTTTTTTTGAATCCCAGCATTCCAGAATTTTCTTAAACAGAACGGCAAATTTTTCCGGTTCCGCGGCAACAAAGGATTCGATTTCACGGCCATCGTAATCATTTGTCTGAAAATGAATGACGATCAACTCGTCTTTGCCGGCGGTTCTTGTATAAGCGTAATTGACAGGCACATAGCTGATCATGTGGTCGCACATCTGAAAGACCTGATTGTTTTTTCCGATCATCACAGCATCGGACACAAACCGAAAGGAAATAGCACTTTCCCGAAGACAGTTTTGCATACTGATATTCTGCTGCTTGAGCTTCCATATATGATCGATTTCCAACGTGATGTGATCCAAATCAAAAATCATTTTGGTTCCCCCACCTTTCATGCCTTTATTATACCAAAACAGTTTCGAAAAGTCAACCTCAATCATCAGAATTTGAGTGTGTTTCTTTTCTCTTATAAGGTATAATTTTTATAACAAAATTCATTTGCAATGGGAGGATTTTAATTATGCTGGGAAGGTTGAACATAAATCGTTTGCTGGAAAATTCTCGACGCAGCGACGTACGAGGTTATAATATTTATACTTGTGGAAAACAAAATATGGACAGACCCAGCAAAGAGAATCCTCTGTTGAAACAATGGGACGATGCGGCGCTTGGACTTCACGGCATGGCGGCCATCGGTCATCAAATAGATAAAACCGACTTGATACTTCCCATAATATCCGTGAACGGTATGCCTCTCCGCTTTGAAGTGCGCAGAAATCGCTGGACTCCGGCATATATGGATACATATTACCGTTGTCAGCCTTTTGGAGAGTACGGCAAATCAGGACTGATTGCAATCAGAGAAAGAAAGTGCTTTACAGAAGACGATACCTTTATTTCTCATCTCACCTTGTTTAACGACGGACGCGAGTCTGTAACAGTAGAGCTATCCCTTTCTGTTCCCTTTGAGAAAATATCGGGCGGCGTATATTCGGCTTACGCAAAGATAATGCCCGGAAGTTTATGCAAGGAGATGTTCCTTAAAGGCTTTGCTTGTGCAAAAACCAATGTAGGCGAAAAAGCCGTATTTACGATTCCCGCTCTTAGCAAAGTAGAACTGCGTTACGGCTTCTCTTTTTCCGCAGAAAGCTCCTCCGCAGCGAGCGAGGCTTTGAATTACGCCCTGGCTTTTAACGATCCTTTTTCCGAGGCAGAAGAACGTTTCAACAAATGGATGGAACAGCATGCACCTGCGCTAAACATAGATGAATATGACTTATTAAAGATATATTACTACCGCTTTTTCGTTATAAAATCATCTATTCACGAGCCTTCGGCAGTATTATATGAGTCGGATTACAAGGGACAGTGTGTGTATGAATCTCCATTTGGTTCGTGGTTTGGCGCACCCGTGGGGCTTCCTATCCCCTTGCAGATAGAAGATATGAAGTGGATGAAGGACACTTCAGCTTTACGCTCTCATATAGCGAACTGGTGCGAAGGACATGGCACAACTCAGGGGTATATTCAGTTTACTCCTATGGCAATATGGGAAACCTTTATTCAAACGGGTGATAGAAATATCATTTCAGACTCTTATGAAAAAGTTAAAAAATACGTGTTAAAAAAAGCTCCGGATCCTGAAGTGAAACTTCCAATAACCATTGGTAGCTGGATAACAGGCGCGGAATATCAGCCATCATTCTATCAGTACACCGAAGAAAAATGGGATTGGCGCTATGATAGCGAAGGCACAAAGAATGGCTTCCATCTAAGAAAGCTGTACCGCCTTGACGAATGTGTTATGTTTGCCGCAAATCTTCGTGCCTGCGAAAAAATGGCGCGTCTTCTTGGAATGACCGAGGATGCTTTATTCTTCGGTGCACGCACCGAAGAAGCTTTGGGGCAGATGAAAAAGCTTTTTTGGAATGAGGAAAAGAAATTTTTCTTCGACTTTGATCCGGAAATCGGAAAGCAATGCGACGAGGCTTACGGTTACGACGGTTTTATGCCCATGATGTTCTCGCTTTTCGGACAGGACTATTATTCTGTTTTTGAAAAACTTCGTAAAGATGAGCGTTTTGATTGCGGATTTGCACTAACAAGCGTAGCCAAGGATTGCCCGATGTATTGGTTCGATAACTGCATCACGGGTCCCACCGCCGCGAGCTTATCAGAACCACATTCATACGGTTGCAGTTGGAATGGTCCCATTTGGCCGTATTCGATCTCTCTTGTGCTTGAAGCGCTTGGCAATGCTTCATATTCAGATCCATCTCTCTCTCTCATTTTCAACAGATTGTTTATCGAATATACCGACCTACATTTTGATTGCGGTGATCGCTCTACGCCTTGTATATGTGAGCATTATCGCCCAACCGATGCAATTTCTTTCTCCCCATTTACCGAGTATTTTCATTCCGAGTGGATCAATCTTTTCATCTCCTATTATCTTGGGATTCGCGTTTCCAACGGAGAGATCAGCTTTGCTCCGTTGACAGACAAGGACTTCGTATTGGATGACGTAATGATAAACGGAAAAGCATATCGTTTCTCGCAGGAAAAGCGCAACGGAGAGATCAATCGAAACGTGACAGAGCTGTAATTGCAATGAATAATGGCAGATATGTTTCGCTATCCTCGAACTTCTGTCTTATAATAAATCTGTTATGAACATTACGACCAGACCGTGTACCCGGAATTGACTCAACCCCGGTGGAGCCGGTGGACTTTCACCACAAAGCATTGACATGTCCGTCATACAAAAAAGAGCCCCCTCCGATTTGAAAAT
>CAYRTP010000015.1:0-22891 GCA_964427175.1 uncultured Clostridium sp. | reverse complement strand
CTTGCCGATGTACTCGTCCCCGAAGGTCCAGGAGTCCAGCACGTCGTACCAATGCCAGCCTGTACCCGTGAAGCCCTCACCGTAGTGGGTGGGATGGGTGGTGAAGATGCGGGGTTCGGTGTTCTCTTTCCAAATTGCCTCGCGGAAGTAGGACTGGGGTCTGCGGTAGCCGCAGAGATCGAAGTCGCCCTGGTAGCAGGCTCTCCAGGGGTAGGGGGCAATACCGATGCCCTCCACCTTGCCGTCCCGCGCCCACTTGGAGATGCCCATACCGGCCTCGCCCAGGTTGTCGTAGCAGGTCCAGGTAAAGTCGCCCAGAACGTGGCTGTTCTCCATGGTGGCCTTCCAGGAATCGTAGAATTTCAGCACCTGGGTCTCGGAACCCCAAATGATACGGTTCGGATATTTGACACGGTCGGAGGCATAGCGGAAGTAGAGGTAATTGTAGCCGCAGATGTCTAAGGGCTCGTAGTAGGCCACGTTGCCGGGGTTATCGTCCTCCACCTGGAACGCACCGCAGGTCACAAAGCGGGTGGTATCGTACTTGCGGATCTCGGCGGCCAGCTTTCTTGCCCACTCACCGCCCTCGGGCTGTACGCACTCGGGGATCTCGTTGCCCGTGGAGTAGGAGAACACGCAGGGGTGGTTGCGGTCGCGGAGGACCATGTAGGAGATATCCCGCTCCCACCAATCGTCGAACCAGAAGTGGTAGTTATACTCGCCGCCCTTCCATCTGCGCCAGCAGTCGAAGGCCTCGTCCATGACGATCATACCCATCTCGTCGCAGATCTCAAGCAGATTGAGAGAGGGGGGATTATGGGCGATACGGACGGCGTTGAAGCCGGCGTTCTTGAGCTTGGTCAGCTTACGGCGGCAAGCGGCGGGGAAATCGGCCGCGCCAAGGACACCGTGGTCATGGTGGATACAGCCGCCGCGGAGCTTGATGGTCTTACCGTTGAGGCGGAGGCCGTTGTCCATGTCGGCGGTAATGGTGCGCACACCGAAGCGGGTGTCGTCGGTGTCGAGCTCCACGCCGTTCTCCAGGACGGTAGCATGCATGGTGTACAGATTGGGACTTTCGGTGTCCCACAGCTTGGCGTCGGGGAACTCAAAGGTGAACTCGGCCTTGGTCTTTGCCCCTGCGGTGACGCAGAGGGGCTGCTCCAGGGTGGTCACAGGGGTCTCACCGTCCAGGATAGTAGCCCGAAGGGTCACCTCGGCATCGCGGTCGGCGCTGATCTCATAGACGGCCTTGATCGTGTCGGTGGTGGGGGTGTAGACAAACTTATCCCAGGGCTCAATGCGGATATCGCCGCCCTCCCACAGAAAAACATCACGGTAGAGACCCGCGCCCGTGTACCAACGGGAGGAGGGATGGAGCGCACGGGTAGTGATCTCTACGTGATTCTTCCCACCGAAGCGAACACGGTCGGTCAGATTGATCAGCATGGGCGTATAGCCGTGGGGATGCTTCACAACAATGTAGTCATTGCACTTAACCTCGGTGTTCATATATGCGCCGTCTACGTCCAGAATGTAGTGGCGTGCGGCTTCGGGTAGCTCAATATCCTTGTGATAATGGCCGTCACCGCAGACGAAGTAGCCGTTGTCTCCTCCGCCGAGGGCATGGGGAGAGCGAGGAGCCGTCACGGCGTAGTCGTTGGGCAGGTCCACTTGGCCATGGTAATGGGGGGCATCCAAGTACCAGTTTTTTGAAATACAAGTCTTTTTCATGGAAGTGTCTCCTTTATCTCTTTTTTGACGATTGTAAAACGCGAAAACATATTGACGTATAAGACTGGCAGCAACCTCCTTTCGGCTTGATTTGCATGATTATATTTTTGGCGATGGATTCCATTTAATTTTACCACAATAATATATATATATATATATTCTGTTAACTTTCTGCGAACAGAAATTCAAGGACTGCTTCCGTATTCCAGAAATCTCTTTGGTTATACTCATCCTCATTCAAAGTAATGAATAAACCATAGTATGACCGTTCGGAAATTCATGCGGATATGCTTGAACGGGGCATTCAAACCTATATCCCAAAGGTTGACCACAATCCGAAGGAAGGCAGATTCCAGCCATCCGACTACAAATACGATGAATCGACCGATTCTTATCAATGCCCGTACGGTCGAACTATTCCTAACAAATACTTCGACCGCATTAAACCTAAAGCGAATGGTGAAGCTCCTCACAAGGCACTTGCCATTACGAAAAATACGACTTTTCACAGGCAGATACGTTCAAAATGTGTGTCTGTTTTTAATTTTTTGGACGTTTGTCAATAGCACCAATTTCGCCACTTGATTATGTGTAACATTTTGCACAGTCGGTTCCGAAATCGAAAAAAATGTTTGAAATTTTCATAATTATTATTCTTAAATCTATTGACAAATTCCAAAAAGTATGTTATACTATATTCCCATAATTTGGAGTACATACTTCCCCAGTATGAGTATGCCCCTCCGCGCCGTCACATATTCATATTCATAACATATTTTTTGTGAGGAAACTCACAGGCGAAAAGCCGTTACATAACCCGCAAGGGACTTGATCGTAGATCGATGGTCTGCGATTCTGTCTCTGTGCCGTTTATGTAACGGCTTTTTTGTTTTTCCCTAAAAAAATTTTAGAATCCCGGGACAAATCCGCCGTTTTCGATTCGGTATATAAGTGAACGAAGCCTACATAACAGCCAACAGGCAGAAAGGAGATTCAACCATGAATGAATCTGTCCCCACAAAAAACGTATATCCGTCCCCTTACGAGGAGGTTGGCGGATGCCTCTCCAAGGTACACATGACCAAGCAGGGTGAGTTCTACGTCCGCCTCTGCAACTTTGCACCTCGAATCGTCAGCGAGCTGACCATCGACGACGGCACGGAACAGACCAAGAAATACCGAATCGGCGGTGTGGATGAATACGGTCGTTCCCTGCCCGAGTTCGAGATCGACGCCACCGAGCTGGAAAAGATGGATTGGATCCACAACCGCCTGGATGCTTCCCTCGATTTGGAGATCGTCTCCCAAGTGGAAAAGCACGTGCGCCACGCCATCAAAGGCACGGGCAAGTACGCCGAGAAGAAATCCATTTTCACCTTCACGGGTTGGAAGCAGGTCGGCGGCAAGTGGGAATATCTGATGCCCGGCACGGGAGAATACGACGTCCAGCTCCAAGGAAAACAGAAGCGGTACTTCCTGGAGCCGATCGTCGGGGAAGTTGATTACGCGGAGCTGGCGGGGTTCTTCCGTCACAACCTGATCCCCATGGAGGTGTCCTACCCCTGCCTCGCCCTCGTGTTCCTCTCCCCGCTCAATGAATTTCTCCGTCAGATCGGGCACGAGCCCAAGTTCATCCTCACCCTGCTGGGGCGGACAGGTAGTATGAAAAGCACGGTGGCCGCGCTGATGACCTCCTTCTTCGGGAGCTTCTCGGCCACCGACCTCCCCATGAGCTTTCGGGACACGGCCAACAGCATCACCCACAGCGCCTTCTCCCTCAAGGACGTGCTGACCTGCGTGGACGATTATCACCCCACGGGCAGGCGGGAGAGCGAGACCATGAAGGCCATCATGCAGACGGTGGCGAGAGGCTACGGCGACCGCGCCGCCCGCAACCGCCTCACACCCGAGATCACCTTGCGGGAAGCCCGTCCTCCCCAAGGCAACGTCATCGTGACCGCCGAGTTCGCCCCCGACATCGGGGAGAGCGGCACGGCACGTCTGTTCTGCATTGAGATGCACCCCGAGCAGATCGACCTTCCCTACCTCACCGGGCTACAGGAGCGCGCAGCCAAGGGGCAACTCACCCACGTCATGTACGCCTACACCGAATGGCTGAAGGGAACCTTTCTGTGCGACGAGGACAGTTACGCCACGTTCTTGGAACGGCTGGCGGAGGAGTATCAGAACGCCCGCGCCTACTGGCGAGAGGTTCTTCGTGAGAATCAGATCAAGTTTCACGACCGTATCCCCGACACCCTGGCCTGTCTCGGTTTGGGGTTCCGCTACGTGCTGGACTTCCTGCTCTACGCCAATGCGCTGACCACGGCGGAGGTAGCCGAAATTGAGGAGCGATGCAACGCCATCCTGCTGACCCACGCCGCCCATCAATCCGAGGCCGTAGAACAGGATCGGCCCACCCACGTCTTTGTCCGCAAGTTCCTGGCTCTGCTGGATTGCGGACAAGCCTGCGTGATGCCGGTCGGGGAGATCGACGGAGTCCTCCCATCGGGCTGTCTCGGCTACGAGGACGAGAGCTACTACTACCTGTTCTTCGAGTCATCCCAGCGAGCCGTGAAAAAGTTCTGCGACGATCAGGGAGAGGGCTTCACCATCTCCACCAAGTCGCTGGGCAAGGCTTTCGCCGACGAGGGCTTCATCAACATCGACACTGGGGAGAACACTCGCACCATGCGGTTTGGGAGCAAGACCAAACGAGTCCTGCTCCTGCGGAAGGACATGGTGGAAAAAGTCATGGGTCAATGAGGCAAATGGCGTTATGGCGTAACACGTGTCACAAGTCTCCGCCCTTGTACGATAAGGCGATTGACTCCCACCCTCGCCGTGTTTCGGATGTTACGCCATTTTCACGATATCCCTGTCAGTTTTTGAAATCGTGCCTCCCTATCGGGTTCGGGGGCTGTGGCAATATGCTTGCCCGCCTCGCGGATTCCCGCTTCGGCGGGGCAAGCAGAGGGTTTGGGTTCCCACCGCCCAAGGCGGCGTCCCCCTTCACCCCTACTTGTCGGGGGCGTAGCCCCCAAACCCCCACTTTATACAACACAATTATTTATGAAACGAGGTAAATCATTATCGAAAAAGAACTTGAAAATCAGAACGAATCAACCACATCCCGCGGTCGCGTACGAGACAAAAAGATGTCCTTTTGGGTGAGTGAAGCCGAGCAGAAGAAGATCAAAAAACTGGTCGCCAAGACGGGACTTTCGCAACGCGAATATCTTTTGAGTGCCGCGCTCGGACGAACCATCTATCAAGTAGAGGAACTGAAACCCACGCTCTTTGAGCTGAAGGCCATCGGGCGGAACATCAATCAGCTCACCATGCTAGCTCATCAAGGCCGAATCACGACGGTCAATCTCACCGAGGCAACGGGTGCTTTGGAACGTAATTACGCCGCCATTAACGGGCTGTATGACACGCTTGACGGCACGGTTGCAAGCGGTACAAGCGAAACAAATGAGGTGATGGACGATAGCTACTTGTAATTATATCCCGGCCAAGAAACAAACACAGAGTGCTATGAAGGCTGTCATCCGCTACGTTTCTCAAGATGCCAAAACCCTTGACGAAAACGGACACCGCTATCTCTCGGGCATAAATTGTCTCGGACAGGCCGCCTACGAAGAGTTTATGGCCACCAAGAATCTCTACGGCAAGCGAAGCGGCGTGTACTATTACCATTACGAACAGTCCTTTATGCCCGGCGAGATCCATGATTACGACACCGCCCACCGCATCGGTCTGCGACTGGCCGAGGAGATGTTTCCCGGTTTCGAGGTGCTTGTCGGCATCCACTTGGATGCCCACGATGACGAGGGGCGGCAGAGGGTTCACAATCATTTCGTCATCAACAGCGTGAGCTACGAGAGCGGCAAGAAGTTGGATTACGGCCCCTTCACACTTGAGAAAATGCGGCGGATCAGCGACCGACTCTGTAGGGAGCAACAGCTCTCCGTGCTTCCCGAATTCAAGCAGACATTTGAGGGAAAGGCAATCGGTACAAGGGAATACCGCGCCGCCGTCAAGGGAGACAGTTGGAAATTCCAAGCCATCTGCACCATTGAAAATGCCATGACGCGGGCGGCAACCAAAGAGGATTTCATAGCAATTATGGAGTCCGAGGGCTATTCAGTTGCGTGGACGGATAGCCGAAAATATATCACCTACACCTGCCCAGGCGGCATGAAGGTGCGGGATAACAAGCTCCACGAATCCAAATTCTTAAAGGAGAATATGCAATATGAATTTGCAATCCGACAACAAGCAATCAGCCCCTTCGGCTCTTTCAAAGCTGAAGCAAACCACCGCCCAGGCGATGCAGACGTTGACGGAGACACCCTACCAGCCCATCGTGTACGCGATCCCCAAGGAGGACATGAAAGCATTGCTCGAATTCATGAGAGCGACAACGGCCTTCCAGCCGGAACTGTACGAGAAGTTCGGGGACCTGGAAGCGCGGGTTCTGACCCAGGAGCAATGGGATATGATGTGGACGCGCATCGAGAAATGGTCCACCAATCTGAGCGAGAACGTCAAGACATCCGCGAACAGCATTGTTCCGAAAGTACAGGATCTTCTGCGGGAGAACAAGGAAATTCTCTCACAGGATGGGAAGACGCGCGAGCAATTTTTCTCGCAGCTGAACGACGAGACAGACAAGCGGATGGAGTCATTCTCGGCTATGATTTCCGAGATGAAGGGCTGGATCCTGGGTCTGATTTTGGGAACGGGGCTGACCAGCGCGCTGTTGAGCGTTCTGATTTGTCTCTTGATGAGATAAACGACTTCTTCGCGGACGAGCGAAATCTCTACGATGATCTGCCCTTCGACGAAGAGGATATGGATGACAAGACGCCCATTTACCAACTTAAAGAGGAAGCCCGCAACGGCAATATCTATGCCACGTACCGCCTCGCTCGTATGTATCTAAACCCCGATGACCGCCGTTATAACGTGAATCTTGGGAACCACTATTTGGAGAAAGCCGCCAATGGCAACCATGCCGAGGCGCAGTACCGCATGGGCAAGATGTTCTGCTACGGGATCGTGTACCGCGAGGATGGGTGTGAGGCCGAGAAGTGGCTATCCCGATCCGCTCGAAACGGCAACCGAAAGGCCGATGCCCTGCTGGGCAAGCTCTACGTGGAAAACGACCTGTTCGGACTCCATCGAAAAGAGGGCTTTGAGCATCTGTTCAACGCCGAGCGCGAGGGGAGCGAGTTCGCGGCCTACACCCTCGGCAAGTATTATATGGAGGGCAGGCTGGTCAAGAAGGACTTGGCCAAGGCCATCCATCACTTGGAGATCGCGTCGGCGCGGGGGAACATCTACGCCGACTACCGCCTCGCGCAGATCTATCTCTTTGAAGCCGACATTTTCGATCTGAACAAGGCTCTGGAGCATCTCAACCGCTCGGCTCATGCGGGCAATGAATCCGCTGCCCTAGCTCTCACGCGGATGGCGAACCATGCCTTCCTTCGGGTGATGACCAACGTGATGGATTTGGTCGCAGGGCTGGCAAGCATTGAGAGTTACCGACATCCGCCGGATTGTACCACGATGCCGCTTCATAGAGAGCGTAAAAGGGCTGAGCACGAGCAGAGTATGTGAACACTTGATCGCATCATCATCGATATTGGGTATATTTTGGTATGAAAGGAAGACACTATATTTGGAAACTTTGAAAGAACGAGGTAATTGAATGGGGAAAAATGCAACCGAAGAAGAACAAGAAAAACTCATGGCCGCGGATCTTTGGCTGAATTATTTCAATCGGTATCTCTACAAAAACGGCACGATTACCGAAAAAGAATATAAAAAGATGACCGAAAAGATTGCAACGAGAAAAGCAGTCCGATCCCGCGAACGAGAGGCAAGGTGAACACGCTCACCTCGGAAGATACCGAAAGGGTCTTCCGATACATAGCGCCGCCAAAATTCTTCTACTATTTTCGGTTTTCCTATTGCAATATTGATTCAAATATGATATAATGAAATTAACAGATTATGATATAACGAACTTTTTTGAAAGGATAAGCATATGGACATCCTCACCATCCGTTCCCAACTGAAAACCAAATCCATCTACGATATTCCCCTCCGCGTCACGTTCTACGCCCGTGTTTCCTCCGAAACCGACGAACAGCTCAACTCGCTGGACAACCAAATTACCTATTACGAAGATTTCATCAAGAAAAACCGCGCGTGGACCTTTGTTCCCGGCTACGTGGACGAGGGGCTTTCGGGCATCTCTACCAAGAAGCGCAAGCACTTCAACGAGATGATTTCGGATGCCAAGGACGGGAATTTCGACCTCATCATCACTAAGGAGATCTCCCGTTTCGCCCGTAACACGCTGGACTCCCTCCAATACACAAGAGAGCTTTTGGGCTACAATGTCGGCGTGTTCTTCCAGAACGACAACATCAACACTCTGGACGAGGACGCCGAGCTTCGCCTCACCATCATGTCCTCCATCGCCCAGGACGAGCTTCGCAAGCTGTCCTCCCGCGTGAAATTCGGACATCAGCAGGCCATCAAATCCAACGTGGTATTGGGCAACAGCCGCATCTTCGGCTACAAGAAGGAGGACAAGCGGCTGGTCATCGACGAGACCCAGGCACCTATGGTGCGGGATCTGTTCCGCCTGTACGCCACGGGAGAGTACAGCATGAAGCAGTTGGAGACCCTGTTCTACGAGCAGGGCTACCGCAACTACAACGGCAACAAGATCGCCCACAACACCATGTCGGGCATCATATCTAATCCCAAATACAAGGGCTACTACGTAGGCAACAAGGTACGGGTGGTGGATATGTTCACCAAGAAGCAGAAATTCCTGCCCCCCGAAGAATGGGTCATGTTCAAGGACGAGACGGGAGAGATCGTGCCCGCCATTGTCTCCGAGGAGGTATGGGACAAGGCCAACGAGGTGCTGGTACGCCGTAGCGAGGACGTGAAGGCTCGACAGGGTGTCTGCAACCACGCCAACCTACTGACGGGCAAGCTCTACTGCGCTCATTGCGGTGCGGCCTACTACCGCCGTGAATCCAAGAGCAAGGACGGCACGGTGAATTCCAAGTGGGTCTGCTCGGGTAAGATCAACAACGGTGCGGATGCCTGCCCTTCCTTCCCTATTTACGAGGACGAGATCAAGCCCATTCTGTTCGAGGTATTCAGCGAGACCCGCGTGGACGTGGAGGCTCTGCTGGACAGTTATGTTGAGATGTTCAAGTCCATGGAGGCCGACACCGAGACCGCCAAGCAGATTGAGGAACAAAAGCGGATCATCGAACTGGCTGACCAAAAGAAAAACAAGCTCCTGGAGCTGGTCACCACGGGAGTCATCACCACGGCCAATTTCAAATCCATGACCGCCACCTGTGACAAGGAGTCCGAGGAAGCCCGCCGAGAGCTGGCCGAGCTGGAGGAACAACTGTTCAGCAAAGAGGAATACCGCAAGCACATAGCCGAGATCAAGTCGCGGTTGGAGGCGGCGGTGAAGGATGCGTCCACGGGGATGATCACGGCAGAATTCGTGGCACAATACATCGACAGGATCCTGGTCACCAATCCCGAGCCCAACACGGCCAGCCTTGAAATCAAGATCTTTACAGGCCGCACAACGCAAAAATGGCTGGATAAATTAAAGGCCCGTCACGCGGGTCGTACGGGGAACATCATGAAGAAGATGATCCAGTCCTACGAAAACGGTCTGGCCGGCAAGGGTCAGAATCAGAACCAGTAAAATCGGTCCGATTGCCCGTTGGGCGTTGCCGCCGAGGGAGAAGCTTTCTTCCTCGGCGGCAATTTTTTATAAAATATTTTGTCGAATTTATGCAATCCTCTTTACAGGAGAAGGGTTTTGTGGTATAATAATTCTATATATGGCCGGGTTGCTTCCCCGCCGCGAAAGGAGTTTCACCATGGCAAGCACGATCAAGGACGAAAAGCTGGATTTCCTGTTTCACGCCATCTTGACCCTCGAGACCGTTGAGGACTGCTACAGCTTCTTTGAGGACCTTTGCACCGTCTCGGAGCTGCAAGAAATGTCCCGCCGTATGCAGGCCGCCCGTATGCTGCGGGCCAACGCCGTCTACGCCGATATTGCCGCTCAGACCGGTCTCAGCACCGCCACCATCAGCCGTGTCAACCGCTGCCTCAAGTTCGGAGGCGACGGCTACAACAAGGTACTGGACAACATGGAAGCCAACCGACACCCCGGGCTCACCGACCGCCACCGCTCCTGACGGGCGGGCGTGACCCTACGCACACCATACGAGGAACCCTATGTACGACGGATACCGCGCTATTGCCACCGCTTACGACCGCTTCAACGCCGACGTGGACTACGAGCGGTGGAGTGATTTTATCGAAGCCTGCTTCGACAGATACCTCCCCGCCCGCCCGCAGATCGTGTTGGATCTGGCCTGCGGTACGGGGCGCATGACCTTCCCGCTGGCCGATCGCGGGTATGACATGATCGGCATCGATGGCAGTGCCGATATGCTGGCCGAGGCCTACGAAAAGAACACCGAGCGGACCGACCGCCTTTTTGAGGAGGCTTGCGCCCGTTTGGGAATCGACCCGGACGGATTCGACACCGATGCCGCCATGGAGGAGCTTGCCAAGCATCCGGCCCCCCTTTTCCTGCAACAGGATATGCGGAACTTCGAGCTGTACGGCACCGTGGATGCCACGGTCTGCTGTCTCGACAGCCTCAACTACCTCTGCGGAGACGGGGATCTTTTGGCGTGCCTCAAATGCGTCCACCTCTACCTGGCCCCCGGGGGACTTCTGGTCTTTGACGTGAACAGCCCCTACAAGTTCACCCACACATACGGAAACAACGCCTACATCCTGGAGGACGAGGACACCGACGGCCGAGGGATCTTCTGCGGCTGGCAGAACGAGTACGATCCCGAGACGCGGCTGTGCAAATTCTACCTGTCCCTCTTTGCCGAGGGGGAGGACGGCACCTATACCCGCTCCGACGAGGAGCAGACCGAGCGATGCTTCGACGAGGCCGAGCTCCGCGCCGCCCTGGACGCGGCGGGCTTCGATCTCTGCGGGATGTTCGCCGACTTCGGCTTCGCGCCTGTGACCGAGACCACCGAGCGGTGGTACGTGGTAGCGCGGACGCGGAAGCGGGGGGATTGGTATTTGTGTGAGGAGAAAGCGTAAATATTCCTTGCTTCCTTCGGAATTTCATAAGAATTTTTCTTCAACCCTATTGACTTTATAGTCGACTATAATGTTATAATGGGATAAAAACCAATTGGAGGAATCCTTATGAAACACCGCATCACCCTACGCGACAGTCTTGGCTACGCTCTGTTGATGGTCATCGCCAACGTGGCAGGAGCCGCCGCTTTGCTCCTGCTTATGTACTTCGTGTCGAAATCCAACGATGCCGATCTGGTCCGGCAATATTACGTCCCGTTCTGCCTCCTGTTCGCCTCCATAGCCATAACTACGGCGGCGATCGTAACGGATATTTACTTCCACCGAAAAATGCCCGACCTCCTTTTGCCCGAAGGGGATGCGGGGCGCAAGGACATTCTGAACAGCTTTTGCCGCCTGGTGCTCCCGGGGGAGCTTCTTCGTCTGATCCTGTGCAGTCTCCCCACCACGCCGGGTATGATGTTCGGCTACCGCCTTTTTGACGGCTTCTTTGCCCTTGCCCCGAATTACCTGTGGGATATGTTTTACGTCATACCCAACAACCGTCTGGACAGTATGCGGGAATCGGGGTATTCGGCCGCCGACAACCTGGTCTTTCTGGCCTTTTACCTGGCCTATCTCGCCGTGATCCTGACCGTGTATTTCTTCACGTTCAGAGCCGTTTGGAAATCGGCGGAGGCTGCCCGCAAAAGCGAGGTAAAGCTCCGCATGGACCCCGACCAAATGAAGCGAGGTAGGTCCATGAACGAAAAGCAATATATACTCGAACGGGACTTTTACTACAAGCGGGAGATCACCTACGCGGATCGCTTCAAATTTCTCGGCGTGACTCTTCTGGTTCATTTCCTGGCTTACTACTACATGATGTGCTTCACCTCCCTGACCCAAATGTGGGGCGGAAGCGCATTCTACGTCATTTTCCAGGCCATCGGCCTGCTCCCCATTGCCTGGCTGATTCCCCATTTTCTCATCCGACAATACCTGCGGGCGCGGGTTCCCAAGCTGTTTTCCCTGGCAGATGAGGAAAGCGGATGGCGCAAAAAGGCCTTTCGTTGGTTCTCCTTGTGCGAGATCCTGCGTTTTCTTATGGGACTGATTCCCCTCAGCATCACGCGGTTCGGAGTCATGACCTCCCCCGTGACCTACCTGCTCTACACGCTGTTCTACATCGAGCCACTGGGCAAATTCGATGCGGTTCTGCTGGAAGGCAAGGCGGACTTTCTTGATCTCACGGTTTTCTTTCTCATATACGGCGCGTACTTTCTCCTCTACGATTATTGGCTCGTCAGGAGCATCCAAAAGGAATCCGCGCGGCATCGGCAATATTTGCTGGGATGCTTGAACGAGAAAGAAAAGTATTACGGATAAAGGAGGACGCCATGAACACCCATCTCACCCCCACCGCCGAGGCAAAGCTCACCGCCCTCGGCAACAAACGCTACTACCGAACCCTTGCGCTGACGGTCGCGTGGCTGATTTTCGTGACGGCGGCCTTTGTCGTCTGCGTGACGCTGGGGAAATCCTCCTTGGCCGAGCCGCACAGCTACCTGATCCTTGTTTTGTGGGTCCTTCCCTTCTTTCCCTTCGGCGCCCACAAGATTCTGCTTTCCAAGACCTTTTACGCCACGGTGTCCTACGGGGTCAACGCCAACCAGTTTGAATCGCTCAAGTATCAAAGCGGCTGGAATGTTCCTCAAAAGGTATCTGTACTTGAGATCACCTTCAAGCGGGACGACGGCAAGGAGATCACGATCACCTACAAGAAAAGCACCTACCCCGGCAAAGGATTTCACTACGCCGAGGGGGACCGCGTCCTCTTTGTCCGCGGGTTGCGATTCCCCTGCAAGCTCCCCTGCGCCGAGGCCGAGAAATTTACCTGTCCCCTTTGCGGGACCACCATTGAGGCCGAAACCATGGTCTGCCGAAGCTGTCGGACCGACCTTTCGGGCCTGGATTGAAATATTATCAAATACAATAAAGAAAGCGAAACACCATGAGCAACAACACAATCCTCCGCGCCATGACCCAGGACGGCAGTGCGCGGGTACACGTCATTCGTTCCACCGAGATGGTCAACCGTGCCATCGAATACCATCAGCCCTCCCCCACCGCCACCGCGGCTCTGGGCCGCGTGCTGACCGTCACCTCCATGATGGGCTGTATGCTGGGCGAGGAGACCGACTCCATCACCGTCTCCTTTGAGGGCGACGGTCCCGCGGGCCGCATCCTGGCGGTCAGCGACTGGATCGGTAACGTCCGCGGTTACATTCAGAACCCCGCCGCCGATCTGCCCCTGAAGCCCAGCGGTAAGCTGGACGTGGGTGGTCTCGTAGGCGAGGGTGTCATCAACGTGGTCAAGGACCTGGGCGGCGAGATCCCCGAGAGCGGATCGGTGGAGCTGACCAGCGGCGAGATCGCCGAGGATATCACCACCTACTATGCCACCAGCGAGCAGGTCCCCACCCTCTGCGCCCTGGGCGTACTGGTGGATACCGACCACACCTGCCGCGCCGCGGGCGGTATCCTGGTCCAGCTCCTGCCCTTTGCGGACGAGCAGACCGTGGATCTTTTGGAGCGCAACGCCGCCGACCTGGCCCATCTGTCCTCCATGATCGACAAGGGTATGGACAACAAGGCCATCATGGACGTGGCCCTGCGGGATATTCCCTACGATATTTTCGACGAGCTGACCGTGGACTACAAGTGCAACTGCTCCAAGGCCAAGATGGATGCCGTCATGCAATCCCTGGGACGGAAGCAGGTCTTCGACCTGCTGGCCGAGCAGGTGGCCGAGGGTAAGCCCGCCGAGCTGGAGATCAGCTGCCGCTTCTGCAACACCCGCTACACCTACACCGAGGCGGAGCTGGCGGGAATGGATTTCGCCAAGCCCTAATCAGGAAGATACAAGATACTGAGATACAAAGATACAAGACCTTCTCTTGTGCCGTATCTCAGTATCTTCGTATCTTTGTATCTTTGTATCTTGAAAGGATTTCATTACCATGTCCAACATCAAAACCTCCGTTGACCAGCTCATCGGCCACACCCCTCTTTTGGAGCTGACCAACATTGAAGCCGAATACGCCCTCCCCGCCCGCCTGGTAGCCAAGCTGGAGTCCTTCAACCCTGCGGGGTCGGTGAAGGATCGGGTGGCGCTGTCCATGATCCAAACCGCCGAGGCCGAGGGCAAGCTGAAGCCCGGGTCGGTCATCATCGAGCCCACCTCGGGCAATACCGGCATCGGACTCTGCGCCGTGGCCGCCGCTCGGGGCTATCGGGCCATCATTGTCATGCCCGACACCATGTCGGTGGAGCGTCGGATGCTCATGACCGCCTACGGCGCCGAGCTGGTGCTCACCGACGGCAAGCAGGGCATGGCCGCCGCCATCGCCAAGGCCGAGGAGCTGGCCCGCGAGATCCCCGACGCCATTGTGGCGGGGCAGTTTGTCAATCCCGCCAACCCCGCCGCCCACGAGGCCACCACGGGCCCCGAGATCTGGGCGGACACCGACGGGCAGGTGGATATTTTCGTCTGCGGCGTGGGTACGGGCGGTACCATCACGGGTACGGGACGGTATCTGAAGGCTCAGAACCCCGCCGTCAAGGTAGTGGGCATTGAGCCCGCAGGCTCGGCGGTTCTGTCGGGCGGTACGGCGGGTGCCCACGGTCTCCAGGGCATCGGCGCGGGTTTCGTACCCGAGGTGCTGGACGTATCGGTGATGGATCAGGTGGTTCCCGTCACCGAGGAGGAGGCTTACACCGCGGGACGGCTCCTGGCTCGCCGCGAGGGTATTCTGGTGGGCATCTCCTCGGGCGCGGCCCTTCACGCAGCCATCCGGGAGGCCTCCAAGGCCGAAAACACGGGCAAGACCGTGGTGGTCCTGCTTCCCGACACGGGGGATCGGTACCTGTCCACCCCTTTGTTTGCCGAATGATGGGAAAAGATTGACAAAAATTTCGCAATCCTCTTGAAATTTTCGGTGAAATATGGTATAATGGGGACAGGAAAAGCGTAGCATCATCTGCTATGATCCAAGGAGGTACGGATATGAAAAAGCGCATTATTACCATCAGCCGTCAGTTTGGCAGCGGCGGCCACTCCATTGCCCAGGCCGTTGCGAAGCGTTTGGGGGTTCCCTTCTACGACAGCGAGCTCATCACCGAGGTAGCCAAGCAGAGCGGTCTCTCCGAGGATTTCATCCGTGAAAACGAGGAGTACGCCTCCCATTCCAGCAGCTTTTTGTACCAGCTCGCCATGAGCACGGCGGGGACCTACGGCTATCCCTCGGTCTATCAGAAGCTCTACGAGGCACAAACCAAGGTGATCCAGGACCTTGCCGAGCGGGAGTCCTGCGTCATCGTAGGCCGTTGCGCCGACTACATCCTCCGCGACCGCGAGGACTGTCTCCACATCTTCATCCACGCCGACAACGAGCACCGCGCCAAGCACATTCTGGAGAAGTACGGTCCCACCGACAAGACCACCACCCAGCGCATCAAGGACAAGGACAACCGCCGCCGCAATTATTACCGCTTCCACACCGACCGTGACTGGGGCGTGGCGGCCAACTACCAGCTGACCCTGGACAGCGGCGTTCTGGGGGAGGAGACCTGCGTGGAGATCATTTTGAAGGCTATGGAGGGGGCGGAGTGATCCGTTCTCATATACCCGTGATTCTTTTTGCTTGAATATAACGGACCGTCGAGGACGCCGGTCCCTACAAGTTCGCATACGTTTCTCCGCCATACCATACAGAAAAAGCCTGACACGCTCTCATCTCGTGTCAGGCTTTTTCCATATTCGGTTTATGTCACGGCAAATGCCTACCGTCACCTATCCCCAACCACCGCCAAAAGCAGGGTCTGGGCGTACACACGGTAGAACCAATCGTTGGGATGGTTGACGTTGTTGCCCGTGTAGTCGCTGAAACGCTTGCGCTCCTGGACCGCCTTGGAGACCGAATGGACGCAGGCCACCGCGCAGGCGGTTCCCGCCTCACGATAGTCCTCCGCCAGCTCCTCCAGCTTGGCCTCCTGCCCGGCGATGACGGGATGATCCCAGTCGGTACCCGTATGGGGAGTCATGCTGGACACCAGGAGCAGGGATGCGCCCGTCTTCAGTGCCAGCAGATCGTCCGCCATACGCTTGACGAAGGCTTGGGTCTCGTTCGGTTGGTAGATACCGTCGTTCATGCCGAAGGCGATCACGAACAGGTCACAGCCGTAGGTCTCCGCCATACCCTTCAGCGACGTATCGAAATGCTCCACGCCGTGTTGGGAGGACCAACCGCCGATGGCGGCATTGATATAGGTGATGGTTCCCCGCTCTCCCGCCACGTAGTCGGTTTCGGGCACACGGGCGTAGTTCAGATCCCCCACCTCGGCCTTGACATCCACGTACGTGACTCTGTAGCCGTACAGGTCGGCCAACGCTTGGGTAAAGAGCATGGTGTAAGAGCCCTGCAGAGGCTCCAGATTCTCCTGGAAGGAGGAATTGGACCCCCAGGTAATGGAATCGCCGTAGAAGCAGATGGTCACGTCCTCGCCCGCGGTCAGCTTGCGGAGGAAATCCGCGTAAATATCCGCGTGGCTCGGTTGGGTATAGCCCTCCCAGGCGGCGGTGTGGGTGTAGGTCACGCGGACCTGCCAGGCCTTGACCCGCCCCTCGCCCCAAAAGATGGGACACCGCTCCCCCGTGGCGGGGTTCACCGCGCGGATGATGGAGTCGGGCTGATGGTAGTAGACCTCGGATGTAATGCAAGGAATGGCCGAGTTCTCGGTCACCTTGAGCTTGCCGTCCTCCAGTACGTAATCCGCGCCCTCGGTGTAGGTCACGCTTCCGTCATACGAGGTAACCGATTCGATGCGTTCAATGGGAAACAACAGGGTTTTCACGTCGCCCTTTTCCATGAACAGCACGGTTTCGTTGACCGAACGAGTGGAGGTGAAAATGTTCTGCATGATGTATTGGCTTTCGGTACGGCGGCTCACAGCAACTCCTTATGTCCGTACCCCGCGGGGTCCTTGACGTACTCGTTGAAGCCCTCCCAGACCAGGGCCATGACCTCGTCGGGGGTGCGGCGGGAGGAATCCACCACCAGGTTGAAGTTGTTGTAATCGTAGTAGTCCACGCCGTAGAGGGCCTGGAAGCGGGCCTGCTCCACCTTACTGCGCTCCACCAGCTCGGCGCAGAGCTCCTGCTCGTCCTCGGCGGGCTCGCCGGGGCGGGGGTCCTTCATGACGCGGGACGCGGCCACGCAGGGGTCTACGGTGACGAAGACCTTGAAGGAATCGGGAATAAAGTGCCAGGCCATACGGGAGTCGAAAATAAGCTTGTCATCCTTGCGCTCGGCGGCGACGCGGACGGTGGTGCTGTCGATGAGGTCATCCATACTGCGGTCGGAATCCAGCTTGGAGTTCAGCTCCTTATTGAGCTCCAGGACATCCATGCCCCGCTCGGCGGCGGCGGCGCGGAGGATGGCACCGGTGGAAAAGATCTCAAAGCCGTACTGCTCGACCAGCTTCTTGGCCACGGTGGACTTACCGCTGCCCAGCTTGCCTGTGATGGTGATATGCATGAGGAGTCTCCTTTTGTCGATGGTTTTTGGGTGAAATGAAAATAGTTATTTATATTATAGCATATTTGGGGGAGGGTTGTCAAGGAATTTTGGAAAATACGCGGAAGTGATGTTGACAAACCTCGCAAAATGACGACAACGATCACGACCAAGAAAATAAGAAATAACCGCCTGCAACGCTCCAATGTTTAAGACGGTTATTTCTATAGCATATTAAACAGGGAGAGCAACCGTCAACGGTGATCGGTAGCCTCTCTACTTGTTATTATACAGCAAAAGGTCGGATTTGTCAAGACCTTTTGCTGTTTTTCTTTTTTATGAGGAAGCCCCCGCCGGGTGGCGGGGGCAATGCTTCAATCAGTTCATGTCTTTCCAAAGCTTCCCAAAGTCCGGAAGAACCATGCCAGGCTCGGATGCGGCGATGCAATCACGAACCCAAGAATAAAATTCGACACGATTTGCCGTTTGCATTTCAGTACGAGGCTTGAGATCCTCGTACATTTTCGCGTAGAAAGCAATGAGTTTCTGTGCCGTCGCCTCACGACACTTGACCACTTCGGAAATGCCTTTGGCGATCGATTCAGCGGAGCCTCCGCAAGGAGTACCCTCGTTCTCAAGTTGCCCCAGCTCGGAGATTGCCAAATGAATGTGATCAATCTGGTTTGTTATCTGCTCGATTTGCTTCAGCGCATATTCGTAAGTGTATTTCTCGGTTGCGGTAATTTCTTCCGTGACATTCTCGGCATTATGAATCTGTTCAGTCATGGTATGATCCTCCAAAATCAAATTTTGATTCGGCGGACACGTCAACATAATTTCGGTCTGACTTTCGTCAGTAAAGCGTGCCCTGCCGTGTTTGACGAGCCCGCGGGCCCGTTTCGGGTAGGTCGCTTCATACCGATTGCCGGCTTCATCCGTCACCCGCACAGTTTTTTGCGGTGCGGACGGGTCTGCTTGCGACGTTTGCGGTTTTCCGTTTTTTTCCAATGGGTGTCTCCCCCTATTCAGTTTTGCAGTACCGGCGCGGTATGCCGTACCCTGAACCGTTTTCTCCGTTTTTTGTGATGGGTGCCGTCCCCCAGGGCGGTTGTCCCCGTGGATTCATTATACCATAACAGGGGCTTTTTGTCAAGTATTTTCATTTGTATCTTGACAAATTTCACCATTTATGTTATGATATGAGCGGGCTACCGACTGCTCGCAAGAGCAGCCAAACGGTGGCGGTTGCTTTCTCAATCCTGCATTGGGAAAGTCATATTTCTTGCAAAGCGGCGCAAGCCGGTTTGGACCTTTCTCAATGTCTACTGATTGAGGGAGGTGAGGTATAATGTACATGACTTGGGATGTTTTCCTGCTGTTCTGCGGTGTGATCATTCAACTGATCGCGCTGGTCGTCAGCATTTTCAAGGACAATGACCATCATAACGATACAAAAAAGAAATAACCGCCCGCGACCCTGGAAAGTTAAGGCGATTATTCCTTTAACATAAACCGAGGAAGCAACCGTCATCGGTAGCCTCTCTACCTGTATTATACAGCAAAAGGTCGGATTTGTCAAGACCTTTTGCTTTTTTGATGCAATCTCTTTGCTCGACCGCCGGGCAAGGGGCTCGAAACCGTCGAAAATCGGCGTTCGCGGGAGGAAAACCGCCCTATACGGCTCCATTTGGGTCGAAATTCCATGTTTTTTGATAAAAATCACGAATTCCCCCCGTAAAATTGGATTGAATGACGAAATTTCAGAAAATCCCGAAAAATTGTGTAAAAGATATTGCAATTTCAAGCGTTTTCTGCTACAATAATACTGATTTTGCGGCCAGTATGCATACGACCAAGGATAGACGCTTACCCACGCCCCAGGGGCGCTTGCAGAAACGTCGATTGGCCTTCCGTGTGACGGGAAACGCGCAAAAAATAAACCTCTTTACAGAAGGAGATTTTATGCGACATGGAAAAAGAGATCCTCATTTCACTGCGTGGGGTATCCAAGGCATTTGACGGCGAGACCATTCTCGATAACATCAGCCTTGATATCCACGACAAAGAATTCGTCACTTTGCTTGGACCGTCAGGGTGTGGTAAAACGACCACCCTCCGTATCATCGGCGGTTTTGAAACCGCTGACAGCGGAGAGGTTTTTTTCGATGGGAAAGAAATTTCTCAGGTCCCTCCCTACCGCCGTCTCGTCAACACGGTTTTTCAGAAGTACGCACTGTTTCCCCATTTGAACGTTTATGAGAACGTGGCCTTCGGTCTGCGTCTCAAAAAGACCCCCGAAGAGGAGATCAAGGTCAAGGTCCAGGAGATGCTGGCCATGGTCAACCTCAAGGGCTTTGAGCGTCGGCGTGTGACCACCCTCTCGGGCGGTCAGCAGCAGCGCGTGGCCATCGCCCGCGCCCTGGTCAACCACCCCCGCGTCCTGCTTTTGGACGAGCCTTTGGGTGCCCTTGACCTCAAGCTCCGCAAGGATATGCAGACCGAGCTCAAAAAGATCCAGCGTCAGACCGGCATCACCTTCATCTACGTCACCCACGATCAAGAGGAGGCACTCTCCATGTCCGACGTGGTGGTGGTCATGTCGGGCGGCCACATCCAGCAGATCGGCTCCCCCGTGGACATCTACAACGAGCCTGTCAACGCCTTCGTGGCCGACTTCATCGGTGAGTCCAACATCATCGACGGCTTCATGCTGGCCGATAAGCGGGTCCGCTTCTCGGGCCACACCTTCGACTGCCTGGACGGCGGCTTCGCCAAGAACGAGCCCGTGGACGTGGTGGTCCGCCCCGAGGACGTGGACGTGGTCCCCGCCGACAAGGGTATGCTGACCGGTGTGGTCTCCTCGGTCACCTTCAAGGGCGACTACTACGAGATCATCGTGGACGTGCAGGGCTTCAAGTGGATGCTGGAGACCTCCGACTACGCCGCTCCCGAAACCACCATCGGCCTGTACATTGAGCCCGAGGCCATTCACGTCATGAAGAAATCCGAGTTCTCGGGCCAGTTTGGCGACTACTCCTCCTTCAGCGACGAAATGGATCACCTGTCGGATCTCGACGAGGAGGAAGCGGAATGAAGCATACTTCCCTCTCTCAAATGGAGCCCCCTCCCCGAGCGGCCCGCAAGCGCAAGGAAGCACAAAGCAACGTCTTCCAGAAGATCGCCGCGGTGCCCCACATCGTATGGACGGTCATGTTCATCGTGGCTCCCATGCTGTTCGTGCTCTACTTCGCCTTCACCGATGCCGAGGGACATTTTTCCCTCTCCAACGTCTCCCATCTGTCCCAGTACACCAACGTCTTTATCCTCTCCATCGCCTTCGCGCTGATCGCGACGGCGGTATGTCTGCTCATCGGGTACCCCCTGGCCTACTTCATGTCCCGCCAGTCCCCCAAGGCGCAGAAGGTACTCATGGTGCTCATCATGCTCCCTATGTGGTGCAACCTGCTCATCCGTACCTACGCGCTGATGGCGCTCCTGGACAACGGCGGTCTGCTCAATTCCCTTCTGGGCAACCTGGGGCTGAAGCCTCTGCCCATCGTGGGCTCCTACTTCGGAGTCATCCTGGGTATGGTCTACGACTTCCTGCCCTACATGGTGCTCCCCATCTTCACCGCCATGACCAAGCTGGACAAGCGGTACATCGAGGCCTCCCACGATCTGGGGTGCAACTCCTGGCAGACCATGACCAAGGTCATCATGCCCCTGACCCTGTCGGGCGTGGTGTCGGGTGTGACCATGGTATTCGTTCCCTCCATCAGCACCTTCTACATCTCCCAGAAGCTGGGTGCGGGTAAGATCGACCTGGTGGGCGATACCATTGAGCGTCTGTTCCAGAACGCCTCCACCTACAACGTGGGCGCGGCCATGTCCCTCCTCATGATGATCCTCATCATCATTTCCGTGGCCATCATGAACAAGTTCTCCGACGATGAAGGAGGTATGGCACCGTGAAATTCCTTTCCAAATGCTATATTTCCCTCATTTTCTTCCTGCTCTACATTCCCATCGTGGTGCTCATCATCTTCTCCTTCAACGAGTCGGGGAGCCTGGCCGAGTTTTCGGGCTTCTCCTTTACCTGGTATGAGGAGCTGTTCCACGATGAGGAGGCCTTCTCGGCCCTGCGGAATTCCCTGGTGCTGGCGGTCAGCTCCTCCCTCATTGCCACGGTGCTGGGTACCTTCGGCGCGCTGGGTCTGCACCACATGAAGAGCCGCTACATCAAGCAGCCCATCATGACCGTCACCAACATCCCCATGATGAACCCCGATATCGTAACCGGCGTTTCCATGATGCTTCTGTTCGTGGCGGTGGCCACCTTCTTAGGGACCCGCGAGCTCTTTGGCTTCGGTACCCTGCTCATCGCCCACATCACCTTCAACATCCCCTACGTCATCCTGTCGGTCATGCCCCGCTTCAAGCAGTTGGACAAATCCCTGTCCGAGGCGGCACAGGACCTGGGCTGTACCCCTTCCCGCGCCTTTTTCATGGTGGAGCTTCCCGAGATCATCCCCGGTATTGTTTCGGGCCTCATGATGAGCTTTACCATGTCCCTGGATGACTTCGTCATCAGCCATTTTGTCAGCTCCCCCAACTTCCAGACCCTGCCTCTGTACGTCTACAATCAGACCGCCCACAACGTCAAGTTCAGTATGTACGCCCTGTCGGCCCTGATCGTGGCGGTGATCCTGACCATCCTGCTGATCGTCAACTTCGCGGGCTCCGCCGCAGACCGTAAGGGCAAGAAGGGAGGCCGCGGATGATGAAAAGACTTGTGATCCTGCTCCTTTCCGCGCTGATCCTGGTATCGGCGGGCGTGGCTCTGTCAGCCTGCTCCGAGGACGGGAACAGTACCGTGACGCTTTACGTTTACAACTGGGGCGAGTACATTTCGGACGGCACCGAGGGCACCCTCGATGTCAACGAGATGTTCGAGGACTGGTACTACGAGACCTACGGCGTGCGGGTGGAGGTCAACTATTCCACCTACTCCAGCAATGAGAGTATGTACGCCAAGCTCAGCTCGGGCTCGGTGAACTACGACGTAGTGGTTCCCTCGGACTACATGATCGAGCGCATGATCGCCGAGGATATGTTGGCCGAGCTCAACTTCGACAACATCCCCCACATCGGCAACATCGACCCCGCCTTCTTCGGAGAGGATGCCGAGTACGATGACTACGATCCCGACAACAAGTATGCCGTGCCCTACACGTACGGTATGATCGGTATCATCTACAACACCTCCATGGTGGCCGAGGACGATCCCGCCCTGGGCTCCTGGCAGCTCATGTGGGACGAACGCCATCAGGGCAACATCCTCCAGTTCAACAACTCCCGCGACGCCTTCGGCACCGCCCAGTATTTCCTGGGTCTGG
>CAYRTP010000014.1:0-26641 GCA_964427175.1 uncultured Clostridium sp. | reverse complement strand
TATAAGGGATGCGAGAGGACACCAAGAGCCATAGGGGGCATCACCATGGGGCCCCACCCCCATTGGTATATATCAAGATTTTTATTGTAAAATAGTATAACACCGTGTTGCTCTCTTTTGGGGAAGCGACACGGTGTTTTTGTGAACCGTCTTACGGAACCCATCGGAATTTCGTCCAAAATCTCGGTTCACATCTTGATTTATCTTCCTATTTATGTTATACTAATGAATAGACCCAAATCCACCGAAAGGAACGGCATATTCTATGAAATCCGTCCGCACCATATACAAGATCGGCATGGGCCCCTCCTCCTCCCACACCATGGGGCCCGCCTTTGCCGCCAAGACGTTTAAGGACACCCACCCCGAGGCCGACCGCATCACCGCCATCCTCTACGGCTCCCTGGCCAAGACGGGTAAGGGCCACGGCACCGACCGCGCCGTCCTGGACACCCTGGCTCCCATCCCCGCCGAGATCATCTTCAATCCCGATGACGAGATCGCCGCCACCCTGCCCCATCCCAACACCCTGGATTTCATCGGCTACGCCGGGGACATTGAGATCGGGCGGATGCGCTTCCTCTCGGTAGGCGGCGGCGAGGTCCGCATGGAGGGCGAGGAGAGCCGCTTCTCCCGTCCTCCCGAGCTGTACAAGGAGGAGAGCTTCACCGAGATCGCAGAAAAATGCAAGTCCCGCGGCATCCGCCTGTCGGACTACGTCTTTGAGCACGAGGACGCGGATTTTCCTGCCTTCCTGTTGGACGTATGGCACACCATGACCGCCGCCATCCGCGAGGGTCTGACCCACACGGGCATCCTCCCCGGCGGGCTGGAGGTGGAGCGCAAGGCCCAGCGGCTCTACAATCAGCGTCACATCGACGAGTCCCCCCAGACCCGCGAGAACCGCCTGGTCTGCGCCTACGCCTTCGCGGTCAGCGAGCAGAACGCCGACAACGGCATCATCGTTACCGCCCCCACCTGCGGCTCCTGCGGTGTGCTCCCCGCCGTCCTCAAGTATATGCAGGACAAGAACGGATTCTCCGACCGCGACGTCATCCGCGCCCTGGCTGTGGCGGGGCTGATCGGTGATCTGGTGGCCACCAACGCCTCGGTGAGCGGGGCCGAGTGCGGCTGTCAGGCCGAGGTGGGCACCGCCTGCTCCATGGCCGCCGCCGCGCTGTGCGAGCTCTTTGAGATGGGCATCGATCAGATCGAGTACGCCGCCGAAATGTCCCTGGAGCACCACCTGGGTCTGACCTGCGACCCCGTTTGCGGACTGGTGCAGATTCCCTGCATTGAGCGCAACGCCGTGGCCGCCATGCGGGCCATCAACGCCCTGTCCCTGGCCAACTTCCTGTCGGGGAGCCGTAAGATCTCCTTCGACCTGGTGGTGGAGACCATGTACCACACGGGCATCGACCTCTCCCACCTCTACCGCGAGACCTCCGAGGGTGGCCTCGCCAAGCTCTACCGTCATCCCGGGGAGTAATTCACCACCGTTACAGAAAGGAAACCGCCATGAACAAGGTTTGGTCTACTCAGATCCAGGGGATCGGCACCCTCTACGAATCCCGCGCGCTCCGCTTTCATGACGGGCTTCGGGAGGACTACGTCAAGGTCTTCGGCATCCCCGCAAGCGCCTCCATCCTGGAGATCGGGTGCGGTCCCGGAGCCCTCTGCGAGTCCCTGGCCCGCTGGTATCCCCATGCTTCGGTGACGGGCCTGGACCGTGATCGGGGCTTCGTGGACTTCGCCGCCGAAAGATCCCCCCACATCCGCTACCTGGAGGGGGATGCCACCGCCCTACCCTTTGCCGACGGGAGCTTTGACGTGACCATCTCCAACACGGTCCAGGAGCATATCCCGCCCGCGGGATTTTATGGCGAGCAGTATCGGGTGCTGAAGGAGGGAGGCATCTGCCTGGTCCTCTCCTCCCGTCGGGGCTACCATATTCCCGCGCCCTGCATCGCCGAGCTGACCGACTTGGAGCGGCGCGTTTACAAGGCCATGGAGCCCTACGATCGGGAGCTCAACCGCACCGTGGGGGTGGGAGCCTACGCCACCGACGAGCGGGGCATCCCCGCCGCCCTGGAGGCCTACGGCTTTGGGCAGGTATCCACCGCCTACGTCACGGTCAATCTCACCCCCGACAACCCCATCTATAACCGCGAGACCGCCCACGCCATCATCAACGCCGAGCGGCGCGGCGAGCTGGATTGTCTGGACAGCATCCCCCACGTCGCCCCCGGGCTGATCCCCGAGGCCGACCTGGACCAGCTCCGCCGCATCAAGAACGCCAAGTATGACGAGCGTATTGCCCTTTACGATGGGGGCGTGCATCAATGGGACTGCGCGGTGTCGGTGATTCAGATCACCCGCGCCGTCAAATAAAAAATCCTTATTTCGGGAGTCTATATGTCACTTTCTCCTCATATCGTCCAAACCTACACCGCCATTCTCCGCGAGGAGCTGGTCCCCGCCATGGGCTGTACCGAGCCCATCGCCATTGCCTACGCCGCCGCCATTCTCCGCCACGCGCTGGGCTTTCAGCCCACGGCGGTAAAGGTGGCCCTCAGCGGAAACATCATCAAGAACGTCAAGTCGGTCATCGTCCCCGCCACCGAGGGGATGCACGGCATCGAGGCCGCCGTGGCGGCGGGCATCATTGCGGGGTGCCCCGACCGCAAGCTGGAGGTGCTCTGCGCCCTGAAGCCTGCTGATGTGCCGCAGATCCGTGCCTTTCTGAAGCGCACTCCCCCCACGGTCTGCGAGCTGGAGACCAAGCATCCCTTCGAGCTGGTCATGACGGGCGGAACCACGGTGGATGGCAAGATCTACACCGCCCGCGTCCATCTCATGGACCGTCACACCAACGTGGTGTCGGTGAACCACACCGCCGACGGGGTGCTCGAGGATCTGACCGACCGCTACGTCTACGGTGAGGATCGGGAGCACACCGAGGCCGCCGACCGTTCCCTGCTGAACGTGGAGGACATCGTGGCCTTTGCGGAGGAAGCGGACCTGGACGAGCTCAAGCCTCTGCTGAACCGTCAGATGCAGATGAACATGGCCATTGCCGAGGAGGGCTTGCGGAGCGAGTACGGCGCGTCCATCGGGCGGTTGCTCTACAACGGCGGGCACTGCGACCTGCGGACCAAGGCCCGCGCCTACGCCGCCGCGGGATCGGATGCCCGCATGAACGGCTGTGAGCTCCCCGTCTGCATCATTTCGGGGAGCGGCAACCAGGGCATGACTGCGTCAGTGCCCGTGGTGGTCTACGCCCGCGGGTGGCACGCCGACGAGGAGACCCTGCGCCGCCAAAATCGCCATGGCGGTGGAGGCGGGCATCATGGGCTACGACATGATGCGCTCGGGACGGCAGTTTTACGGCGGTGACGGCATCATCACCAAGGGGGTGGAGAACACCATCCGCAACATCGGCCGCCTGGCCCGCGACGGCATGAGCGAGACCGATCGGGAGATCATTCGGATCATGTTGGGGGAGTGAGGGCAAGGAGAGCGTGCCTCCGGCGGCTTAGCACCTTTTTGCAAAAAGGTGCTAAGAACTCCAAAAAACTTTAAAAAGGATTATAGGAGATGAGAGAGAACACCAAGAGCCGTAGAGGACATCACCATGGGGCCCCTGCCCCATTGGTATATGGGACTGTATTCAAGATTTTTATTGCAAAATAGTATCATATGGATCGCTTGCCCGCAAGGGCAAGTGTTGTGCAGGAAAGGCCCCGCCTATGCGGAGCCTTTTCTCGTTCAGTTTGCCTCATTAAATTCTCTGACCGCCTCGCACATGGCGTGGACGTTTTGCTCGGGAATATCGTAAAACATATAGTCGCTGGCCGCGAGAATATGCTTTCGGCCCATGCGCTTGGCCGTTTCCAGAATACGCAGGCTGTGCGCCTTGATCTGCTCGGGCGTATCGCTGAGCAGGCGGTCCAGGCCGATATTGCCGCGGGTACAAATGCGCTCGTCGATCTTGGAGAACGCGTCCTCAATACTCTTGACGTTACCCACGGGGGCCTCGGAGAGGGTTTCAAACAGGTCGATGCCCATTTGGTTATAGTATCCCTTGGTCAGCATGGGCTCGATGGGCGAGCAGATATGGGTGTAGACCAACATACCCGCATCGTGTACCATGTCGGTCACCTGCTTGGAGTACGGGACAAGGTAATTCTCGTAGTATGCGGGCGAGATCATCTCAGAGCCGGGACCGCCCAAAAAGACAAAATCCGAGCCGCCCGCCGCGACCGCTCCGATGAGTTTTTCGTCCAGGCGCAGGATCTTATCCATCAAACGGTAAAACCGCTCGGGGCAATCAAAAGCCAGCATGGCCGTGTCCATGGTGCTGGGGAAGCACAGCAGCTCGTAGGGCTGCATGGCCCATTGAATATCCAGCGCGTTATCCTCACCGACGATGGCGCGGATGTTTCGGATCTGTTCGGTGATGGGCGAAAAATCCCGGACTTCGAGCAGGCTGTCCAGATAATACTCCAGGATATCCAGCTCGTCCTCCTCGGTGATCAGATATTTGGTCTGACAGACCCCTCTCAGCTCGTCCTCGATGGATGTCGTGAACAGGGTTCCCTTGGGGGTCACGAAATTGTTTTTATAAGTCCTTCTGCCCCGCGCGTTGACCGTCATGGGCTCGCCCTGCCAGCGGACATCCTTCGTCAGCGAGGTCAGATCGGGCAATCCGAAATTGTAAAGCGGCACCATATCAAACGCCTCGCAGGCGCGTTTGGTATCCTCGCAGGTGGTTTCGCTGAACCAGGTTTTGCACGCCATTTTGGTATCAAAGCCGGCTCCGGCACCGATCTGGGGAGAGCAGATGAATTCATTTCCGCCGTTTCTGATATAATTCAGTAGTTTCTGTCGGTTCGTCATCATCAGACTTCCTTTCTGCTTTTTCCAACAATTATATCACACTCAGGTAGAAAAATCAATAGGGTTTCCGTTCTTTTGGGGGATAGATTTGAACCCTGATACAACGAAATGCTTTTGGGTCGGATTCAGGAGCCCTCGAATATCTCCCGAATTTTCTCGGCGGTCTCTTTGTCACATTTTTCTTCGGCTATGTAATTCCGCACGCTGATTTCCAAGTCATACGCCAGCATGGAGGCAGGGACGCGGGACTTCACGTAGAGCAGGGTATCCGCGTCGGCATTAAAGGTAAAATGACGGCCGTTTTTCATGCGGAACGACACTTCGAGGCTATTGCGATACACAAAGGACGTTCTTGTGCTTCGATATCGATCGATGCACAGGGTCACTGTCTCCACGTCCTCAAGCTCGTAGCGTTGTGTTTCGGCGTTGAAGCTGTTGTGCACCGAAATCGACAGATCGTGATGCAGATCAGACCTGGCAAAAACCGCCATGACCGAACCGAGAAGCGATATAGCGATCGCCGCCGTGATCATGCCCGCGGCCATATATCTCTCTCGTTTTTGCGGGATGGTCAGAGGCTTTGGACGGCGGCTTTTCTTCCCCAGCAGGGGGTAGACCTCGGCATAGCCGCCCGCCGCGCCGTAAATCGTATTTTTCCTGCCCAGGATGGGCTGTTTGAGTGTATAGCCCATGACACAAAACCCGCCCAGTATGCTGCCCGACAGGAACAGCGGAAGGAGAACACCGACCACGGCTACCCATCGGGCAGCGGAGGCGATCACGGTCGGATCCGAGAAAGCGATCCGATTCGAGAATAGGAGCATCGCCCAAATCGGGCCTAGGGCAATCATCGCCGAGAGGATGCCGAGGACGGCGTAGATCCACCTATCCGATTTGGACAGCGGGGGCACGCGGCGGGTGAATGTTTTTTTCTTTCGTTTGGGTTTTCGTTTTGGCATAAAGGGCTCCTTTCGGGGAATCCGAGACTCTTTAAAAAGTCATTTCGGATTCTCCTTTGCAGTATTGATGGAGGAGATCAACATAACACGAATACTTGTGCAAGCTGAATCCAATGATCGATACTGTTCTTCCGAAATATAGTTTGTTCTGTAGAGAAGTTCCAGCCAATAACCTGTCTCATTGGCCTCCTTAAGCGCGATTTGAAGTTTGGAAATGAAATCTGCTTTTCCGTGTGCGTACTGCGCTTCACGGATATTTGCACCAATCGACGTGCCACTTCTGCCGATTTGATTGGAGATGATGGATTCTCGTCCTTCTTTCAAATATTTGACAAGGTTTATAATGGACACAGCAAAATCCACAGATTGTGTTCGTAGCTTACTTTCGGACATATTGGCACCTCCATTATATATATACATCTGCGGCAAGCAGCTTTTTGTGAAGTTTGGGCTTTGCCCAAGTGAAGCAGCGGCGATGCCGCTGTGAAGTATTGTGCTTCGCACAACGTGAAGTTCAGTGTGCCACCCACGCCCGCAGGCACTTCACTTGCCGAAGGCATACTTCACGCACGAAGTGCGCTTATCGTGCCGCAAGGCACACTTAGTTCAGAAAAGGGCACCGCTACGCGATGCCCTTTTCTGTGGCCTACCCGAAAGGATTCGAACCTTCGACCTTCAGAGTCGGAGTCTGACGCGCTATCCAGCTGTGCCACGGGTAGGTATTGATTTCATACCTTGCTATTATACCATAAACCTTTCAAAATTGCAACCCCTTTTCCAAAAAAAGTGGTCGCAAAATTCCGCGTTTTTCCGACGGGCCTCGCTAAATGGCCAAAATCCTTGTTTTTGCCTGCATATATGAAGCATATTTTTACAATTTTTCGGTGAATTAAAGCAAAAACAGCGAAAAACACTTGACAAATCAACATATTTCGGGTATAATTATGATGTATGTCTGTACCCGTAGCCTCAGAGCGGTGTTTCATCGGGTTCGGACCATGAAAATTCGCCGCAAGACCGAGGTTCTCACGCGACTCCGCGTCCCCCCGCCCCAGCCTTCCGACGGGAAGAATCAGGAGAAACAAGTTATGTCCATGAATTTCATTAACAAACTGCCCATCCCCCAGGAGACCAAGGAACGCTATCCCGTCTCCTCCGCCGCGGCCGCCTGCAAGGCCGCCCGCGATGCCGAGATCGCCCGCGTATTTACGGGTGAGTGTGACAAGAAGATCCTGGTGATCGGCCCCTGCTCGGCCGACAGCGAGGAGCCTGTCATTGAGTACGTCCGCCGTCTGCGCCTGCTCCAGGACCGCGTGGCCGACAAGCTCATCCTCATCCCCCGTATCTACACCAACAAGCCCCGCACCACCGGTGCCGGCTACAAGGGTATGCTCCATCAGCCCGATCCCAACGCGGCATCCAATATGTACAAGGGCATTCTGGCCATCCGTGAGCTCCACACCCGCGTGCTGACCGAGTTCGGTCTCCCCACCGCGGACGAGATGCTCTACCCCGCCAACTACCGTTATCTGGACGATCTGCTCTCCTACGTGGCCATCGGCGCGCGCTCGGTGGAGAACCAGGAGCACCGCCTGGTATCCAGCGGCATAGGCGTTCCCGTGGGTATGAAGAACCCCACCGGCGGCGACCTGTCGGTCATGATGAACGCCATGACCGCCGCTCAGCAGGGCCACTCCTTCATCTTCCGCGGCTGGCAGGTGGAGACCTCGGGTAACCCCCTGGCCCACGCCATCCTCCGCGGCTACGTGGACAAGCAGGGCCACAGCCTGCCCAACTACCACTACGAGGATCTGACCCACCTGGCCGCCCTCTACACCGAGTTCTCCCACCTGGTCAACCCGGCCGCGATCGTGGATACCAACCACGCCAACTCGGGCAAGAAGTACCTGGAGCAGCCCCGTATCTGCAAGGAGGTCCTCCACGCCTGCCGCCACAACGCTGAGGTCAACCGCCTGGTTAAGGGCTTCATGATCGAGAGCTACCTGGAGGACGGTGCCCGCAAGGTCACCGAGGACGGCTTCGGTAAGTCCATCACCGACCCCTGCATCGGCTGGGACAAGACCGAGCGTCTGGTCCTGGACGTGGCCGACCTGCTGTAAGCGCCTACCCGAATTACCTGTAAATTTTTATCGCACTTCCCTTATACGCGCCCCCTACACCATTTACCGTAAAACGTAAAAAATGATGAAAGGCTTGGTTTGAATTATGTCTAAAACTGTTATTGACGGCGAGAAGTTCCAAAAAATGGTCGCATCCGCGGCAAATTCTCTGGATACCGAAAAGACCGAGATCAACAATCTGAACGTATTCCCCGTACCCGACGGCGACACAGGTATCAATATGTCCCTGACTATGAAGCCCGCCCGCGAGATCCAGGTAGAGCCCGGTACTCTGGCCGAGTGCGCCGGCCGTGTGGCCAATCGCCTGCTCCGCGCTGCCCGCGGTAACTCGGGTGCCATTCTGTCCCTGTTCTTCCGTGGTATGGCCAAGTCCTTCGAGGGCCTGGAGAAGGCGGATTCCGACGATATCGCCAAGGCCATCCGCAGCGGTACCAACGAGGCCTACCGTGCCGTCAGCAAGCCCGCCGAGGGCACCATTCTGACCGTCATGCGCGGCACAGCCGAGATCGCTGAGGCCGAGAGCGAGCAGTTCCGCGGCAACCCCGAGGCCTTCTTTGAGCGTCTGGTGGCCTCCGCCGAGGAGGTTTTGGAGCAGACCCCCGAGATGCTCCCCGTCCTGAAGCAGGCCAACGTGGTTGACGCAGGCGGTCAGGGCTTCGTTACCATGCTCAAGGGTATGCTGGCCTCCCTGAAGGGCCACGACGTGGCCGCCGTTGAAGGCAGTGATGACGAGGTTCAGGAAGGTGCCGATTTCGGTGAGTTCGACACCGATTCCATCACCTTCGCTTACTGCACCGAGTGCATCGTGGGCAAGTCCGACGCTTTCCGCGGCGAGGGCACGGCTGAGGCCTTCAAGAACTTCATCTCCCCCCTGGGCGACAGCATGGTCTTCATCGACGACGAGGAGATCATCAAGGTCCATGTCCATACCAACGATCCCGGCCGTGTTCTCTCCGAGGCCGTCAAGTACGGTGATCTGGAGACGGTCAAGATCGAGAATATGAAGAAGCAGCACTCTGCCCTGACCTCCGCGGGCGAGAAGGCCGCCGAGGCCAAGAAGCCCGTAGATCTGACCCCCGACAAGGACTTCGGCTTCGTGTCGGTCTGCCTGGGCGAGGGTACCGCCAACATCTTCCGCGAGTTGGGTGTCCATGAGATCGTCACCGGCGGTCAGACCATGAACCCCTCCACCGACGATCTGCTGGATGCCATCCGCAAGACCCGCGGCCGCGAGGTATTCGTTCTGCCCAACAACAAGAACATCATCATGGTCGCTAAGCAGGCCGCCGCTATCATTGATGCCGAGGCCGCCGAGGGCATGGCCTCCGCACAGAAGGTCATCGTCCTGGAGACCCGCAGTGTGCCCGAGGGTATGTCGGCTATGCTGGCCTTTGACGAGACTGCCTCCGCTGAGGACAATGCCGCCGCCATGACCGAGACCTTCGGTTGCGTCCACACCCTGTCGGTCACCCGCGCCGTCAAGGATGCCGCCATTGACGGTCTGTCCATCAAGGCCGGTGAGTACATGGGCCTGTGCGACCGCAAGATCGGCTACACCGGTACCGACTACGAGATCATCATCCTGGAAATGATCCGCAACTTCCCCGATGCCTCCTTCGTGACCGTCCTCTACGGCGGTGACGTTTCCGAGGAGAACGCACAGATCATCTTTGAAAAGATGAAGGCCGAGGTACCCGGTGCCGAGTGCAACCTGCTCTACGGCGGCCAGCCCCTCTACGACTTCGTCATTTCCGTTGAATAAAACCGCTTGGGGGAAGGCATTTGCCTTCCCCTGTACGAATTTAGACGGAATTTCCTCATATACCCTAATTTTATTCAAGTTTTTTGGAGCCATGAACCTTTTTTCTAAAAAAGGTTCATGCGGGGGTAGCGAAGCGACACCGCGGTAGTGAATGACCGCCGGTGGCGGTCAGGGCCGCGGTGCGACCGAGTCGCAACGAGACCAGGGGCGGAGCCCCTCGTTCCCCGCTCTCCTAAAAGGAGCAACCCTATGGCAAGAGATATCAAAGAAAGCCGCGCCGAGATCGACGCGCTGAACCGCGAGCTGGTGGAGAAATTCTGCCGCCGCATGGACGTAGCCGCCGACGTGGCCGACTACAAGCGGGAGCACGGGCTCCCGGTCTACGACCGCACGAGAGAGCGGGAGATCCTGGCCGACATGGCCGACCTGGCGGGGGATGATTACCGTTACTACGCCAAGATTTTTTTCACCGTCATGATGGACCTGTCCAAGGCCCGTCAGTCCAACCTGCTGGCCGCCGCCCACGCCGAGTCCCATCCCGAGGACGTATCCGAGCGCATCCTGCGGGCCATGGAGACCACCCCTTTCCTGTTCCCCGACGGGGGCAAGGTAGCCTGCCAGGGTGTGGAGGGTGCCTACAGCCAGATCGCCGCTGACCGTCTGTTCAGCCTGCCCCGCATCCGCTACTACGGCACCTTCGGGGACGTTTTCGAGGCTGTGGAGCGGGGGGACTGCGATTTCGGCGTGCTCCCCATCGAGAACAGCACCTACGGCACGGTCAACGAGGTCTACGACCTCATGCAGAAGTACAACTTCTGCATCGTCCGCAGTATCAAGCTCCGCATTGACCACCGCCTGTTGGCCAAGCACGGCACCAAGCTGGAGAACATCCGCGAGGTCTACTCCCACAGCCAGGCCCTGGGCCAGTGCCGCCGCTTCTTAGAGGCCCACCCCGAGATCAAGACCCACGTTTGCCGCAACACCGCCGAGGCCGCCGCTACCGTGGCCGCCATGGATCGGGATGACGTAGCCGCCATCGCTTCGGAGTCCTGCGCTTCCCTGTACCGCCTGGAGCAGATCGCCGACGGCAACACCATCATGAACGCGGGGCGCAATGACACCCGCTTCATCTGCATCGCCAAGGATCTGAAAATCTTCCCCGGTGCCACCAAGATCAGCCTGATGCTGACCCTGCCTCACGAGCCAGGCTCCCTGTACACCACCCTGGCCAAGTTCACCGCTCAAGGTGTCAACCTGACCAAGCTGGAAAACCGTCCCATCGAGGGGCGGGACTTCGATATGCGGTTCTACTTCGACTTCGAGGCCTCCCCCGCCGAGGAGCGCATCCGCTACCTGCTGGATGACCTGGAGCGAAGCTGTGAGACCTTCGCCTTCCTGGGCGGGTACAGCGAGATATAGGAGAGCGTGCCTCCGGCAGCTTAGCACCTTTTTGCAAAAAGGTGCTAAGAACTCCAAAAAACTTTTAAAAAAGTTTTTTATCAATACCAATCTAAGGAGCACCCTATGGCAAACTCCAACACGTCACCCCGTGCGCTGGCGTTATCCACGCTGATTGCCGTGGAGCGGGGCAAATACGGAAACATCGCGGTGGACACGGCTCTGCGCCGCAATCCCATGAGCGATGCGGATCGGCATCTCTACACCGCCCTGGTCTACGGCGTGATCGAGCGCAAGACCACCCTGGAATACCTGTTGGGCAAGTTCTCCTCCCGTCCCGCGGCCGAGCTGGACGACAGCGTCCGCCTGGCTCTGTGCATGGGGCTCTACCAGCTCATATACCTGGACCGCGTGCCCGATCACGCCGCCCTGGACGAGACGGTCTCCCTGGTCCCCCGCAAGGTATCGGGGTACGTCAACGCCGTCCTGCGGGCCTACCTGCGGTTTGAGGCTTCCCTGCCCCCCGCGTCCGACGGAAGCCGGGCTCCGCGGGAGAACAAGCTGACCACCCCCGCCGACTGGACAGCACGATTCCCCGATCTGGCCGATCCTATGAAGGCTATGGCGGTCTGCTGCGGCGTTCCCGTGTCGCTGTGTGAGATTTTTGCCGAGGCGTTGGGCTACAAGCGTGCTCTGTCGGTTCTGACCGCCTTTGGGGACAAGCCCCCCATTACGGTGCGGGTCAACACCGAAAAGACCACTCCCGAGGCTTTGGCCGAGGACCTGGCTTCCCACGGATTGACCGTCAAGCCCGCCCTCTACGCGCCCCACGCTTTGCGGGTGCCCGAGGGAGCTTTGACTGCCACCGAGGCCTTTGAGCGAGGGGATTTCTTTGTCCAGGACGAGGCCTCCCAGCTCTGCGTGGCGGCTTTGGACGCGCGATCGGGAGACGTGGCGGCCGACACCTGCGCCTGCCCCGGCTCCAAGACCTTCGGCATCGCCCTGTCCATGAAGAATCAAGGTGAGGTCCACGCCTTTGATCTCCACAAGAGCAAGCTGTCCCTCATCACGTCAGGTGCCGAACGGCTGGGGCTCTCCATTGTCACCGCTGACGAACGGGATGCCCGTGACCCCGCCCCCCATCTGCTGGGCACGTGTGATCGGGTGCTCTGCGACGTTCCCTGCTCGGGCCTGGGTGTCATCGCCAAGAAGCCCGAGATCCGCCACAAGGACCTGGCCGAATCGGCCCGACTCCCCGCTATTCAGGCGGCCATCCTGGAGGCCTCGGCGGGTTACCTCAAAGTGGGCGGGGTGCTGGTCTACTCCACCTGCACTATCCTTCCTGCCGAGAATCAGAACGTGGTGACCGCGTTCCTGGCCGCTCACCCCGAATTCGAGCCCTTGAATTTCGCTTTCCCCGCCAAGGACGGCTCGGTTTCGGATATTATCTCGGAGGGCGGTATGGTGACCCTCCTCCCCGACGAAAACCGCACCGACGGCTTCTTCATCGCCCGCATCCGACGGGTGAAATGAGGGTTTTCTCTCTATTTTATACCTGTATGGCAGTTTTTTGTCTTTTTGCGGCAAAGAACTTGCAATACAGGTATTTTTGTGTTATAATTATATTGATTGCATACATCTGAATTTTTGGAAGGAGTTGATTCAGCTTGAAACGTCTGTTTGCCTACCTGAGGCCCTTCATGGGGCGGATGTCGGTGGGACTCACCATTAAGATCGCAGGTACGCTGGTGGAATTGGCGCTCCCCTACATACTGGGTATGATCCTGGACGAGATCATCGTCAACTACGCAAGCGCGGGGAACATCCAAGGCGGTGTGCGCTCCATTTTGCTGTGGGGCGGGGTCATGGCGGTCTGCGCCGTGGCGGCTTTGGTATTCAACATCATCGCCAACCGTATGGCGGCCTTCGTGGCCAAGGACGTGGCCACCGCTATCCGCCACGATCTCTTTGACTCCACCATGCGGCTGTCCTGCGCCCAGGCGGATGCCTTTACGGTGCCATCCCTGGAGTCCCGTCTGACCTCCGACACCTACAACGTCCACCACATGGTGGGCATGATGCAGCGGCTGGGTGTCCGCGCCCCCATTCTGCTGGTGGGCGGTCTGCTCATCACCTTGGCCCTGGACCCTGTACTGACCCTGGTGATGTTCTCGGTGATGCCCCTCATCGTGCTGACGGTGTGGATCGTGTCCAAGCGGGGTGTTCCCCTGTTCCGCGAGTCCCAGCAAGCGGGCGACGCGATGGTACGGGTGGTCCGCGAGGATACCCAGGGCATCCGTGTCATCAAGGCTCTGTCCCGCAAGGAGTACGAGCGGGGACGTTACGATACGGTCAATGACCAACTGGCACGGGACAGCCTCCGCGCCTCGGCCAATATGTCGGTGTCCAATCCCCTGATCAACCTGTTTCTCAACGTCGGGTTGGTGGCGGTGATGTTCGTGGGTGCTCTGCGGGTCAACCAGGGACTGTGTCTGCCCGGTACCATTATTTCCTTCATCCAGTATTTCACCATCCTTTCCAACGCCCTCTTGTCCATCACCCGTATCTTCATGATGACCACCAAGGGTGCCGCCTCCATGAACCGCATCTGTGAGGTCCTGGATGCCAAGGGGCAGGATGTCAGCGAGGCCGCCTCGGCAGGGGCTATGGCTCTGCCCGAAAATAGCGACCGCTACATCTCCTTTGAGCAGGTCAACTTCTCCTACCGCGGCAAGACCCTCAACACCTGCGACGTATCCTTCGACCTGCCCCGAGGCGGGACTCTGGGTATCATCGGTGCCACGGGCAGCGGTAAGACCACCCTGCTCTCCCTGCTCATGCGGTTCTACCAGGTCCCCCGCGAGGACGGCACCATCCGCATCGGCGGGCGGGATATCCGCACCATGACCCCCTCGGAGCTCCGCGGACGCTTCGGCATCGCCATGCAGAATGACTTCCTCTACGCGGGGAGCATTGAGGACAATATCCGCTTTGGGCGGGATATTTCCCACGAGCAGGTGGTCCGTGCCGCCACCATGGCCCAGGCCCACGAATTCATTTCCAAGCTGGCCGAGGGCTACGACCACAAGCTGACCGTCAAGGGCACCAACCTGAGCGGCGGTCAGAAGCAGAGATTGCTCATCGCCCGCGCCCTGGCGGGCCATCCCGACATTTTGGTGCTGGACGATGCCTCCTCGGCCCTGGACTACCGCACCGATGCCGCCCTCCGCAAGGCTCTGCAGGAGGATGCCGCCGAGCTGGGGGACACCGCCCCCACCACGGTCATCGTGGCCCAGCGTGTCAGCTCCATCAAGCACGCGGACCTCATCCTGGTCATGGACCGGGGTGCCGTCATCGGATGCGGAACCCACGATCAGCTCCACGAGACCTGCGCGGTCTACCGCGAGATCGCAGAATCCCAGATGGGAGGTGCTATCCTTGAATAATCAGAACCGAGGCATGGGCCGTTCCATCAACGATCCCCGCGCCGCTCAAAATCAAAAAATGGACAAGGGCCGCCGCACCCAGATCCTGGGCCGCGTCCTGCGCTATATGCTCCATTACAAGTGGGCCATGCTGGCCGCATTCATCATGATGCTGGCCTCCAACCTCCTGGCCCTGGCGGGACCCGCCCTGTCGGGTATCGTCATCAACGCCATCAACCCCTTCGACGGTGCCAACGCCAAGGGGGCGGTGGATTTTGAGACCGTCAAGGCCTACTGCATCCTCCTCATCATCTTCTACGCCGTTTCGGCGGTCATGTCCTACATCCTGGCGGTGCTCATGGCCTGGATCAGCCAGCGGATCTCCTACACCATGCGCAAGGAGGTCTTCGCCCACCTGACCGAGCTCCCCGTCAGCTACTTCGACACCCATCAGACGGGTGAGATCGTCTCCCACATCTCCTACGATATCGACACGGTCAACGCGTCCCTGTCCCACGATCTGCTGCAGATCTGCGCCAGCGTCATTACGGTGGTGGGCTCCCTGGTCATGATGCTCATCATCTCCCCCCTGCTCCTCTGCGTCTTCGTGATCACGGTCCCCGTGTCCATCCTGTTCACCCGCTACAAGACCAAGAAGATCCGCCCCCTGTTCCGCAAGCGCTCGGCCATGCTGGGCGAGCTCAACGGCTACGCCGAGGAGATGCTGTCGGGCCACCGCACCATCAAGGCCTACAACAGCGAATCCGAGATCGTTTCTCGCTTCGACGTGCACAACCGCGAGGCCTGCGAGGCCTACTCCCGCGCCGACTACCAGGGATCGGTCATCGGCCCTACGGTCAACTTCGTCAACAATCTTTCCCTGACCCTCATTACGGTACTGGGCGGCGTTTTCTACCTCATGACCCTGACCGTGACGGGGCTCCATCCCCTGCTCATCATCAACCTGGGCGACGTGTCCTCCTTCGTGCAGTATTCCCGCAAGTTCTCGGGCCCCATCAACGAGTTTGCCAATATTTTGAGTGAGTTCCAGTCGGCGGCATCGGCGGCGGAGCGCATTTTCAATCTGCTGGACGAGCCCGCCGAGCCTGCGGACAAGGCGGATGCTCACGTGCTGACCGACACACGAGGCATCGTGGACATGGACAAGGTCCGCTTCGGCTACGTCCACGAGAAGGAGATCCTCCACGGGCTGGACCTCCACGCCGACAAGGGCGAGCTCATCGCCATCGTAGGTCCCACGGGCGCGGGCAAGACCACGGTCATCAACCTGCTCATGCGCTTCTACGACAAGCAGAGCGGCACCGTCACCGTGGACGGCCACGAGATCACCGATCTGACCCGCGACAGCCTGCGGCGGGCCTACACCATGGTGCTTCAGGACACCTGGCTGTTCTGCGGTACGGTCTACGATAACATTGTGTACGGTACCGAGGGTGCCACCATGGAGGACGTGGTGAAGGCGGCCAAGGCGGCGCACATCCACCATTTCATCGAGTCCCTGCCCGAGGGCTACATGACCGTTCTCTCGGACGACGGCGTGAACATCTCCAAGGGCCAGAAGCAGCTCCTGACCATCGCCCGCGCCATGCTGTCGGACGCGCCCATCCTGATTCTGGACGAGGCCACCTCCAACGTGGACTCCCGCACCGAAAAGCTGATCCAGGATGCCCTCTACGAGCTCATGAAGGGGCGGACCTGCTTCGTCATTGCCCACCGTCTCTCCACCGTCAAGAACGCCGACCGCATCCTGGTGGTCCGCGACGGCCTGGTGACCGAGGCGGGCACCCATGACCAGCTGCTCGCGGCGGGCGGATTCTACGCTTCGCTGTATAACGCGCAGTTTACGTAACGCAAAAGGCTCTCCCCGCCACGGGAGAGCCTTTTGGGGCTTTGCCCCAAACCCCACTTAAGGAGCTTTTTTGAAAAAAAGCTCCTTAAGAATCCTGAAAAAACTTTCAAAAATGATCGGCCAATTTTTTCCACTCATACCCGTCATCCCGTATGTCCATACTACCCACAGAGCCACAGACGAAGATCGAGGCGGAAGCATCTGCTCAGATTTCAATGGTACTTACAACAGGTCACGGCCTGCTGTAAACCACAGGCTGTGACTCTCCCTGTGGGACTGAAAAGGCCCCGCAGGGGTCGCATCGCGCGAAACATCCCGGCAAGGTGCGGCTCGGAGCCCTTCGAACCGACCGCGAGCCTTGCCCGAAAGGTATGGTCATACAATGAAAGCAAACCAAAGCACCAAACGGGCGGCGGCGTTGGGTCTTTCCGCGCTGATCCTGTCCTCGGTCATGCTGTGTTCGGTCGCCTGTACCCGAAACGACGATAAAAACCCCGGCGACACGACGGCCGGCGGCAACCAGACGACCACCACGCCCTCCACGGGGAACAACAACGGCTCCGGCTCGAACACCGATAAGCCCATGGACCCCGACGCGGGTACGGTCGCCCCTGACGGCGATGCCGGTGATCCTCCCACCGTCACCGATCAGGGCCCCGAGGGACGCGGCATCCTTCCCCGCTTCATGCATTAACGGATGGCGTGAAGCCCTAACCAAAAGAATCGCCCCTACAGGCAAATGCCTGTGGGGGCGATATTCGTTTGCGATTTCGGTCCATGCACCAATGGGGCAGGGGCCCCATGGTGATAACCGCTATGGCTCCTGGTGTCCTCTTGCAGCCCAATAATCCCTTTTTTAAAGGTTTTGGGGATTCTTAAGGGGCTTTTGCAAAAGCCCCTGACAGGCTTTGCCTGTCGGACGCCAGGAGGCACGTTTTCCCATTCTCACACCCCACTCCCCCTCGCTCGGAGCTGTTTCTCCAGGGCGGCCACCCGCACGGCGGCCTCGGGGTGGCCCAGGCGCTGGGCCTTACGGTAGAACTTGACGGCTTCTCGGTAGTCAACGGTCACCACACCTCGGCCCTCCTCATGGCAGACACCCAAGGTGTAGCAGGCACCCGCGTGGAACCTGGAAACCGAGGTCAGAAGCCGGATACCCTCCTGGCAGTTGACCGCGGTCCCCTTGCCGTAGACCAGGCACCAGCCCAGACTGTAGGTAGCCTGGACCACCGATCGGGTCGGGTTGGGACCGCTCTTGGGATCATGGGCCAGCACCGCCCGATAGCAGGTCACGGCGGCGGCGGCATCGGCGGGCAGCCCGAAGCCCTCGTAGAAGCACTCACCCAGATATTGCAGAGCGTTGGCCCTCATGAGCTCGGTGACGGGAGCCGTCACGTACTCGGGCAGGTCCGTGGGGATGGCGGTGGGCTTCATGGCGTAGCTGAAGGGCAGAGGTTCGGGCAATCGGGCGGTATAGTAGTCGCTCAACCACTCCTGGTAGACGTGGAAGGCGCGGTGGTTCCGATTCAGCATCCCGTCGTTCTCCCGCATACGGCGACGGACCCTGGCCTTCCGTCCCATGCCCAACCATCGGCGGCGGTTGTCCTGTCCCGATGACACGCGGGGATGCTTCCTTTCATAGTCAAAAATGCGGGCCAGGTCATCCAAAGCGTCGGTATGTCCCATCAGAATGGCCTCGGCCAGGTACAGGAAAGATTCCCGACGGTTGGCGGTGTCGGCGTAGTACAGAGCGCGCAGGGTCGCCAAACGGTACAGGATCTCGGCACGGGCACGGATGTCCCGCCGTTTGCGGTCCACCCGACGCAGACCGAAGGTGTAGGGGCCGCACTCGGACTCCAGGCAAGGGCACTCCAACCCCCGCAGGTAGACCTCATCCGCCTCGTCGGGGTTGGGCGTACCGCCCCACTGACTACGCAGAAAATCGCCCAGCCACAGGGAAGCCTCCACACGGCCCCCGTTCATAGCTTCGGCGCGGCGGAGCATCCGCATAGAGGCGGTGGGATTGGGAGCCGTTCCCCACCCACGGTACAGACACTCGGCCATGGCAACCAGGGCATCCGTACCGCCTCGCGCGGCACAGTCCGAGTAGGATCGCCAGGCGTTCACTTGCGCCATATGGGCATCCCCCGAGCTTTCGGGATCACGGGCTACGGCCAGTGCCCGTTCGGCCACCGACATCAGCGCGTCCATGGTGTTATCGGTGGGATCCCGCAGGGAGATCCCGCGGGTATATTTTTCGGTACCGCTTTGGATGGTCCCCAGCTGGATGGCATCCAGGTACAGGTCCAGGGATTCATCTGCCCCCGAGACCGTATCCAGGTTGAGCAGACCGTAGGCATGGAGGTCGCCCCGCATGATGACAGCCCCCACGTGGTCGATCTCGGCGGCCTCGCGGAACAGGGCCGCCGCCTTGGCCACCGAAGCGGGATCGGGCTTGACCGCAGGATCCACGGTGCGGTTGTCCCGCCCCTCACCCAAACCGTACAGAGCGCAGTAGCCCAGCATATACAGGGCACCGCCCGCCGCTTGGCGGAGGGTGAGGGCATCAGGCGGCAGATTGCCCGATTCGGACAAATGAGCCATCAGCCGAGAGTCCTCCAGGCAGGCCCGCCACAGCCCCACCGTATGGGTAAAGCGGGCAACGGCGGCCCGCTGATCGCGGGGCAGACCGTTCCCTTCCATGTAACAAAGCCCCAGCTCGTAGGAGGCTTGCAGGCATCCGCCCTCCGCCGCCCAACGCAGGTAGCGGATCTCTGCCCGCTCGTCACGGGAGATCCCCCGCTCCAGGCGGTGGCACAGGTAGAGCGCGTAGGCCGCTTCGGGAACCCCCAAGTCCGCCGCCCGCTTGTACAGGGCCGCTGCGCGGGTGTGGTCAATCGCCACGCGGTGCTCGGTTTCCGCAGGGAGACGGTCATCTCCGTGGCGGTGGATAGAGTCACGGCGGCCTTCGGAGGCGGTCACCATCTCGACCTCTAAGGTCTCGGGCTCCCCTTCCCCGTCGGCACGGGTATCCCGATCGTAGCAAAGAGCGCGTCGATACAGGGCGTAGGCATGGCCCTGCTCGGCGGCCAGGTCGTAGAGGCGGAGAGCCTTGTCCATATCCACCGAAACGCCCCGCCCCAATTCGTAACAAATGCCCAATCGGCACTGACCGTCGGGCTGGCCGGCGTTGGCCGCCGAGGCGTACCATTCCACCGCCGCCACCATATTGCGGGGCACGCCGATACCGGCTTCGTAGCATCCGCCCAGGTTGTTTTGAGCAGGGGCAAAGCCGCCCTCGGCGGATTGCTTGTAGCGGCGGAAGGCCTCGCGCTGGTCCACCGCCATGCCGATACCCCGCTCACAACAGACGGCATAGGCGAACTGTCCCCGCTCACTGCCTCTATCGGCGGCCAGGCGGAACAGCTCCACCGAACGGGCGGTATCCGCAGGGGTACCGTAGCCCCGTCGGTAGGCATCGCCCAACTCGTACAGAGCCTCGGTATGCCCCAGGCGGGCGGCGTAGCGGTACCACACCAGGGCGCGTGTCGGAGAGGGACGCAGGTTGTCGGCGGGGCTACCCACGGCCAAGAGCCGTCCCAGCTCATAGGCCGCCAGGGCGGCATCGGCACGGGTCCACTCCTCCTCGTAGATGGAGTAGGAGTCTATGGTATCCACCTCCTCGTCCGAGACTCTGCCGTACTCGGATGCGTAAAGAACCCCCAAACGGTAGACCCAGCGGTCCTCGGGGAGCTCACGGGAGCGGATGATATTGCGTCCGAAGCTTCGATCCGCCGAAGCGCGGGAACGCCGTCCCGAGGCCGATTGGGTCTGCTCAGTCAGACGGGTATGGCGCATCTGGCGCATGGTGATGCAGGTATAGCGGATGGGACGGCGATCCCCGTACACCGAAATGGGCAGGGGGATGAGGGTGTCGTCCTCGTCGGTGTAGCCCCGCTTGCAGACGGCGTAGAGGTAGCGAAGGGCGGTATGTACGTCACGGTCCACCCCCACGCCCTCCCGATGGAGAATGGCCAGCCGATAGATGGCAGGGGCGTACTGCTGTGCCGCGGCCAGTTTCAGACACTCAATGGCGTGGACGGGGTCTTTTATAACTCCCTGGCCATCCAGGTAGCAGAGGGCCTGGCGATAGACACCCCGAATGTCCCCCAGCTCGGCGGCGCGGACAAACGTACCGAAGGCCCCCTCGGGGTCCCGATCGGTCCCGTTTCCCGCCAACTTCAGCTGACCTATGCGGATGAGCGCATCGGTGATACCCTGCTCCGCCGCCTTCCCCAGCCAGATCGCCGCTTCCTTTTCCAGCATGGGGACTCCCAGTCCCAGCTCGTAAGCGCGGCCCAGCTCGAAACAAGCCTCTCCGTCGCCGCAATGGGCGTAGTAGGCGCAACGGATGAGACGGCCGTAGACATTATCGTCGCACCGCGCCTCGGTAAAGCAGTCCCCATAGCGGGCCAAATGGCGGACGAACAGACGGTGGACAAAGAGGGTCAGCGCGTGACGGTCGGTGGTGTCCTCGGAGGGAGAGGGGATCAGCACGGCACCTCCCGCGGTGCCCGTACAGAAACGGTGGTCCAGCTCGTTTTCCTCCAGGCTGACGCAAAGCACACTCAGCCCCCGCTCCAGCGCGTGACGGATATCCGAGGCCACGGTCTCGGCCTTGACCGCCGCAGACGAGGTCAGGGCGATGAGCAGGGAGGACTGGGCCAGGATCTCCCCCCGTCGGTCGGGGTCGCTGAGCTGGTTGATACAGCTGTAGCGAAAGCCGTACCGCGTCAGACTACGGCAAAAAAGATCGGATTCCTGCCGATCGTCCTGGGCATAGGTCACGCACAAATAGGGATTCATAGGTGAACTCCTTTCCTGGAAATGGGAATGGGAAGTGGGGCTATGTAGTGCTTATACGAATGGGGCGGGGGCCCCATGGGGGTAACCGAGTTTTTCTTGATATAGGAGCAGCACAACCCAAAATCCTTTTTTAAAGTTTTTGGAGTCTTGAACCTTTTTTTAAAAAGGTTCAAGCCGCCGGAGGCACGCTCTCCCATTTAATTTTTTGTTTGTGAATTAGTATTACTTGTTCTTTATCGCAGTAAAATAAGTACCCACGTGCTCGCCGTCCAAGAGACGGTAGAGGATCTCGGGGTTGTGGCCGTTCATGATGAACATGGGGATACCCGCCTCGGTGGACAGGGCGGCGGCGCGGAGCTTGGCCTCCATACCGCCCGTACCGCGCTCGGTACCCGCACCGCCCGCGGTGGCCAGCAGATCCTCGGACAGGGACTCCACCCGCTCGATGAGCTTGGCATCGGCGTGCTTACGGGGATCGCGGTCAAAAAGGCCGTCCACGTCGGACAGGTTGATGAGCACCTCGGCGTGGCAGACTCGTGCCACGTAGGCCGAGAGGATGTCGTTTCCGCCGAACTTGGTCAGCTCGTCGGTGGAGACGGGGTCGTTCTCGTTGACGATAGGCACACAGCCCATGGACAGAAGGCTCTCGAAGGTGTTCTCGGCCAGGTCGCGGCGGACGGGATTGTCCAACACGTCACGGGTCAGAAGCACCTGGGCCACGGTGTGGCCGTAGAGGGAGAAAAGCTGATCGTAGAGCCGCATGAGCTCGCTTTGGCCAATGGCGGCCATGGCCTGCTTCTCGGCAATGGTGGAGGGACGGGCGGCACCCACCTTGGCCACGCCCGCGCTGACGGCACCCGAGGAGACCAGCACAATCTCCTTGCCCGCGTTCTTGAAGTCGGACAGCACCCGCACCATGGCTCCGATGCGGCGCAGATTCAGTGCCCCCGTGGAGTGAGTCAGGGTAGAGGTACCCACTTTGACCACGATACGGCGGCTATTTTCCAGCATACTCATAAAAAATTAACACTTTCTTTGAAAAATTTACCGAAATACCCTTTTCAATACGAGATTTTTGTATTATAATAAGGGGTAGTGGGGGTATTGCCTTTATTATACTCCCAAATGCGTTGAATTGCAAGTACATTTTTTATAATTCTGCCGCCATCCGGCAAAAAAGTGTCAAAATATGGCGGTGGACGAAAGGACGGACACCTATGAAGCAGAAGTTCACCCTCAACATAGCCGATATTCAGCTCAGCGTCATCGCCGATGCCGCTCCCGAGGAGGTAGAGCACATCCGAGGTCTTTTGGACCGTAAGATGCGGGAGATCTACCTCAAGAGCCGTTGCCCCAAGACCGAGGCCGCCCTCCTGTGCGCCATGGATTTCGCCGCTGACCGCGTCAGCCTCCAGACCCAGATCGCAGAGCTGGACGAGCGTTGTGACAAGTACGCCCTGGTACTGGAGGGACTCAAGGAGCGCAACGCCGATCAGTCCGCCGAGCTGGAGCGTCTCCGCAGTGAGAACGCCGTTCTGCGCTCCCTTTTGACCAAGGAGGCCGAGGTTCCCGTGGCTCCCGATCCCATCTCCCCCGCCGCCTTCTTTGCCGAGGTGGCCGATGCCCAGGCACAGGGTGCCGAGCTCTTTGCCGATACCGCCGAGGAGGATGAGGAGACCGCGGAGACCGCGGAGATTACGGAGACCGTTGAGACCGCCGAAGCCGCGGAGGCCGTTGAGACGCAGACGGTGGATCAGCCCGCCATCCCCGTGGCTGAGCCCGCGCCCGCGCGCCCCGAACCCTTCAAGGCTCCCGCCGCTGAGAAGCCCCCCGTGGAGGAGGCTCCCCGCCCCCGCAGCCGCGTGGGCAATATGTTCCGCCACCTCTCCTTCGGTGACGTGGATTGACCATGTCCATGCCCCATAAGACCCGTCCCCTGCCCGAGCTGCTCTCCCCCGCGGGCTCTCCCGAGGCCCTGGAGGCCGCCTTTCTGGCAGGGGCGGATGCCGTATATCTGGGCGGCAGCCGCTTCAACGCCCGCATGAACGCCCATAATTTCGATGCGGTCCAGCTCCGCGAGGCGGTCACCCACGCCCACCGCATGGGCGGTCGGGTCTACCTGACCCTCAATACCCTGGTATGGGATCGGGAGCTTCCCGACGCGCTGGAGGCGGCCTATGAGGCGGCCTCGGCGGGGGTGGATGCCCTCATCATCGCCGATATGGGTGCCGCCGCCCTCATTCACCGCGCCCTGCCCGAGCTTCCCCTGCACGCCAGCACCCAGTTATCGGGGCACAACGCCTCGGTCGGTGAGGTCCTGGTGCCTTTTGGTTTTTCCCGATTCGTCATTGCCCGTGAGACCTCCCTGCCCGACCTGACCGCCGCCGTCCAAAGGAGTCCCTTGGAGGTGGAGGTCTTCATCCACGGCGCGCTGTGCGTCAGCCACTCGGGACAATGCCTGTTCTCCTCGGTGGTGGGCGGGCGGAGCGGCAACCGCGGCGAATGTGCCCAGCCCTGCCGTCTGCCCTACGGGTGTGCCAAGGGCGGCCGCCGTCCCCCCAAGGCCGAGTCCGAGAATTATCCCCTCTCCCTCAAGGACCTCTCCCTGGCCGCCCACGTTCCCGCGTTGATCACGGCGGGGGTGTCCTCCCTCAAGATCGAAGGGCGCATGAAGTCCCCCGGCTACGTGGGGGGCGTGACCTCCATTTGGCGCAAGCTCCTGGACGAGAACCGCGCCGCCACCCCCGATGAGATGGCCGCCCTGGGGGATCTGTTCTCCCGCGGAGGCTTCACCGACGGCTATCAGACCGAATCGGTCACCCGCGCCATGATGGGCATCCGCTCCGAAGGGGACAAGGAGCGCACCGCCGCCGCCGAAAAGGCGGCCGCTACCGCCAAATATCCCCCCCATCTGCCCTTGTCCATGACCTTCACCGCCAAAGCCGACACCCCCGTAACCCTCACCGCCGAGGCACCTCTGTTCCGCCAAGGCGGGACTGACAACCGGACGGTTTCGGTGACGGTGGAGGGCGATATGCCCGTGGCGGCTGAAAATACCCCGCTCACCGCCGAGTCGGTGGAAAAACAGCTTTCCCGCACAGGCGGGACTCCCTATACGGCTAAAGCCATCACCGCCGAGCTGGAGGATGGCCTGATGCTTCCCCTCTCCCGCCTCAACGCCCTGCGCCGTGAGGCCCTGGACCGCTTGGACGAGGCCCGCATAACCGCCATGCCCGACCCCGCCCAAGGCTATGCCCCCCTCTCGCCCAAGGCTCTGACCGCCGAGCTGACAGAGGGCATTTTCCTTGCGACCGACGTGCTCCTTGTCCGCACCGCCCGCTTCTATGCCCCCGCCCAGATCACCCCGACGGCGGCGGCTTACTTCGATCTTCTCTACCTGCCTTTGGGTAAGGCTCACCCCGACGCGGTTCCCGCCGAAAAACGGGGCTTGATCCTGCCCCCCGTGATCTTTGATCGGGAGGCCGAGGCCGTCAGCCGTGAGCTGGCCGCCGCTTTGCAGGCGGGCATCCGCCATTTGCTGGTGGGCAACATCGGGCATCTGCCGCTGATCCGACAGACCGCCGAGGCCTGCGGAGCAGACCCCGACTCACTGTTCCTCCACGGGGATTTCCGTCTCAATACCGCCAACAGCCCCGCCGCGGCCCGCTATTTGGCTTTAGGCTTCGGAGACGTGATTCTGTCCCCCGAGCTGACTTTGCCCCGTATGCGGGATATACGGGCCTCTGTCGGCGCATCCGCCGTGGGAGCCGTGGTCTACGGCCGTCTGCCCCTCATGCTTCTGGAGAAGTGCGCCATCCGCGAGGTCTACCGCCACATGAAGCCCGAGGCCGTCTGCCGTGAGGTCTGCGCCCGAGGCACGGCGGTCATGCGGGACCGCATGGGCAAGGACTTCCCCATCCTGCGTGAGGATTCCCCCGCGGGACGCGGCCACCGCAACATCGTCTACAATTCCCTCCCCACGGGAATGTCCGACCGCGCCGAGGAGCTCGCCCGAGTCGGGCTTGGCCGACACCATTTTATTTTCTCCATCGAATCCCCTGCCGAGGTAGACCGTGTCATCGGTGCCTATCGGGATAGGCGGGCGCTCGGGGGAGAGGTCAGACGGATGCTGAAGTAACCACATCACCCAACCAAATATATGCAGAAAACCGCCTCCCGTTTATGGGAAGCGGTTTTCTTGCGCGTGAATATTTACTTCTTGGTCACAAAGCAAACCTTCTCGATCACCACCGACTCCACAGGCTGACTGCGCTCACCGCCGGCGTTGTAGGTCACCTCCACGTCGGAGATCATGAGTACCGTCTCCAGGCCGGCCACCACATAGCCGAAGCCGGCGTACTTACCGTCCAGGGAATAGGAGGCATCGGCGTTGCAGACGAAGAACTGGCAGGACGCGCTGTCCAGGGGGTACGAACGGCGAGCCATGGAAATGACACCGCTGATGTGGGACAGGTCATTACGCACGCCGTTTTCGGCAAACTCGCCGCGGATGGTGTTGGCCGAGTTGCCCGTACCGTCACCCTTGGGGTCGCCGCCCTGGATCATGAAGCCCTTCATGACGCGGTGGAAGGTCAGGCCGTCATAGAAGCCCTGGGAAACCAGGGTCTGGAAGTTGTCCACGGTGATGGGGGCGATATCCTTACGGAGACGGATCACGAACTCGCCGTGACCCTTGACCTTGAACTTGACGTACTCGCTGATCTCCGAGGTCTCCTCGAAATCCATGATGTTCATGGAGTCGATCTCGGCGGCGATGGCGTTCATGTCGCAGGCACCCACATTGGTACCGCTGGTGCCACTGTTGGGATTGGCGGTGGGGGCGTTGGTCTCGGCGGTGTTTCCGTCGGAAGCGGGCTGGCAGGCGGCCAGGCCGGTCAGCATCAGGGTCAGGGCCAGGACGGCCGTCAAAAGCTTGATGATCTTCATAATCAGTTCCTCCAAATTTTTTTACGGTCTTACCCGTTGGATTCGGTTGCGGCGGACTTCGGGGTGACGAAGCAGATCTTTTCCAGGATGATGGGCTCCACGGGACGGCTGACCTCACCCGATCCCGCCGTGACCTCGGCCTCCGAGATCAACAGAACGGTTTCCAGGCCTGCCACCACGTAGCCGAAGGCCGCGTGGGAGCCGTCCAGGGTATTGGCGGCGGCATCCGCGTTGCAGATCATGAACTGGCTGGTGGCGCTGTTGTACAGGTCGGCGTTGCGCGCCATGGAAATGACACCGAGGATGTGGGACAGGTCGTTGCGGGTGCCGTTGGCCGAGAACTCACCCATCACGGGGTCTGCCGAGCCACCCGA
>CAYRTP010000013.1:0-26749 GCA_964427175.1 uncultured Clostridium sp. | reverse complement strand
ACGAGCAGTAAGACGTGAAAGGAGGAGACAATGGACGTACAACTCAAACGCGGGCTGTTGGACGTGTGCGTGCTGGCGGCCATCAAAGACGAAGATTCCTACGGCTATCAGATCATCAAGGACGTGAAGCCCTACGTGGACATTTCGGAGTCCACCCTGTACCCCATTCTGCGCCGCTTGGAGGCGGCGGAGCTTCTGACGGTGCGGTCCGCCGAGCACAACGGACGGCTCCGCAAGTATTACCGCATCACCGAAGCGGGGCTGGCCCGCATCGAGGCCTTCAAGGCCGAGTGGGCCGAGATCATGAGCATTTACAAATTCGTAACCAAGGGGGAGGGAAATCATGAGTAACATCAAAACCAAGCAAGCATTCCTGGAGGCCCTCCGCGGTCACCTGGAGGGGATCCCCGAGGCGGATCTGCAGGGGTCCCTGGATTATTACACAGAAATACTGGATGACATGACCGAGAACGGCGCGACCGAGACCGAGGCGGTGGCCTCCCTGGGCTCGGTGGATACCGTGGCCGAGCAGATCCTGCTGGACCTGTCCCTGCCCAAGTTGGTCAAGGCCAAGGTCAAGCCCAAGCGAGCCCTGCGGGTCTGGGAGATTATCCTGATCGCGGTGGGCTCTCCCGTGTGGTTTCCTCTGCTGTTGGCGTTGGGTGCCGTGGTGCTGTCGGTCTACATTGTTTTGTGGGCGGTCGGGGTCAGCTTGTATATTGCCGACCTGGGCCTTGCCGTGGGATTTTTGGGCGGTATCGCGAGTTGCGTGCTGATGTTCGCCACGGCACGGCCTGTGGAGGCCCTGCTCCTGCTGGGGGCGGGGCTGGTCTGCGGAGGGCTGGCGATCATGGGTTTCTTTGGCTGTAACGCCGCCGAAAAAGGCATTTTGCGGCTGGGTAAGCTGATGTGGCGGGGGATCAAATCCTGCTTTGTCCGAAAGGAGGGACGTGTATGAAAATCGGATTTACGGTGGCGATCCTGTTGATCGTGGTGGGATGTATCCTGGTCGGTGTCACGCTGGTGGCGGTCATGTCACCTCGGGATTGGGATTTTTCCAAGCTGTCTGACCTGGAGACAAACCGTCACGAGATCAGCGAGAATTTTGAACGTATCTCCATCCAAACCGACACGGTGGACATCGTGTTTGTTCCCTCGGACAGCGATACGACCGAGATCATCAGCCGCGAGCAGAAGAACCTGCGCCACTCGGTGGAGGTCAAGGACGGCACCCTGGTCATTGAGCTGATTGACACGCGGAAGTGGTACGAGATGATCGGACTCTCCTTCGGAAGCACCAAGCTGACCGTCTCTCTGCCCCGCGGGGAGTATGATACGCTGACCGTCCGAGAGAGCACGGGGGATATTGAGATCCCCGAGGATTTCACCTTCCGAAGCATGGAAATCTCCGCAAGTACGGGCCACGTCACGACTCGGGCATCGGTCACGGAGTATTTGCAGATCAAGACCTCTACGGGCGACATCCGCGTGGAAAATATCTCGGTTGGTTCGATGGCACTGTCGGTGAGCACAGGGCATATCACCGCTTCCGACGTGTCCTGCGCGGGCGATATGCACATCCGCGTCACCACGGGTGATACCCGCCTGACAAACGTGGCCTGCCGCAACCTGACCACCGAAGGGAGCACAGGCTATCTGACCATGAAGAACCTGGTCGCCGAGGGAAGCATTTCGATCGAGCGGGACACGGGCGACATCAAATTCGACGGCTGTGACGCGGCGGAAATTTCGGTGGAAACCGACACGGGCGACGTGACGGGGACCCTGCTGTCGGAGAAGGTGTTCCTCGTCAAGACCGATACGGGAAGGATCGAGGTCCCCGAGTCGGTCGTCGGCGGGAAATGCTCGATCAAGACCGATACGGGGGATATCCGACTGAACGTGGTCCCCGTAAATTCTCAGTAAAATAATGATATAAAGTTTTTTGGAGTCTTGAACCTTTTTTTCAAAAAAGGTTCAAGCCGCCGGAGGCACGCTCCCCTCCCCCAAAAAACGGGTTGACCCCTTCCGAGGTCAACCCGTTTTTTTCAATAGGCAATGGTGGTCATCAGCGCGTACTCGGGCTGGGTGACGTCCAGGCGGGAGCACTGCACCACGATGGGACGGTCCGACTCCACCAGAATGGCGTAGGGGACCTCACGCGGGATGGACAGGCCGTCATCGTTGACCTGCTTGTCCAGGCGGATGTGGTGGGTGCGCTCGTGGCCGCAGGTGGCGTGGAAGCCCCGCAGGGGCTCGCGGTCCTCAAAGTAGAGGGTGAGATCAATATGGGCGGTCGCCCCCGAGAGGTTGAGCACGCAGACCGACTCGTGGCTGACAAGCTCCCCCTTGGACGAGTCGCTCATATAGCCGTCGGGGATGAGCCAGGTAGTTTTTCCAATGTTTGACATAGTAAAATCCTTTCGGTGTCGATGGGATGGGGATTAGCGATTGTTGCCGGATTTGTCCCGCAGATCGCTCCAGTTGATGCGGTTGACGATGCTGACCGTGACGATGCAGGCTACGGCGGCGGTGATCCAGCGCATGATGTCGGTGATCCAGGCCTCGGAGCCGAAGGCCAGCTTGCAGGCCAGAAACAGGCAGACCTCGGAGCCGCAGATGCAGATGATCTTCAAGAAACGTATGCGAAACAGGAAAGTAAGGATCAGCAACAGGACGGCGGCCACCAGCTCCGCGATCAGGAGCCCGTGGGGAATCTCCTCGGCGGGGAGGGCGCGGGGGGCGGACAGATTCATCATGGATATGAGACAACCGATCATGGATAGACCTCCGAATAGCAAGCTCGCGTCCCGCGGACAGGGAGTCCGACAGGTGGGTGACGGGACAAAAATCAAATACGCCTATATTATAGCACAAAAAATTCCCTTGGCAAAGGGGAAAGGACACATTTTTTTTCGAATTTTTCAATTTTGTGCAATTGCACAGATTTGCCTTTGGTTTATGTGCAAAATGACAAAAAGAAATGGGGAATTTTGTGACAAATACCTCTTTCATTTTGTGGAAAAACATGATATACTAATGTCAATGAAAGCATTTCGCAACACCCCGCCTCGGCGGAGAAAGGAGAGCCCGTGCCCTACTCATACCTGAGCCTGACCGAAGCCCTGGCTTCGGCGGGGATCGACGAAGCGGCGGAGGAGGCCGCCCTCCTGCTGGAGCATTTTGCGGGCGCTGCGCGGGTGACCCTCATGCTGGAGCGCAACCGCGTGTTTGCCGCCGAGGGGCTGGATGCCGCTGTCAAACGGCGGATGGAGCGGTACCCGCTGCAATATATTTTGGGAAAATGGGAGTTCTATGGCCTTCCGTTTACCGTGGATGAGCATTGCCTGGTCCCCCGTCCCGATACCGAGTGCCTGGTGGAGGCGGCTCTGCGCCGTATCCCCAAGGGCGGGCGGTTCGCGGATCTGTGTACGGGGAGCGGCTGTATCGCCGTGGCCACCCTGGCCCATCGCCCCGACCTGACCGCCGCCGCGCTGGAGCTCTTTCCCGAGACCCTGGCCCTGGCGGTGAAGAACGCCCGTGATAACGGGGTGGAGAACCGTTTTGCCCCCATCCTGGCCGATCTTTTGAACGGCGGTGCGGAGGCTTTAACCGCGTATGCCCCCTTTGATGCTATTCTGTCCAATCCTCCCTACATTCCCACAAGCGTGATCGGGGAGCTGTCTCCCGAGGTCAAGCGGGAGCCTTTGGCCGCCCTGGACGGCGGGGAGGACGGTCTGATCTTCTATCGGGCCATCCTGTGGGATTACCCCCGCCTGCTCAAGCCGGGCGGGCAGATCCTATTGGAGATCGGCTACGACCAGGGGGAGGCTTTGCCCACCCTGTGCGCCGAGTATCTGCCCGGGGCGGCCGTCTCGGTGTTGCGGGACCTGGGCGGAAACCAGCGGGTGGTGCATATTACCCTGCCCTGATCGAAACTAGGGCTTGTTTGAAAAATGACAGCACGCCCAAAGAGCGGCACTTTTTCCGCATAACCGCGCCGCTTTTTCTTGAAATACTGCCTGTATTCCTGCGAAAAATCGGCTTGTTCTGCAAAAAAATTGCTCGCTCTTGGCCATACTGCTATTTTTCAAACAAGCCCTAAAATCACGTTCCCCTTGGAGGGATCGACGCATATACTGGGGACAACATCCCACCCACAGAAAGGACCCTCATTTATGAAAATAACCGTACTGGCAGGCGGCCTCTCCCACGAGCGGGAGGTGTCCCTGTCCTCGGGCTCCCTGATCGCAGGGGCCCTGATCCGCCGCGGCCACGAGGTCTGCCTGGTGGATCTCTACACGGGACGGGCCATGGACGGCTCGGCTCCCGCCTTCACCCGCGACCCCATTGAACCCTACCGCGTCAGCCGTACCGTGCCCGACCTGGAGGCCCTGAAGGCCGCCACGGGGAACGGCGACCGCCGACTCGGAGACGGTGTGATGGAGCTCTGCCGTCAGGCCGACGCGGTGTTCGTAGCCCTCCACGGCGACGTGGGAGAGAACGGTCAGCTCCAGGCCTTCCTGGATATGGAAGGAATTCCCTACACGGGAAGCGGCTACGTGGGCAGTCTCTTGGCCATGGATAAGGATCTGACCAAGCAGATTCTGACCCGCGCGGGGGTGGTGAACGCCCCCTGGATCTACTGTAACCTGTCCGACGGGGTGGAGAACCTGGCTGACCGCATTGAGGCCGAGCTGGGGTATCCGTTGGTCATCAAGCCCTGCTCGGGAGGCTCCAGCGTGGGAGTTTCCATGCCCGAGGATCGGGCAGAGCTGGTGGCCGCCATGGAGTCGGCCTTTCGCTACGAGACTACCTTGATGGCCGAGCGGCGCATCATGGGGCGGGAGATGACGGTCAGCGTCCTGGGCGGGGAGGTGCTCCCCGCGGTGGAGATCATCCCGTTGACGGGCTTTTATGACTACGAGAACAAGTACCAGGCGGGGCAGACCACCGAGCTGTGCCCCGCTCCCCTCACCGAGGCCCAGGCCGCCGCGCTGGAAACGGCGACCCGCCGCGGCTTTGAGGCTCTGCGCCTCCGCGGGTACGCCCGCTTCGACTTCATTTTGGACGATCAGGATATCCCCTGGTGTCTGGAGGCCAACACCCTCCCCGGGATGACACCCACCAGCCTCCTCCCCCAGGCCGCCGCCGCCGCAGGGATCCCCTACGACGAGCTCTGCGAGCGCATGGTGAGGATGGCTATCGGGGAGTAGGACCATTCACAAATAAACACTTGAATGGGAGAGCGTGCCTCCGGCGGCTTAAGGGCCTTTTGAAAAAGGCCCTTAAGAATCCCAAAAACTTTGAAAAGGGATTTACGAGGGATGCGAGAGGACGCCAAGAGCCATAGGGGGCATCACCATGGGGCCCCTGCCCCATTGGTATATGGGGCTGTATTCAAGATTTTTATTAGACGTGTTCGATAACCTTATTCTGTAGGGGCGGCCATTGGCCGTCCGCATACTCTCCCATATTTCACAAGGCGGACGAGGTGCTCGCCCCTACAACGGCGAAACGATTATCGAACACATCTATTGTTGTAAAATGATATAAGACGATAAACGATCAACACAGAACTTTTGAAAATCTGCAAAAAAGGAAGGACAACATTATGATGGACGGAAAACTTGGGTATGCAGTGCTGGGCCTTGGTATCGGTATGGCCCATGCGGATGCGGCTTACGGCTCGGACCGTGCCAAGCTGGTGGCGGTATGCGACATCGACGAGGCTCGCCTGGCCAAGGCACAGAAAAAGTATGCGGGTGTCACCGCCTACACGGATTTTGAGGATCTGCTGGCGGATGAGCGGGTGGACGTGATCAGCGTTTGTCTGCCCTCGGCTATGCACGCGGATTTTGCGGTCCGCGCCATGGAGGCGGGCAAGCACGTGCTGGTGGAGAAGCCCCTGGACATCACCCCCGAGCGGGCTCAGCTCATTGAGGATGCCCGCCTGCGGACGGGGAAGATCTGCGGCGTGGTCCATCAGAACCGCTTCAACGTGGATATGTACCCCATCCGCGAGGCTGTGGAGAGCGGTCGGATGGGTAACCTCATCCTGGGCACCTTTGCGGTCAAGTGGTACCGCGATCAGTCCTACTACGACCGCGGCGGCTGGCGCGGCACCTGGGAGATGGACGGCGGCGGATCCCTCATGAACCAGGCGGTCCACACCGTGGACCTCATGCAGTGGCTAATGGGCGACGTGGAATCGGTCACCTCTCATATCGGTATCTACGATCACAAGATCGACACCGAGGACACCACCGCCTCGCTGATCGAGTTCAAGAACGGTGCGGTGGCCACCTTCGTCAGCACTACCTGCGCTTATCCCGGGATCTCCACCGAGATCATGCTCTACGGTACGGGCGGATCGGTGGAGGCGGATGCGGATTGCCTCAAGACCTGGAAGATGAAGGATGCCGAGGACGAGGATGCCGAGGAGGAGACCATGTTGGCCCGCTACGGCGGCGGTAATATGATGGCCATCCCCGAGGATGCCGCTCGCCGCTTCGGCCATGACCACGTGGTGCGGGATATGATCGACGCCGTACTGGACGGCCGTGATCCCCAGGTCATGCCCGCCGATGCCCTCAAGGCAGTCAAGATCGTCTGCGCCGTCTACGAGTCGGCCAAAACGGGGAAGCCTGTGGTTTTTTAAGCGAATGAGGGGCTGAGCGTGCCTCCGGCGGCTTAAGGGCCTTTTACAAAAGGCCCTTAAGAATCCCAAAAACTTTAAAAAGGGATTTATGAGGATGAGAGAGGATACCAAGAGCCATAGAGGACATCACCATGGGGCCCCTACCCCATTGGTCTCTAACGGAAGTGTATGTACGAAAGCGGTAAGGACCGAGGTCCTTGCCGCTTTTGGCGTTTTTGGGGGGGATTACTCGCCCAAATAATCTGCCGCCTTTGCTCCGCCGCAGACGGCGTTGAGCTGGGTTACCAGGAAGCGGTACCGCTGACGCTCCAGTTCGGTGGAGTGGTTCAGGGTCACGCAGGCACCCTCGGCGGAGGCATCCGCGTCGGCGCGGGTGATCTTGTAGGTCACGGTTTCGGCCTCGGCAAAGTTGAAGGTGGTATCGTCATACTGCCCGCCCGCTACGTTTTGGGCAACGGGCTGATAGTCGGGTGCGCTGTCCACGGCGCGCCAGATGTTGACCGCCTCACCGAAATCCCAGGTCAGATGCAGATCGCGGTTGGCGCGGAGCGCGGTGGGGGTAGGCTTCTTTTCCCAGGCGGGAATGGCGGTGATGGTGTAGGTCCCGCCTGCCTCGGTGGCGAACTCGATGCGGTCATCATCGATGACCGTATGGTCGAAGGGAAGATCCGCCTTGGCAATGCCCTTGTAGCGGATGCGGCAGGGCTGACCCGACTTGGAACGGACCGTGATGGTATGGGCACAGCCGCCGCTCCAGGCTACGTCGAGCTCAAAGCCGCCGCGGGCGCAGAGGCCCGTGAAGGCACCCTCGGCCCAATCGTCGGGAATGCAGGCCAGGGGAGCGATGTAGGACTCGTGGCTCTGCAACAGCATTTCGGCCACGCCCGAGGTGCCGCCGAAGTTGCCGTCGATCTGGAAGGGGGGATGGGTGTCCCACAGATTGGGCAGGGTCCGCTGACCCAGGAGGTTGCCGTAGAGCTTGTAGGCGCGGTTGCCGTCTCCGGTTCTCGCCCAGGCGTTGAGACGGTGGGCCAGGGCCCAGCCCGTGGACTCATCGGAGCGGAAGTTCAGGGTCACCTTGGCGGCATCCATCCAGGCGGGGGTCTCATGCCCGATCAGGGTACCGGGGTACAGACCCACCAGCTGGGAAATGTGGCGATGGCGGTACTCACCTACCTCACCGTAGAAGTGCTCCTCGCGGAACTCCTTGACCTGGCCGCTCCAGCCCACCTGGATGGGATCGTAGCGGTCGATCTGCTCGCGAAGCTCTGCAATGACGGCGCGGTCCTTTTCGGGGAGGTTCTCCTCACCGATGAGCTCCACGCAACGGAGGAGGTCTCGGCCGTTCTCCCAGATCATCTGCTGGTCAAAGGCACAGCCCACGGTCTGGTAATACTGGACGGGATTGGACCAGTTGTTGCAGATGATCTGCTCGGGGGAGGCCGAGAAGACCGAGAGGTAGAGTCCGTCATAGTTGCGAACCACCTTGCAGAGATGCTTGGCCATGGCCAGGAGAGCGGGGTAGGCGGTCTTCATCAGCACCGTCTTGTCGGCAGAGAAGGCGTAGGCCTCCCAGAAAAGCTTGGAGGTAAGACCGCCGGTACCGGGCCCCGAATGACCGCCGGGGCCGCTGATGGTGTAGGCGTAGTTGCCCGTACCGATGGTCCAGCCGCAACCGCCGGGCTCGTCGGTGTAGTTCTCGGGAACCGTAGCCTTGATGAAGGCGCGGGCGTACTCCTCGGCGGCGGGACGGAAGGCCTCGTTGAAGTCCTTGTAGGCCGTGAAGGTCTCGGCCACGTTGGTGATGAAGGCGGGCCAGTAGTTCATCTGTACGTTGATGTTGTGCCAGTAGCCCGAGCCCCAGGGGGAACGGTCGTGGCAGTTCCACACGCCCTGGAGGGTGGCGGGCAGGCACCCGGGACGGGAGGAGGCGATGAGCAGGTAGCGTCCGAACTGGAAGTACAGGGCCTCCAGGTAGTGGCTTTTTTCTCCCTTGGCGTAGGCGGCCAGGAGCTCGTCGGTCATGGCGGCGGGAACCTCGGTCTCACCGAAGTTGGCGGTCACGCGGCCAAAGAGACTTTGATGATCGGCCACGTGGCGGGCCTTCAGCTCCTCGTAGCCGTAGGCACAGGCCTTGTCCGCAATGGATGTCACCAGGGGGGCGGGATCGAAGTCGCGGAGCTTCTTTTTGGGGTCATTCTCCAGGAAGATCTCGGGGCGAAGCTCGTAGTTGGTAGCTCCGCAGAAGACGAAATAGGTATCGGTGGCACCGGTAATCTGCAGTTTGCCGTCCTCGGCGGTGACGCATCCGTCGGAGAAGACACGCAGCTGGGCATTAAGGCGGACGTTGTAGAAGCACATCACGCCGTTCATGGTGATGGCGGTGCCCTCCGAGGTCACGGTGCCCCGCTTCTGACGGGGCTCGTCCTCGTTGAGGTAGGGGATCTGAACCTCAACGGCAAAGGAGATGGGCTTGTCGGCGGTGACCCGTCCCACCAGGGCGCGGTCGGGATAGGAGGCGAAATATTCCCGCTCAATGCGGACACCGTCTGCGTTATAGCCCACGTAGGCCAGGGCACGGCCGATGTCCAGGCCCCGCTCGTAGTCGGTTGCCCCCTCAAAGGTATGGGGGAAGCGGAGGAAGATGTCGGCAAAGCTGTTGAGACCGCCGTTGCCGCCGTCATTCTCCGCCGAGTTCTCGGTGACTTGGATGCGTTCGTAGTCCACGCCGCCGAAGACGTTACCGCCCATGTAGGAATTGCCGATGGGCATGGAGTATTTCTCCCAGCCTTCGGCCGAGTCGGGGGCGGGGGTGTTGTATTTGAGTTTGTATTCCATAAAAACTCCGTTCTGCCGTATCAGAGGTCGAATCCGAGGAGTCGAATGATGTACGGCTTTTGTTATGATGTGTGGGAGAGTCTTACGCTTTCTTCTTGAACCCGAAGGCGGGGGTGTCTGAAAAATCCAGCTTCCATTTCCCGTTGACCTTCACCAGCTTATCGTAGAGGAACAGGAGGTAGCCCATCACGATGAACAAGGACAGCAGGATGACGATCCACTTCACCAGACCGCCCACGCCCAGCTCGCCCATATCCAGGAAGAAGTAGGGGTAACGGCCGGTCTTGGAGCCCATGATCTCGATGACAACCACGTAGATCACGGGGGGAATGATGGAGAGGAGGGGTTCCAGGTAGCCCACGCTCTTGTGCTCGTCAAAGAGGATGGTATCCAGGATGAACAGGATGGGGCAGGATACGTGGTAGCAGAGGTTGGCGATGCTGTTCCAGAAGCCCAGGGTGCCGGGCTCTCCCAGCAGGATGCCGTAGGCCAGGAAGGTCAGGGCGATGATGGGGGTGGTGATGAATTTCAGGTGCTTCAGGTAGGGAGAGCGGGTGTAGCCCGTCAGCCGTCCTGCCTTCAGTTGCTTGGCATCGTCGCAGAGGCAGGCCAGCATCACGCCGAAGCAAAGGTAGTTGCTGAGGTTGGTGTAGTAGTAGAATACGTCCTCATTCACCGTCACCGTATCGTGGCCGTCGATGGAGAAAAAGCCCGTGATCAGGAGAATGGTGATGAAGGAGAGCATACAGAACATGGAGCGGTAGATGACTTTGGTAACCAGGTTGTTTTTCATGGTTGAGAGTTGAACTCCTTGTTATGGTATAGTATCAGGTGATGTGTTTTTTCTTACTGTGGTGCGCGTGTTTCTCACCGCCGCCGCAATGGGCATCCCCGCAACCGCAGTCGCCGCAGTCACAGCAGTCGCCGCCGCTGCAATCGCAGTCGCAGTCCCCGCCCGCGCAGACCAGGATGGCCAGCACGATGACGGCTACCCCCAATAGGATCCCGAAGGAGGCAAAGGAGGCGAACCGCAAAGCGGGAGATCCCTCATCCGAGCAGGCCACGTGGAGGGCGATGACCGAGATCAGGGTCCAGAGCAGGTTGAAAAAAACGAAGCTGAAGAACACCTTGTTATCGTTCCGTACCCAAAAGACTATGGCCGTGATGATGAGAGCCAGGGTCAAAACCGCCAGGGCTCCCGTCAGCGGGGCGTAGCGGCGGGGTTTTATCTGCATGAGCAGAGCGGTAAGGCCGTAGATGGCTACCGAGGGGAGGATGGCGGCGCACAGCACCGCGGGGAGCGGGGGAGATTGGAGGTGGATGTAGTAGGCGGTCATGCAGAGGGCTGAGCCCATCGCGTTGAGGAGGATGCTGACCCCGTAGAACAGGGGGCGGTACCTGCGGACGCGAGAGGGCTTGGCCGAGCCTCCCGGGATATGAAAGGGAATGGCCGCCGCCGACAGAAGCACCCCCGCGAGAAGACTGACCTCGGGCGGGCATATCTCCCGGCAGAGCCCATACCAGACGGGGACCGCCAGGCAGAAGATCATCGCCGTCAGAAAACCGCAGAGGGGCATCAGCCACCCGCGGGTACGGTAGGCGCGGAGCGTTTCGGGAGAGAGGGACTCCGGGGCGGCATTTTCTTCGGGATCGTCAAGGTTGTGCGATTTTTTGCGAAATAGCATGGCGTGCTCCTTATGAAAAATCAGTACACCGCGATATCCCGTAGAGCGGCATCGCCCGCCTTCTTGATGATCTCAAAGGTGATCTCCTTGGCTTCGAGATCGGAAAAGGGTACGATGCGCTTGTGGCCGACGCATTGGCTCTCGTAGACGGGCTTACCGTCAGCCAAAATGCGGAAGCCGCGGATGAGCTGGCCGTCCTCGATGACCTCGCGGATGACCACGTAACGAATCCTTTGCTTTTCGGGCAGAGTGATTGTGCAGGCATCGTTGACCAGCGCGGGAGCCTCGGCCAGAGCCGCGGGGGTACCGAAGGTCTCGCGGATGAGCTTGCCGAAGGCCTTGAACTGCTCCTCGTCTTGGAAATCGCCGTCGGTGCTGATGGCCATACCCAGGAGCAGATTGGAGTTGCGTCCCACCGAGCGAATGTAGCAATCCAGGAGCTGTTCGGGGGTGTAGAGCAGATGCTCCTCACCTGCCCGCCAGGCCCAGCCGCCGCCGAAGGCTTGCCAGGTTCGGTTGGGCATATCGGTCTCGGCGGGCCAGTAGTACTTGCCGTCGGGATCGCCGATGCCCGCCTGCTCGTCGGGGATGGTGCCGTCATAGCGGGCCTCTCCCGCGTTGGTGGTGGCCCAGCAGTTTTCGGGAGCCAGGCCTGCTTCGTTGCCCACCCAGCGCAGGTTGTGCTCGTAGTCACGGGGACCCTGGAAGCAGACGGCGTGGGGCTGCAGCTTCCGCAAAAGGGGAGCCAGGTCGGGACCGCCCTTGTCGGGGGGAATGATGCCGCCGTCGAACCAGATCTCGAACAGATCGCCGTACTCTGTCCAAAGCTCGGTCACCTGGGCGACTACGTTGCGGACATATTCTTGGTAGTAGTCCGACTGATAGTCCCATTTCAGATCGTCGTTGATGTTGTAGTAGCCGTTACAGCCCGTGGAATAGTAGAAGCCGGGGCGCAGACCGTACTTCTTGCAGGCCTCGATGAACTCGCGGCAGATGTCTCCGCCGCCGCCTCGCCAGTCGGTGTGGGCGATGGAGAAGTCGTTGACCTTGGTGTCCCACAGGGAGAAGCCTGTGCAGTGGTTGGCCACCAGGACGGCGTATTTCGCGCCCAGCTCGGCGGCACTCCGTACCCATTGCTCGGGCTCCAGCTTGGTGGGATGGATGGTCTTGGGATCCAGCTCGGTACGGACCGCGTCGGTTTTGTACCAGGGGTAGGGCAGTTCGGGGCGATAGATCTCCATGCCGTAGTGGATCAGCACGCCCAGCTCCAGCTCCTGCCAGGCCAGCTGTTCCTTGGTCGGTTTTGCGATATACATGGCGGTGCCTCCTTTGAAAAAATCGCGTAATACTATTTTAACAATAAAAATCTTGAATACAGTCCCCATATACCAATGGGGCAGGGGCCCCATGGTGATGCCCCCTATGGCTCTTGGTGTCCTCTCGCATCCCTCATAAATCCCTTTTCAAAGTTTTTGGGATTCTTAAGGGCCTTTTTCAAAAGGCCCTTAAGCCGCCGGAGGCACGCTCTCCCATTCGAGTTTTTATTTGTGAATTCGTATAAAAGCAGAATGAGCCGAACAAATTCTGCTCGGCTCATCTGTATCTGCGCGGGAATTACTTACCCATGATCTCGCTCAGGGTACGGACAGCCTTGCGGATATCGGCCTCGGGGGTCGCGCCGCACTCACGCTCGATGGTGAGGAAGCCCTTGTAGCCGATCTCCTCCAGAGCGGCCAGGTAGGCGGGGAAGGGAACGTTACCGTCGCCCAAAGGAGTCTCCTCATAGAAGCGTACACCCTGATACTCTTGAGGAGCGGGGTGCAGCACACCGTAGAGGTACTCGGGGTTGCCGACCTTGAGCTGTACGCCATCCTTGGCGTGGGTGTGGACGATGTAGTCCTTCAGGTTGTGAACAGCCTGTACGGGATCGTCACCGGTGACCATGACCAGGTTAGCGGGGTCCAGGTTGACACCGACACCCTTGGAACCGCCCAGGGAATCCAGGAACATCTTCAGCACAGCGGAGGTCTCGGGACCGGTCTCCACGGCGAAGCGTGCGCCGATGGAATCGGCGTACTCGGCCAGCTCGCGGCAAGCGGCCTGCATGATCTTGAAACGCTCATGGTTGGGATCCTCGGGCACCACGCCGATGTGGGTGGTCACGATGCCGCAACCCATGTCCAGGGACATATCCAGGATGCGCTTGGACTTCTCGATGAGGCCGGGGTTGAGCTCGGCGTTGCCGAAGCCGTGGCCCAGGTCACCGCACAGAGCGGAGAAGCGCAGGCCGTGGGAAGCCAGCAGGTCCACCATCTCGCGGCGGGCGGCGGCGTTCATGTTTTCGGGGGCGTGAGCGCCACCGGTGGCATACATCTGAATGCCCTGCGCGCCAACCTCGGCGGCCTTGGCAACAGCGGCCTTATCGTCGGCCAGACGGAAGGATTCCAGCATAACGCCGATAGGGAACTGATACATAATGATCTCCATTCTGCTCCGTATAAAGTCGGAGCGGCTTAATCAAAGATTAAAAAGAAAACTTAAAGTTAACGGATTCGCCTGCGGCCAATTCGATCCGCAGAATATCGCCGTTACAGGCAAAGGTCTTGTCCGCCTTGGGGATGCTGTGCCCCTCGGGGATGGCCAGCTCCAGGAGCTTGGCTGTGGAGGCCGTGACCGTCACGTCGGTCAGGCGGCCGTCCTTCCATGCCATGTCGAAGATGAATCCGCCGCAGGATTTCAGACCACGGACCTTACCCGTAGGCCACTCCTTGGGGAGTGCGGGGAGCAGGTCCACCACGCGGCGGTCGGGGGTACCGCGGTGGCTTTGGATGAGCATTTCGTTGATGCCCGCCGTACCGCCGAAGTTACCGTCGATCTGGAAGGGGGGATGGGTGTCGAACAGGTTGGGCTCGGTGCAGTGGGCCAGCAGGTAGTGCAGGTGCTCCAAGGCCTGGTCGCCGTCCTTGAGACGGGCGCAGAAATTTACTGTCCAGGCGCGGGACCAGCCCGTGGCACCGCCTCCGTGAGCCAGTCGGCGGGCGATGGTGCGCTTGGCCGCCTCGTAGAGCTCGGGGGTGTCGGATGTGATCTGATCCGCAGGGTGAAGGGCAAAGAGGTGGGAGACGTGGCGGTGGCCGGGCTCAACCTCCTCGTAGTCACGGATCCACTCGCAGATGGTGCCGTAGCGCTGGCTGATCTGCATGGGGGGCAGTCTCCGCAAGACCTCGGCCAACCGATCGGCCAGCTCGGATGCCTTGCCCAGACGCTCGCAGGCATGGATGGTGCGGGTGAGCAGGGCGTAGATGATCTGAGTGTCGATGGTGGCGTGCTGGGTAAAGCGGCTCACGGCCCGCTCGCCGTTGGGCTCGTTATAGAAGAAAGCGTTCTCGGGGGAGTTGGAGGGGGTGGAGATCAGGGTGCCGTCGGGAGCCTCCACCAGGAAGTCACAGATAAAGCGGCAGGAGCCCTCCAGAATGGGGAAGATCTCCTCCAGGTAGCCGAGATCGTTGGTGTGCTCGTAGTGCTCCCACAGGGAGAGGCACATCCAGGGACCCGCCATGGGGAAGAAGCCCCAGTCCACGCCATCGTGGATGCCCGTCCGTCCGAACACGTCGGAGGTATGGTTGACGGTCCAACCGTCGGCGTTGAACAGCTCCTTGGCGGTGTGCGCGCCAAAGCGGCTGAGCATACGGACGTAGTGGGTCAGGGGGGCCACGGTGTCCGAGCAGTTGGAGGTCTCGGCGGGCCAGTAGTTCATCTGCAGGTTGATGTTGGTGTGGTAGTCACTGCCCCAGGGGGGACGGAAATCGTGGCACCAGACACCCTGCAGGTTGGCGGGCAGGGTGGCGCGCTTGCCCGAGCTCTCAATGAGCAGGTAGCGGCCGAAGTTGTAGTACAGGGTAACGAGATCGGGATCGGTACGCAGGCCCTCGCGGACCTTTTGCAGGCGGATATCGGTGGGTTCGTCCTCGTACGCGGGCGCGTCCAGCTCCAGCTCCACGTTACCGAACCATTTCCGATGGTCGCGGAGGTGGGAAGCCTTGACCTCATCGTAGGGGATGTCCTTCACGCCGTCGATCAGCCCGCGGATGATCTTGCGGTAGCTGATGCTCTCGTCGATGTCGAAGGTCTGGACGTTGTAGTTGGTGGCCACTGCGGCGTAGAGGGTCAGGTAGGTGGCATCCACCACCTCGGTGTAGTCGTGATGGTAGCGAAGCTGACCGTCGGTTTGGACCTTGAGAATGGCCCCGAAGGCCATGCCCTCGCCGCCCTCGCCGTGCAGGGGGGTGGTCTCGTAGATGATGCGGCCGTGCATCAAAAGCTCGTCGGGGGTGATGGACCCTGTGTATGCGTCCTGCTTACGCTTCATGGTGACGTTGCAGGAGAAGGGCTCCGTGGCGGTGACGTGGTGTACGAACACGTCATAGGCCTCGCTGACGAAGGACTCACTGCGGAAGGCGGTGCCGTTCCTGGTCCAGGAGACCGTGGTCATGGCGGTGGCGAGATCCAGCTCCTTGCGGTAGTCGGCGTAGTCACTGCGGTCGGCGCAGCCACCGCGGTCGGCGTAATCCACGAAGATCTCACCGAAGCTCTCATAGAAGCGGACGTAGGGCGGGGAGGACAGGAAGGTCTTACGGCTGAGCTCCACAGCCTCCTTGAGCCGTTCCTCCGCGATCAGCTTGCGGATCTCGGCCAGGGTCTCGGGGCTGGCGTGGTATTCTTCCTTGATCTGCCGGCCGCTCCACAGGGATTCCTCGTTGATCTCGATCAACTCCCGCTGAGGGTTTCCGTAGACCATAGCACCCACGCGGCCGTTGCCCAGGGGCAGGGCGTGGATCCAATCGTCTACGAATTGGTTATACCATAATGTTGTGGACATGGGGTGTCCTCCTTGTTGGTCGAAAAATGGAAGGAGTGGGGCGTGGTCGCCCCGCTCCTTCATTTTGGGCAGTATTACGAAGGCTTACTCGTTGAACGCACCCTCGGGCAGGTAGGACTGCCAGTTGGGGTTGTCAGCCACACCCAGCGCGTGGGTGACGATGGCGGGGATGCAACGGGTCTGCATGAAGGGAACCTTCACGTTATTGACGGTCTTACCGACCATGACGAAGAATACGAACTTCTCCTCGTCGGTGTCGGAGCCGTGGCCGCGGCCGTAGCCGCCGTGGTCGGCGGTGACGATGAACAGGGTGTCATCCAGGATGCCTGCCTCGCGGTAAGCCTCGTAGATGCGGCCTGCGTAGCCGTCGCAGATGTTGATCTGATTCAGGTGGAGGGGCGAGCCGTAGCCGTGAGCGTGGCCTGCGCCGTCAACCGAGTCGAACTGGATGAACAGGAAGTTGGGCTTCTGGGTCTTGACGTACTCGCAGATGCGGTCGCAGAGGCCGTCGTCCTCACCGGTGTCCTTGGTGGTCTGCTCGTCATCGACCAGACCGTAGTTGATGGGATTCCAGTTGGAGAAGCAGCCCAGAACGGCATCGGGCATGGACTCACGGATGATGCGGTACAGGGTGGGATGCTCGTCGGTAGCCAGGGAGTGAGGAGCGGCGCTCAGCTTATCGTTGTGAATACCGTGGATCTTGGAGGTCACGCCCATGAGCATGGTGGACCAGCACTGACCCGAGTCGGTGGGAACGGCGGTGAGACACATATCACAGCTGTAGCCCTGCTCCATGAACTTGCGGATGTTGGGAGCGCAATTCTCGTCCTTGCGGTAGAAGTTACCCGCGCCGTCGATACCGACGACAACAACGTGCTTGTAGGATGCCATAATGTTTTTCTCCTTTAAAATGAATTTTTTTATGTAGAAATGGGGAGCGAATGAAATTACTCGGTGAACAGACCCTCGGGGACCTTGGCCTGCCACTCGGGGTTGCCCTCAACGCCCAGGGCGTGGGTGACGATAGCGGGGATGTCCTTGACCTGCATATCCACGGTAGCGCCGCGGTTGATGGTCTTGCCGCAGGCGGCGAAGAATACGTACTTCTCCTCGTCGGTGATGCCGCCGTGGCCGTGATCGAAGCCGCCGTGGTCAGCGGTTACGACGAACAGACAGTCATCCAGCATACCTGCCTCCTTGGCAGCCTCATAAATGCGGCCGGTGAGGCCGTCCACGAGGTCGAGCTGGTTGAGATGGCCCTCGGTGCCGTAGCCGAAGGAGTGGCCCGCGCCGTCAACCGAGTCGAACTGAACGAACAGGAAGGTGGGCTTCTCGTTCTTGACGAAATCCACGATGGTATCGGTCATGGCGATATCGTGGTTGGTGCCCTGGGTGGTGTCGGCATCGTCCAGGATACCGAAGTTGATGGGATTCCAGCAGCAGAAGGAGCCCATTTTAGCCTCGGGCATAGCCTTGCGGATCCAGGTGAAGACCGAAGGATACTTGCCGTGGTAGGGGGTGCTGGAAACAATACCGTTGGTCAGGCCATGCAGCTCGGGGAGAACGCCCAGCAGCATGGAGCCCCAGCACTCAGCCGAGATGGTGGGGATGGATGTCAGGCACATATCGGTGCCGGCACCCTCCGCGAAGATCTTGCGGATGGTGGGAGCCTTGCAGTTGCGGTAAAAATTACCTGCGCCATCAATGCCGATGACGATTACGTGCTTGTAGGTGTAAGACATAGGTTTTTGTCCTCCTTGCATAAATAGCTCGCCGCAGGGGCGAACCACGCCCGTCGAGAACCGAATTTTCAAGGCTCGGCGGGTCTGGTTTGACTCGGCGGTAAAAACTACCCGGTAAAACCGGTAAAAGTAAACCGATAAACCGATAAACCGGTAAAAAAGAGAGACTTGCACTCAACGGAAAATCATACATCCGAAGAGTACAAGCCTCTGTGTAACGGTGGCTTTCTTATGTGTGTAGGGGGGACACAGCATAAAACTCGCCGGGGTAGGGGGTAGATCATGCGGCGGGGCCGCATGATCTACGATTTGATTTGGAAATTAGTCCTTCTTCTTCAGAACGACAGCGGCAGCGGCAGCAACCAGAACGGCAACTGCACCGAAGCCAACGACGGAAGCGCAACCGCCCTCATCAGCGTCGGTCTCAACGTCGGGAGCGTTGGTCTCGGGAGCGTTGGTCTCGGGAGCACTGGTCTCGGGAGCGTTGGTCTCGGGAGCGTTGGTCTCGGGCTCCTCGGTCTCCTCAACCTCGGGCTCGGTGGGAACCTCCTCGCCTGCGTAGGTGTAAGCCTCCTCAGCGGTAGCGAAGAAAGCGATCTCCTGCAGGTAGATCTCGGTGTCATCCTCCATACCGGAGATGTCAACACCCATCTTCAGGATCTGCTCGCAGTCATCGAAGATACCCTCAACGTCATAGATCAGGTACTGAACCTCACCGGCCTTGTCGAAGTCGATACCACCGTACATAGAACCGGTGGAGAACTCAACGTCGGAGTTGGTGTCAGCATCGTAACCGATGGTGTTCATGGAGAAGTCCTCGAATACGCCGTTAACAACCATCTTCAGAACGATGTACTGGCACTTGCTACCAACGACGGGCTCGATGCCTGCACGAGTGCAGAAGTTCTGGTACAGAATGTCGAAGCTAGTACCGCTCCGAACGCTACCGTCGTAGTCGGTATCAGCTTCCTCGGTCTTCATCAGACGTGCGCCCTCCCAAGGCTCATCGGACTCGTAGGGGTACAGGTAGTCAAGCAGGTTAATGGAACCGTAGAAACCGGTCAGGGGGATCAGGTCAGTAGCGGAGTTGAAGACAACCTTGTCGTTGGTGTAGCCGATCAGAGCATCACCCAGACCGAAGCCCTCGTCGATGGCAGGATCGTACTTCTCCTCGGGCTCGATGTTGTTGCCCTGTCTGTAGTTGTACTGGTCAGCAGCAGCGTTAGCGGTTACTTCCTCAGCGGTCAGAGCGCGGTTGTAAATACGCAGAGCGTAGATCTCACCACCCCATCTACGAACGGAGTTGGTGTGGCCCAGGTATACATAGTCCAGGTCCATGTTGTACTCGGACTCGCCCTTTGCGATCTGAACACCGTCAGAGTACATCAGAACGTTACCGGCCTGGTCAGGGTTCTCGCTCATGTCACGGGTACCGTCGAAAGCGGTCAGGTCGCCGGTGACAGCCAGGGTCTTGCCGTTGAAGTAGTTCCAAGCGTCGTACAGGTAAGCACGGTTGGAGTCGCCGTTAGCGTCCTGGTTCTTGTACTCGAGCTTCATGTTGTCGCCCTCGGCGCAACGGATGAATACGGAAAGCTCATCGTTGGAGGAGGACAGCAGGGTGATGTAAGAGGTAGCGGAATAATCCAGCTCACCGGTTACGATCTCGATGGTGTAAGCGTCGCTCATCAGGACTTCCTTAACACCATCAGGCAGCTGCAGGTAGCAGCCGGTAGCGGGATTGATCATCAGAGCGCCGTCGGTCCAGGTGATCTGGCTGTTGGAAACGGCAGAACGGAGGTCGATGTGGTTCTGGTTACCGGTCAGGTCCTTCCAGTAGTCGGACATGGGGTCGACGGAACCGTTTGCGTTGTTGGATGCGTCGTACCAAGCGACCAGACCATCCTGAACGTACTCCTCTGCGGTAGCAGCAGAAGCACCAAAGGTGAAGCAGGTGAAGCAACCGAGAACCATGGTTGCGATCATTGCGACAGCAATAATCTTCTTCATAGTGTTCATTGTAGTTTTCTCCTTTTTTAAATTTTTCCGCACCTATAGCGCACCCGATCTTGGTGTCCCCCTTGAACACCGATCGCAGGGATAAATAGGGTACGGAATTAGGGGCATACGCATTGTAGCATAGTGCGTCCAACAAATGTCCAACAAAAACGGGCGTTTTTGTGAAAAAATAATGACCAATTGTTGTTTTTTATGAAAAAGATTGAAAACAAGAGAATCCGCCTTGCGTTTCTGACGAAAAAACCACCAAAATCTGTCAAAGCGGCTTACATCGACAGGCGGAGCGGGGTGTCGGGACGGCTCCTGTGGTAAAAGTCGGCGGTCAGGGCGGCCTGATCGTACACCGCCGTCCACTGGGTGCCGTGGTAGACGCTCCGCATAGCTTCCAGCACCCCGTCGGTATCGGCAACGGGGTGTTGAGCCAGAAATTCCATCAGCTGATTATAGCGGTCTATGGAATTATTCCGCGCCTGGCCGAAGTAGGGCCCGGGGGTCATGTAGTGGTTGGTCATGACGGGGGTCTCCACCACCGACATGACGTTGTGGATGAACTCCACGCACACGCTCCTCCCCGCAGCATCCGCGATGAGGTAGTGGATGGTCAGTCCCGTGGTGGTGCCTACGTCGTAGCTTCGGAGCAGGTCCAGGGCCTCGTCAACCGTGGCCGCCCGATCCAGGAGCAGGCGGATAGCGGTGGTGATGGTCAGCTTGGGCTTGCCCGTGTCCTGGCACAAAGCCATGCCGTCGGGCAAGAGGTTGACCGAGAGGCAGAGCCCCCGCTCATTCATGCCCTCCAAGGGGGCGTAGTGGGAGGTGATCAGCAGGTCGCGGTCGGACAGCGTGCCGTAGCGATTGGTGATGAAATCCAGGTTGACGGTGGAGATGGAATCGTAGCCTGTATCGGGATGGCTGGTCAGCACCAACAGAGGGCAGTCGCCCCAATCGAAATTGCGGCCGAACAGGCAACCGTTTTCTCCGCGGGCCTGCATGGTACTGCATCCCATGCCCTCCACGCGGAGGTCTACCCCTTCGGGCTGGTCTAAAAAGGGTCGGATCCAGTCGGTGATCCCTTCCTCGGTGGCGGCTCCGCCCGCGGCGAGGAAACGGTCAAAGGCGTAGTCGCCGCGGAATTCGGCGGCGCAAAACGAGTCGGTCAGGCGAGTCATGGTATAGGTGGGCATGGCTGTGTCCTCCTTGGGGTTTCTTCTTGCTTTTATTCTATAATAGACTGTCCAACAGATGTCCAACAAAACCGCCTCCCGATTTTTCGCAAAAATGTTGGATTTTTTTTTGAAATCCTCTTGTAAATCGTCGGGTTTAATGATATAATAGAGGAAATATGATTGGGTATCTCTGCCCGAAAGGAGGCAACATGAAGGCGATCTGCGTGGATGGCGACGAATACGCTCTGAGCCTGGCGGCCTCCGTCTGTGAGGGCCACTCCCTTCTGACCGAGGTGAAGCGGTTTTCCTGCGCGCGGGATGCCCTGATGTGGCTGGACGGCGGGACGGTCAACCTGGCGGTCCTGGCTGTGGAGCTCCCCGACGTGAGCGGGTTGCTCCTGGCCTCCGAGATCCGCCGCAAGTGTCCCTCGGCGGCCATCATCTTTCTGGCCGAGACGGGACAGCACGCCCTGGGGGCCTTTGGTGTCCACGCCTCGGGATACCTGCTCAAGCCCTTCCACCGCACCCAACTGGAGGACGAGGTGGCCTACGCCCTGACGGGACATCTCACCCGTACCCCCTGTCACGTGGAGGTGCGGACCTTCGGTAATTTTGAGCTGCTGGTGGACGGCTCCACCGTGAGCTTCAACCGATCCAAGGCCAAGGAACTTTTGGCTTACCTGGTGGACAAGCGTGGCAGCGGCGTGACCCGCGCCGAGATCTTCGCGGTGCTGTGGGAGAGCGGCGAATACGATCGCTCCATGCAGAAGCAGGTGGACGTGATCATCCGCAGTCTGCGGGACACCCTGGAGAAGAACGGGGTAGGGGAGATCCTGGAGCTCAAGCGGGGCACCCTGCGGGTGCGGACCGAGTGCATCGATTGCGATCTCTACCGATTCCTGGACGGAGATCCCCACGCCGTCAACCAATTCTGCGGGGAGTATATGAGCGCCTACTCCTGGGCCACCTTCACCGAGGCGCACCTGGAACAGAAAATGTACGGAGGAAAAAAATAGTCTCTGCATAGCGGAGCTTTATATATATAATTTAAAAGGATGGCTTTTGCCGTCAGAAAGGGCGGTTTTACTGCCAAATACACATATTGAAAGGGAGCAATTTCCATGGAAATTACATTCTGGATCGGCCAGGCGTTCAGTATCCTGGCGGTCATCATTTCGTTCATCTCTTACCAGATGAAGACCAGCCGAGGCATTCTGATCGCCTTGTCACTGGCAACGGCTATGTCTTGCATCGCCTACGCCTTTCTTGGAGGCTGGACGGGACTGGGACTCAATATTATGTGCATCGTGAGAAACGTTTGCTATTACTTCAAAAATAAACCCATCCTGTCTTCCAAACTGATCCCCGTGGTCCTGACGGCCATCATGGGTATTCTCAGCATCTTCCTGTGGGAAGGCTATCACTCCATCTTCTTCGTGGTGGGTATCATGCTGAATACGCTGGCCATGGGTTACTTTGGACCTCAGAATCTCCGCAAGAGCATTCTGCTGACCTCTTCTCTTATTTTGATCTATAATCTGTTCATCCCTTCCTACGGCGGCGTGTTCAACGAGTCGGTATCCATCGCCTCCTCGGTTATCGGTCTGATTCGTTACCGCAATAGCAAGGAAGTAAACAGCTAAATTTCGAGTTAACAAAACAACAATTCGTTAAATCTGACACCCATCGACAAGGAGGGAAAGACCGTGAGCGTGAGAAAACTGATCGTCAAGGGAAAGACCATTGCATCCGGTTGCATCAAGACGGGAGAGAGCGGATCCGAGCAGTACGCGGGAGCCGAGCTTGCCAAGTATCTGGATAAGCTGGGGATCCCCGCCGGGGACGGGCTTTGCGTCAAGGTCGCCATCGACCCCGCGCTGGCTCGGGACGGCTACCGCATCAGCGTCTCCGAGGAGGAGCTGACCATCTGTGGCGGCAACGGCCGCGGCGTTATCTACGGTGTCTACGGCTTCCTTGAGCACTACGCCGGAGCCCGCTTCTTCATGCCGGGGCTCGAGACCCTGGGCGAGGGGGATATCGTGGTGGACGAGGATCATGCCTTTACCCCCATCTTCGAGTTCCGCCAGTCTGACTGGCGTTGCGGCAACTCCGACCTGGATTGGCGGCTCAAGAACCGCATCAATTACTTTGCCTGCGGGAGTACCCCCGCCGACAAGGGCGGGCACATGAAGTACGGCGGCTTCGTCCATACCTTGGGCGGCTTGACCGGCACCCCCTGGGACAGCCAGCCCTGCCTCTCGGATCCCGAGAATCTGAAAAAGACCATTGCGGGTGTCCGTGCCATCCTGGAAAAGGACCCCGAGGTAGCCATCGTCTCGGTCTCCCAGAACGATAACTTCAACTTCTGCAAGTGCGAGAAGTGCGCCGCCGTGGACGAGGAGGAAGGGAGCCACGCCGGTACCCTCATCCGCTTTGTCAACGCGGTGGCCGCCGATATCGCCAAGGATTACCCCGACGTGGTCATCGACACCCTGGCTTACCAGTACACCCGTCAGGTGCCCCGCATCACCAAGCCCCTGCCCAACGTCTGCATCCGCCTCTGCTCCATCGAGTGCTGCTTCTGCCACCCCCTGGACGACGCAAGCTGTCCCGAAAATCAGAAGTTTCACCGCGATATCGTGGAGTGGAGCAAGATCTGCGACCGCATCTACATCTGGGACTACGTCACCGATTTCAGCTACTACATTCCCACCTTCCCCAACTTCAGCGTCCTGCGTCAGAATATGCGGTTCTTCGCCGAGCACGGGGTCAAGGGTATGTATCCCGAGGGCAACCACAACTCTCCCGCCTCGGGTGAGTTCGGTGAGCTTCGGTGCTACCTGACGGCCAAGCTCATGTGGGATCCCATGATGAGCGCCACCGACTACTACCGCCACATGGACGAGTTCCTGGCCGCCTACTACGGCGAGGGCTGGCGTTACATCCGCGCCTACATCGACTGGACCTGCGGAGAGGCCGCGGGCAGTCACATGAGCATCTGGGCCAAGCCCTTCCACATCATCCCCCGTGACAAGTACGAGGCCATGGAGGATACCCTTGAGCTGTGGTGGGACCGCGCCGAGGCTATGGCGGGGGACCGCCTGGAGGCTGTCAAGCGTTCCCGCATCCAGTGGCGTTACATCAAGCTCTGCCTCCATCCCAACGAGGAGGAGGCCAAGATGCTCCGCGACGACGTGGAAGCGAACAGCATCCGCTGGAACGAGTGGAGACCGCTGCCCGCCGAGGCGGATCTCTCCAAGAGCCCCGATACCTGGATTGCTCTATAATCTTGAAAACACATAACCAAATAGAAAGGAACCTACCATCATGAAAAAAGCACTGATCTTTCAGGGCGGCTGGGACGGCCATGAGCCCCAGCTGACCTCCAAGCGCTTCGCCGCCATGCTTGAAAAGAACGGCATCGCCGCCGAGATCTACGACAATCACGAGTGTTTCGCCGATCTCGAGAAGCTCCTCACCTACGATCTCATCGTCGCCTGCTGGACCATGGGCTCCATGGAGGGCCAGTATTCCCGCAACATCTCCGAGGCCGTTGCCCGCGGCGTAGGCCTGGCGGGTTGCCACGGCGGTATGTGCGACTCCTTCCGTATGGACACCGAGTGGCAGTTCATGACCGGCGGTCAGTGGGTCAGCCATCCCGGCGGCGACGGCATTGATTACACCGTCAACGTCCGCCGCGGTTCCTCTCCCATCGTGGAGGGCCTGGAGGATTTCCACGTCAAGAGCGAGCACTACTACCTCCACGTGGACCCCGCCGTTGAGGTGCTGGCCACCACCCGTTTCCCCCTGGTCAACTACTACCACGCCTCCAACAAGCCCGTGGATATGCCCGTAGTCTGGACCAAGTACTGGGGCGTGGGCCGCGTGTTCTACAACTCCCTGGGCCACCACGATGATGTGTTCGATAACTCCCCCAACGCCGCTGTTCTCATGGAGCGGGGCATGGTGTGGGCCGCGGGCGGTAAGGAGTACAACGAGAAGCACGGCCTGACCGTGGACCGTTACCTCAACAACGCCAAGATGTATTGATCCATCACAATATCCAATCAATTTCAACGGAGGAATTTACCATGACGAGAATCGGTTTTGTCGGTGTCGGCGCCATTTCCGGCATCTACCTGGAGAACATCACCAAGCGTTTCAAGGATATCGAGATCATCGGTGTCTGCGACCTCATCCGCGAGCGTGCCGAGAACGCGGTCAAGAAGTACAACATCCCCAAGCTCTATAACGATATGTACGAGCTGTTCGCCGATCCCGAGGTGGACATCGTGCTGAACATCACCCGCCCCTACGAGCACTTCGAGGTTACCAAGGCCGCCCTGCTGGCAGGCAAGCCCGTCTACTCCGAGAAGCCCCTGGGCGCTACCTGGGAGGAGGGCGTAGAGCTGGTCAAGCTGGCCGAGGAAAAGGGCCTGTGGATCGCGGGTGCCCCCGATACCTACCTGGGCGCGGGCATTCAGACCTGCCGCAAGCTCATTGACGAGGGGGCCATCGGCGACGTGGTGGGCGCGACTGCCTGCTTCACCTGCCACGGCCACGAGTCCTGGCATCCCGATCCCGAGTTCTACTACAAGCACGGCGGCGGCCCCATGATGGATATGGGCCCCTACTACGTCACCGCGCTGGTCAATCTCATGGGCGGTGTCAAGCGTGTCGGCGGTATGGTCACCACCCCCTTCGCCACCCGTACCTGCACCTGCCCTCAGCATAACGGCGAGATCATCACCGTGGACGTGCCCACCTCCTACTACGGCACCCTGCAGTTTGAGTCGGGCGCGGTCGCCTCCATCATCACTTCCTTCGACATTTACGGTGCCCGTCTGCCCATCATTGAGATCTACGGCTCCAAGGGTACCCTCCGGGTTCCCGATCCCAACGGCTTCGGCGGTCCCGTGATCCTGCACACCCCCGGAAAGGGCGACGAGGAGATCCCCCTGGCCTTCGATTATCCCGAGAACTCCCGCGCCCTGGGTCTGGCCGAGATGGCTTCGGCTCTCAAGCAGGGCCGCCGTCCCCGCGCCAGCTATAAGCAGACCCTCCACGTCCTGGAGGTGCTTACCGGCTTTGAGCGCGCCGTCAAGAACGGCGGTTACCTGGATCTGACCACCACCTACGAGCGGGAGGCTCCCATGGCCACCGATATGCCCCACGGCGTGCTGGATTGATCCCGCCGTCAGGAGGGATCGACCCATGAAAAAGATCGGTATCGTGGGGATCGGGTGCATTTCGGGTATCTACCTGGAAAACATCACCAAACGCTTCCGTGACATCGAGATCATCGGTGTCTGCGACCTGGTCCGCGAGCGGGCCGAGCGGGCGGTGGCGAATTACCCCATCCCCAAACTCTACGAGGATATGTACGAGCTGTTCGCTGACCCCGAGGTGGACATCGTGCTCAACATCACCCGTCCCTACGAGCATTACGGGGTCACCAAGGCCGCTCTGCTGGCGGGCAAGCACGTCTACTCCGAAAAGCCCCTGGGCGCGTCCTGGGAGGAAGGCGTGGAGCTGGTCAAGCTGGCCGAGGAGCGGGGTCTGATGCTGGGCGGTGCCCCGGATACCTTCCTGGGCGCGGGTATCCAGACCTGCCGCAAGCTCATTGACGAGGGAGCCATCGGTGAGGTGGTGGGTGCCACCGCCTTCATGACCGGCCACGGTCCCGAGTCCTGGCACCCCGACCCCGAGTTCTTCTACAAGTACGGCGGCGGCCCCATGATGGATATGGGCCCCTACTACGTTAC
>CAYRTP010000012.1:0-26939 GCA_964427175.1 uncultured Clostridium sp. | reverse complement strand
GGTCGCCGTGATCGGCGGCTCTGCGTGTCCAATATACCGCTTTTTCAAGGTCTTTATCAACGCCGAGAGCGTCGTAATAGAAGTAGCCGAGCTGACACTCGGCAAGAGGATAGCCCTGCTCGGCAAGAGCCAAATGCCCCTTAAAGCACTTCTCATATTGCTGTGTGTTAAAGTATTTCTCAATCAGCTCGTTGCAGATGTCAAGCTCTCTGCATGGCTTGTAATAGGGTTCTGACATGATCAATCTCCCTTGTCAATATACCTGATTCTACACACCTGTTCATTCTCAAATTCAAGAACAAACGCGCTCGGTGTTGCGATCTTGCCATTCATCACGACAGTACCGTTATGGGTGATCTTGCGCAACTTCCTCTGTTCGTCCACAACTTCAATGGAGCACCAATTCAGAAGAAACGCACAAATGGCCGCGGCGTGAGAAACGATTGCAACGGTATCTCCGTCTTGCATGGCCGAAATGACCTCGCTTACGGCAGAGGTCATTCTTTCTTTGGTATCATTCAATGACTCGCCATCGATATTTTTGTAATTATGATCCTCATATTGACGATTCCAAAACTCCGCATTGAGCGTTTCGGGGTTTCCAAGTTCTCGTTCTCTGAGTCGCTCATCGACTTTCAAACGCTCACTCAATTTTTCCGCGGTGCTGTATGCCCGTCGATAGGGCGAGGTATAGACGGCTTGAACAGAACCGAACAGATCCAGCGAGAACAACGCTTGTGCCTTCATATGCCCTCGCTCGGAAAGCGGAAGTTCTTCCGTTGGCATGGTTCTGTCTTTGATCGGTTCGGAATGTCTGATCAGAATAACGGTTTTCATATTTTCTCCCATCATATTGTACTCGGCACAGAATTCTTCAGTTAAATTTTTCTGAAAACTTCTTGACATCCTCAAAAAAATATGCTATACTACAATGTTCCAAGGGACCCGTGCATAAACGCATCCCCGGAACACCAATACTCATTTTATTATAAACCAAAACCATCCATTTTGCAAGACATAAACTCAAAAAACAGGAGGAAATCCCATGAGAATCGCTTTTTTTGATGCCAAGACCTACGATAAGCCTTCCTTTGACCGCTTTGGCGGTGAGCAGGGGGTGGAATTCAAATATCTGGAAGCCAAGCTCAACGAGGACACGGTGGAGCTGGCCCACGGCTTTGACGGCGTGTGCGTTTTCGTCAACGACACCGTCAACGCGGCTGTGATCGACCGCTTGTGCGAGCTGGGGGTGAAGATCATCGCCCTGCGCTGCGCGGGCTTCAACAACGTAGACATGAAGCACGCCTTCGGCCGCATCCACGTGGTCCGCGTGCCCGCTTACTCCCCTTACGCCGTAGCCGAGCACACCATGGCTCTGCTTCTGACCTCCATCCGCCGCATTCACAAGGCCTATATCCGCTCCCGCGATTTCAACTTCAGCCTGGCCAACATGACCGGCTTTGACCTCCACGGCAAGACGGTGGGTGTCATCGGCACGGGCCGCATCGGGCGGGTGTTCGTGGACATCTGCCGCGGCTTCGGCATGAAGGTGCTTTGCTACGACAAGTTCCCTGCCCCCGGGCTGGACAACGGGGACACCATCCGCTACGTGGGGCTGAACGAGCTGTTTGAAAACAGCGACATCATCTCCCTCCACTGCCCGCTGACCGAGGACACCTACCACATCATTGACGGGGAGTCCCTGTCCAAGTGCAAGAAGGGCGTGGTGCTTCTGAACACCTCCCGCGGCGCGCTGGTGGATGCCGAGGCACTGCTTGCGGGGATCAAGTCCCGTCACGTGGGCGCGGCCTGCCTGGACGTGTATGAGGAGGAGTCCGACCTGTTCTTCGAGGACAACTCGGGGCACATTCTGGAGGACGACGTACTGGCCCGCCTCATTTCCATGCCCAACGTCATCGTGACCTCCCACCAGGCCTTCCTGACCGAGGAGGCCCTCTCCAACATTGCCGAAACCACGGTGCAAAATATCGTGGAGCTGATGGCCACCGGTTCCTGCCCCAACGAGCTCTGCTACCGCGGCGGCACCGCCGAGGACTGCAAGACGGGGAAATGCTTCTGAGGGGATAGGAGAGCGCAAGGGCTCTGCCCTTGACCCGCTCAAGAACCCTTTTAAAAAAGGGTTCTTGAGAATCTCCTAAAACTTTAAAAGGGGTATATATAAAATAATAAGGAGCAACTCACCTGTTTTTTGGTGGGTTGCTCCTATTTTTTCGGTTAATCAATGACAGCTTGGTAGACCTCGTTTTTGGGGACGCCGCGGTCCTTGGCGGCGGCTTTGATGGCGTCCTTTTTGGTCATTCCCTGCTCCATGTAACAGGCCACGTGGTCGGGGATGGTCATATCGGTCCAAAAGGCTTCGTTAGCGGCGGTTCCCTCGGGTGCTCCTTCGACTACCAGGACGTACTCCCCTCGGGGGGCGTTTTCTTCGTAGTAGGCCACGGCCTCGGCCAGGGTGAGGCGGAGGACCTCCTCGTTGAACTTGGTGAGCTCACGGCAGAGGGAGATACGGCGGCTATCCCCGAAGGCCTCGCGGAGGTCGGAGAGGGTGGTTTTGAGCTTATGGGGGGCTTCGTGGAAGATCATGGTACGGGGCTCGGATTTGAGGGCATCCAGATGCTTTTTGCGGTCGGATTTATTCACCGACAGGAAGCCCTCGAAGCAGAAGCGGCCTGTGGGAAGGCCCGACAGGGTCAGGGCGGTGATGCCCGCGCAACAGCCTGGGATGGAGGTGACGGTGATGGCTCGCTCGGCGCAGAGGGCCACCAGATCCTCGCCGGGGTCGGAGATGGCGGGGGTACCCGCGTCGGTGACCAGGGCGCAGGACTCGCCTGCCTGCAGGCGGTCGCAGATCTGCTCCCCCCGCTCCCGCTTATTATGCTCGTGGTAGGAGACCAGGGGCTTTTGGATATTCAGGTAGGACAGCAGGTGGGCGGTATTACGGGTATCCTCGGCGGCGATGAAGTCCACCTCCGAGAGGACCTTGACGGCGCGCTCCGACAGGTCGGAGAGGTTTCCGATGGGGGTAGCGACCAGGTAGAGGGTGGAGGGGTTGATCTTATTCTTTTCGATTTCGGACATGACGGCTCCTTCCGTATGAGGTTGCACCCGTGGGTGGGGCAACGCATAGACTGTGACAAGGGTTTCTACTCTATATTGTACCACAAAGGAGGCAATATGTCAATCAAAATTTACATTGACCAAGGACATAATCCCGAAAATCCCAACGCGGGGGCCGAGGGAAACGGGTTACGCGAGCAGGATCTGGTCTACGTCATCGGCCAGCGGCTGGCGGATCGGTTGCGGGCCAACCCGGATTTTGAGGTTCGGCTGTCCCGCCCCACGCGAGAGACCCAGTTGGGGACCTCCAACGGCACCAGCCTGTCGGCGCGGGTTAACGAGGCCAACCGCTGGGGGGCGGATTACTTCATCAGTCTACATACCAACGCCGCGTCGTCCTCCTCGGCCACCGGGACGGAGGCTTACGTCTACGCCCGTGGCACGCGGGCCTTTGATTTCGCAACCGACATTCTGGACAATCTGGTGGAAACTACGGGTCTGCGGGACCGCGGGGTGAAGCCTCGGCCCGGGCTGTACGTGCTTCGCAAGACCGCCATGCCTGCAGTGCTGGTGGAGTTGGGGTTCATCACCAATCCCCGTGACGCGGCTCTGATGCGGGACAATCCCGGGCTTTTTGCCGAGGGGATCTATCGGGGGATATTGGAATATACGGGGGTATGAGCAGAGCCCACCGCGTCGGACGCGGTGGGCTTTTGGGGTAGCGTTGATTATCGCATGGTATTCTTGATTCCCAGCAGGTCGCAGATGGTCTGCCAGTCCTCGGCGGTGAGGTTATAGAGGCCGCTGGACTCCAGGTAGAGGCGGGAGTAGTCCTGACGGTCACCCTCCACCACGATACGGAGACCGTAGGTGTTCTCGGTGACAGTGATGGAATCGCCCTCGAGACGTGCCTCGGTGGGCCACAGGTCACGGGCCAGGAGGAGGTCGATCAACGCGGGCAATTGCTCGGTCTTGACGCGGATGTACTGGCAGTCAAAGTCCGCGCCCTTCTGTCCCATATTCTCGATGGACGAGGCGTACAGAGACACCGTTACGTATTCGTGGAAATCCATGAATTGGGGATCCTCCATGCTGTTTTGCAGGAGGGACAGGGCCGCGAAGGAGTTCACCGACCCATACCACTGGGAGTCGCCCCGCTCAAAGCTGTTATAGGTATCGCGGATCCAGTAGCTCAACAGCACGTCGCGGCTGCGGGGCATATCCTCGGTGACCACGTACCGGCTGTAATAGTGCTGACCGTTGACCTCCCCTCGCAGGCTCAGGGTCATGCCGCCCTCCTGCCACTCACGGAAGCGGAAGGTGGGCGCCATGATGCGCTCCTTCTGCTCCATGGTCAAGGTGCTGAACTCGTCCCGGAACACCTTCATGAACTCGGTCATATCTATGTTGCCAAAGAGGCAATAGTCGGTGTAGTGGCCGGCTATGTCGATGTAGAAGTTGCCCGAATCGATCTCATGGTCTTCGGGGAGGCTGTAGAGGACTTCCTGCACGGCCTCCAGCTTGCGGAGGTTGCCCAGGATGCTGTTGGCATCCTCATCCAGCAGGATGATATTGCGCCGCAGGGTGCGGCCGCTCTTTAAGTGGATGGTCACCGAGGTACGGTTCCAGTAAAAGTCGCTGTATCGTACTTCCCGCTCGGCCTCCTGGGATTCGGCCAGTTGGTCGGCTACGATCTGCACCACCTCGGGATCGTTGGTTCGGAACTCATCCATGATGCGGCTCTGATAGGTATCGGTACCCAGGCCGTTGGACTCTACCGAGACGGTTTTGATCTCGTCGGGGGTGATCTCCTCGTTCAGAACGAAGTCGCGGTAGCCCACGTAGGCCAGGGAAAAGAGGATACAGACCGCCACCACGATACCCAGGCCGGGGATGGCCTTAAGCATATTCCTGGGGCGCTTGGTGGTGATGAGCTCATAGAGGAAATAGACCAGCAGGATGCCCACCACCAGGACCAGGTGCAGGGAGGGTTCGTCGGTCCCCTCGAACAAGAACAGGGGGATCAGCAGGGAGGGGAGCAGGGTGAACATGATGCGGAACAGGGCCTGGGTCTTGGTTCCGGGGGCGGGGTTCCCTGCCATCTCGGACTTGCGGTGCTTATAGATCAGCCCCGCCAGGGCGTAGACCGCCAGGGTGACGATGGTGGTATAGAGGATATTGGGTAGGCTATACATGATGTGGGTCGCGTTCTCCACGTCGGAGAAATAGTAGAGGATATTGATGGGCAGGAACCAAAGGGGGGAGACGAAGGTATCCATCCACGCGTCCTCCATGGACAGGAGGTCGATGTTGGATATGCACCCGCCCCAGATCGCGGCGACTATGCGGACGAAACCCGCGAACAGGACGAACAGAAGCATACAGGAGCCCGCCGTTCCCGACACCGTCAGGGCCAGCATCATGAAGGAGCAGAGCATGGAGGAGGCCAGCATACAGATCAGCACGTAGACGGCCATCCCGCCCAGGTCCACCAGCACGTGGGGGTTGAGCTTCCACAGGATGCCCGCCGTCAGACCGCAGGTAATCTGAATGGCCCACACGAAGGCCAAGGAGGCAGTAACGAAGCTGACGTACACGCAGGTGCGGGTGTAGGGAATGGCGTGGAAGAAGTCGGATTCCTTGCGCTTTTGCAGGAAGGAGAACAGGACGAAGAAGAAGAAGGGGGCGAGGAAGGTGACGAAACCAACAGGGATACAGAGAAGCTCGGTTTCCATGTCGTACACGCCGATCCAGTCCTTGCTTTCCATCCACATGACGATGGGGATCAGGGCAGAGGCGGTTACCGACAGGATGGCGGTAGCCAAGCCAATGACGCGGAGGCGCTTCAGGGCCTCGATGAACAGGCGGAAATTGAAGATCTTAGCAGACATTTTCATGACGGCACCTCCTTACATCAAAATATCCTTGAAGGCGTAGCCCAAGGCTTCCATCTCGTAGACGAAGACCTCCTCCAGGTTGAGGGACAGCATATCCAAAAGCAGAGGATTCATGCACCGCAGGCGTTCCTCGGTGGCCAGGCGTTCCCCGCGGACGATGAAGGTGGCGACGCTTCCGATCTGGTTGTAGGAGACGATGTTGATGCCCACGTTGGTGAATTTCTCACGGGTGAAGGGGGTGGAGAAGGCCACCTGGACCTTGAACAGGGCGGTTTTGAGGTTCTGAATATCCGATTCGAAGACGATACCGCCCTGGTGGAGGAGGGCCAGCTGATCGCAGGTGTCCTCCAGCTCGCGGAGGGAGTGGGAGGTGATGATGGTGGTGGTGCCCCGATCCAGCACGTCGTTGTAGATGACCTGCTTGACCAGGCGGCGCATGACGGGGTCCAGGCCGTCGAAGGTCTCGTCGAAGAACAGGTAGTCGGGCATGGTGGACAGGGCCAGGATGGCGGCGGCCTGACGGCGCATACCCTTGGAGAAGGTGTTCAGGTTGGCCTCATCGTCCAGGCCGAAGGTGGAGGTCAGGCCGCAATAGCGCTCCCAATCGAACTTGCGGTAGAGGGCTTTGTAGTAGTGGGCCATTTTCCGCATACTGGTCTGGGGGAGGAAGTAGAGGTCGTCGGGGACGTAGAACAGCTTATCCTTGGCGGCGGGGTTCTCCCACACGGGCAGGCCGTCCACCGATATGGTCCCGTGATCGGGGCGGTAAACTCCCGACAGGAGGCGAAGGAAGGTGGATTTTCCCGCGCCGTTGGAGCCGACGAGGCCGTAGATACAGCCTCCCGGGATGGTGCAGGACAGGTTCCGCAGGGCGTAGTGGGGCTTGGGCTGGCCCGCAGAGCGGAATATTTTGGTGACGTTTTCGGCTTGGATCATAACGGGTTTCCTCCTTTATGGGTGGGGGTGGCGGAGGGAGTAGGCGTATCTCTCCCCTCCGAACGGACGTACACGGCGCAGACCATGGCCAACACGTCGCTTTTGGGAATTCCCGCCAGGGCGAGATCCGAGACCAGGTCCTCCAGCTTGATGAGTTTTTCCTGGGCGGCCTCGCGGATGCGCTCCGGGGCATCGGGGGCCACGTAGGTCCCGCTCCCGGGGGAGGAGATAATGATTCCCCGACGGATGAGGTCGGCGTAGCTTTTCTGAATGGTATTGGGATTGATGCCCAGGGCAACCGACAGCTCCCGCAGGGAGGGCAGGATTCCGCCGGGCTCATAGATCCCCATCAGAATATTCTTTTCAATGCCCTCTATGATCTGCTCGTAGACGGGCTTTCCGGATAATTTGTCGATCAGCAGCATACGGCTCCTTTCTCGGCGTGGGGGCCTGTAAGCACCCCAACCGCACTATTACAAATAGTACACTTGTAGTATAGCATGAACCCCCGCATTTGTCAAGGGGGTGAGGTGATTCTTAATACTATTAAGAATTTCCGAACGCGAAAGCGGGCGGCTCCTTGGAGCCGCCCGCAGATATTCTATTTTCAATTATTTCATAGGCTCAATGAGTCCGTACGCGCCGTCCTTGCGGGTGTAGACCACACAGGTGTCGCCCGTAGTGATATCGTTGTAGACGTAGAAGCTGTGGCCCAACAGATTCATCTGCATGATGGCCTCCTCGGCGGTCATGGGCTTGAATTCAAACTGCTTGACGCGGATGATGGGCTCTTCCTCGGGAACCTCCTCCACGGGGTCGGGGATGACCGCCATGTCGATGACGTTCTCGCGCAGACGCTTGGCCAGCTTGGTCTTGTTCTTACGGATCTGACCCTCAATGTGATCCACCGTTTGATCCAGGGCGATGCGGAAGTCGTCGGCATCCACCTCACTGCGGAACAAGGTTCCGCCTGCGTTGATGGTCACCTCCAGGCTTGAGACGTTACGCTTGCGGCTGAGTGTGACCGTGGCCTCGGGGTCGCCGGCGGCCTTGAAATACTTGTCCAGCTTGGCCAGCTTCTTCTCGATCAGCTCACGGGTGTCCTCGTAAACGTTCAGCTTTCTTCCTACGATCGTGATCTTCATGGTGTATCCTCCTTTTGATATAGCGGTAACCGCCGAGGGCATCTGGTCTTGCTTGTTCCCTCTTTGGTTGCTTCTATTATAGCACATCTTTGTGAATTTGTAAAGAGGGGATTGTACTCATTTGATAAATTTCGTGAACATTATACAAAAATCACGTGAAAATTCCTCTGCATCGGGCTTCACAAATTTTCCAAAGGGTCTTGTAAAATCCCGCAGGATGTGCTATAATAAAAAGGTAGCCGCGTGTGCGGCGCAGGAGGTGTTTCATGAAGATTCCTGCTTTTCAGAAGACCAAAATGCTGTCTCCCACCTCGGGCGAGCGGTTGACCGCCAACCCTGCGGTGGTTCTTTTGTTCTTTTTCCTGATTATGACGGTGACCCAATCGGCGCGAACCGTCCTCTTTCGGGTGGGCTTTTCCCTGTTGGAGGTGCTTCCCTTCCAGCGGGTGCCCCATTCGGTGCCCCTCATCATCCAACTGTTCGCCACGGTAGCTACGGTGGCGGGAGTGCTCCTCTACTGTCTCCTGGCCGAAAAACGGTCGCTTCGCTCCCTGGGATTTACGGGGCGTGGGGCGATCGGTGAGTACGCCGTGGGTCTGATCGGCGGTCTGGTGATGTTCGGCGGGGCGGTTTTGCTCTGCACTCTGACGGGGACCGTAACGGTGACCCTGTCGGAGGAGACTCCCTCCGTGGGGCTTTTGCTGTTGTTCCTCCTGGGATTTCTGATCCAGGGAATGTCCGAGGAGATGCTGTGCCGCTCCTATCTCATGGTCTCCCTCTCCCGCGGATTTTCCCTTTGGCTGTGCGCCGTCATCAACGCTCTGCTCTTTGCCCTGCTTCACCTGGGCAACGCGGGCATCTCGGCCATCGCGCTGGTCAATATTTTTCTGTTCGGGCTGTTCGCCTCCTTTTTGACCCTGCGTCGCGGGAGCATCTGGATGGTGGGGGCTCTGCACAGTATGTGGAACTTTGCCCAGGGCAATCTGTTCGGGATCCCCGTCAGCGGGATCCAAGGGATGCCCTCTCCCCTGTCCTCCACCGTGAAGGAGGGAGTTTGGCAGGAGCTGGTGAACGGCGGCGTATTCGGGCTGGAAGGCGGTCTGGCGGTGACGGCCGTTTTGGCGATTGCCTGCGCGGTCGTGCTGTTTGTTCCGACCAAGAAGTCGGAAATAGTTGAGAATGGCTGATATAATATGGAAGAAAATCCCCTCTCGCGGTTGAGAGGGGATGATTTTTTATTGGTACCCCCCCTGTGCTTGAGGGAGGCTTTTCCATTGGCCTGTGGAGGTCATGAAGTTATACATATGTCCAACGAAGGACTTGAACCGCGCGTTACCTTCTCCCTCCACCATACCGGTCACAGAGTCGCCTCGGACGGTGTAGGTGCGGCCGTTGGCGCGGACCGTGATGGTGTACTCGGTGTTGGGCTCGACGGCGACGTGAACGTCTCCCGTCTGGACCGCGTGCATATCCGCGGGCATGGAGGTGATGCCGTTGGATTCCACCAGGTACCACAGGTATTGGAGCTCGGCTTCGGTGGGGGTGTAGGTGGTTTTGGCCTTGTTGGGAACGGCCAGGACCAGGTCCTTTTGGATGAAGCCGTCGAAGGTGTCCAGGATGTTGGGGACCCCGCCGATCTGACTTTCAAAGCGGATGGCGAAGTCGGCGGGACAGGGGGAGGCCAGGGCTTCCCCGCCCGACACGGTGAAGTAGATGCAGGCTTCTCTGCTGGTGGTGGCGCCGTACTCGTTGATGGCCGTGTCGATGGTGATGACGAAGCGGTAGCGGGCGTGGACCGACAAGTCGTAGCCGGTTACGTCGTAGAAGTGGGTCACCTCGCCGCCCGCGGGGATGTAATACATGGGCAACAGGAAGATATCGTCGATCACGGCGACATTCTCCCAGCCGCCACGGCCGTCATCGCGGTAGATCTTGAAGGGCTCGCCGTAGCCGATATCGTAGGCGGTATTGTTCTCAAAACGCATACGAATACCCGTGATGCGGCCGTTTTCCCAAATGAAATCCTCGGGGATCATGGAAAAGCCTCGCTCGTCGCAGATGGTCTCGGTGACGTGGGAGATGCCGTACCAGTCCGAGGGGATGTTCTCATACTCCTCCACGGGGTCGGGGAGCAGGAGCACGCCCAGGACGGCCAGGGCTAGGATGGCGACGATCATGACCCACAGCAGAGGCTTCTTGTAGGAGAGGACGCCCTTGATGCGGGATTTCACGTCGGCCTCCCCGAAGGCAGGGGGGCAGAAGGGGCGAGGGCGGTGTCCGCTCTCGCAGGACAACAGGGCACGGGCGTAGGCACGGCGGTCGGGGTCGGTCATATCCTTCACCACCCGCTCGTCGCAGGCGGCCTCCATATCGCGGCAGAACAGCCAATAGCACACCCACACCAGGGGGTGGAACCAGTAGACCGCGCAGACCAGGAAGGCGAACAGCTTGCTGATGTGATCGAAACGGCGCAGATGGGCGGTCTCGTGGGCCAGGACGTAGCTCGTGGTCTCGCTGTCCAGCCCGTAGGGGAGGTAGACGCGGGGGCGGAGAATGCCCAGGATAAAGGGAGAGTCCACCCGCTCGCTCTGCCACAGGGAGGCGCGGCGCGGGAGGGGGCGTTCGGTGGGCATTTTGACCGCTGTACGAACACGATGCTTCAAAAGCAGGCAGGAGACGGCGGTATAGATCAGCAGGGCGGCGACTCCCACCAGCCACACAAGGGCGGCTACGAGGATCACGATTTGAAGGGGATTGACGCTGTCCCCGGGGGTGGGGGTCAGGTGGGTGGCGATGAGATCGTTGACGGGACGCTCTACCAAAGGTACGCCCAAGTCCAGGGCGGGGGTGTTATCGTAGGGGATATCCGAGGGGATGGGCTTTCCGCTGGGGAGAAGGCTGAGGACGCTCTCTACGGTAAAAGGACAGACCAGGCGGAGGGCCGCCAACAGCCAGCCGAACATCATCACCCAACGGGGGATCCACCGTTTCAACAGAGCGCGGAACAGGATGACCGCCAGGATGATCCAGGTCGCCGAGAGAGCGCGGTTCAGAAGCTCCAGGAACAAGGAATCCAGGGTGGCGGTTCCGTACAGGAAGTTAAAAGACATCATGGTTCTTTCCTCCTGCGGGGTCCGCGGACTTTGGTTCCTCCGTCTCGGCTTCACGGTCTCCGTCGATGAGACGAAGGAGCTCCTCCCGCTGGGCATCGGTCAGACGGCGGTGGCCTACGAAGGCGGCGATGAAGGCGGGGAGAGAGCCCTCGAAGGTCTTCTCCACCAACTCGTCGATCTCAGCGGCCTGGACCTGGTTCTTGGTGACCAGGGAGGTGACGACGGTGTTTTCGTTCTTCACCACCCCGCGCTCGGACAGGCGTTTGATGACGGTGTAGGTGGTGGTGCGGGACCACCCCAGCTTCTCCTTGCAGAGGGCGGCCAGCTTTGCGCTGGCGATGGGCTCGTGCTCCCACAGGATCAGGCAGAAGCGGTACTCGCTTTCAAAAATTTTCGGGGTTTGCATGGTTCCTCCTTTGTGTGCTTGGGTGTTGAGATCAATTGTCTAATGCATTAGACTACGCGTATAGTCTAACACGTTAGACAGGCGATGTCAAGAGGAATCCGCATTTGTTTACGAAATGTTCAACAAAAAAAGAAATTTAGAAACTTTTTTGCCAAAAACTCTTTACAATTTCATGGTTGTATGCTATAATTATGGGTGGAGTTGTATATAATCGAGCAAAATATAAAAATTCGACAAAAATTCAATGTGCCCTCACACAGTATTCCCACTTTTTATATATGATAGATACAGACTTTTCCCGAGGGTCATGTGAAAGGCAGAAGGAGACCAAACCTATGATGGACACAAAAATTCTCATAGTTGACGACGATCCCAATATCAACGATCTGTTGAAGATGTATTTCGAAAGCGAAGGCTACGAGGTCAAGACCGTGACCGACGGTGCCGAAGGTGTGAGTTACTTTAAAATGTACGAGCCCGATCTGGTGCTCCTGGACATTATGCTCCCCAAAAAGGACGGTTGGCAGGTTTGCCGCGAGATCCGTGAGATCTCCTCCAAGCCCATCATCATGGTCACCGCCAAGGGCGAGGTGTTCGACAAGGTCCTGGGCCTGGAGCTGGGTGCCGACGATTTCGTGGTCAAGCCCTTTGATCCCAAGGAGCTTTCGGCCCGCGTCAAGGCTGTGCTCCGCCGTTACCAGGCGCATACCAGTCAGAATGATGACGAGGTCATCCGCTTTGACAATATCGAGATCAGCAAGCTGAAGTACGAGCTCAAGCTGAAGGGCAAGTCCATTGACATTCCCCCCAAGGAGCTGGAGCTGCTCTACTTCCTGGCTTCCAACTACAACCGCGTATTCACCCGCGACGCGCTCCTGGATAAGGTTTGGGGTTTCGATTACCTGGGTGACTCCCGTACCGTGGACGTACACGTCAAGCGGCTTCGTGAGAAGCTGGAGGGTGTTTCGGACAAGTGGACCCTCAAGACGGTGTGGGGCGTTGGCTACAAGTTCGAGCTGCTGGGTTGATGCTTCCCTCTTACACATACTCAAAAAAATCCCTCGGGGCCGATCCCGGCTCCGAGGGGGAGTGTTTCTATGTTTAAAAGCGTATTTGCCAAGTACGTCATGACCTTTATGGCCCTGCTGTCCGCCAGCTTTCTGCTTTTGCTCTTTACCGTCAACAGCGTGGTCAGCAACGACTCGCGGCGGGCTGAGGAGCAGAACATGGTGGGCGTGGCGACCGCCTGCGCCCGAAATCTGTCCGAGACCTTTGGGGAAAGCGGAATGACAAATTTCGGTGACTTTATCCGCGACGATGCCGCAGGAGGAGAGCAGATCCCTCGGCTGATGGCCGCTATCATGACGAATTTTCAGGATATGACCGTGTACGTCACCGATCAGAACGGTGGCTTTCTTTTCTCTACGGGCCAGGATGCGGGCATTGCTCCCCAAGCGGGAACCCTAATCCTGTCTCCCGATGATCTGTCCGCCCTGACCGAGACCTCGGCCGCGGCGGAGCCCTCCGCCCAAGTGTCGTCGCTCTTGTCTACCGCCGAGTCAACCGAGGACCTGGCGGGGAGATTCACCGAGGGGGAGCTCCTTCCTTCAAGGGACGGCAAGGTCTACCTGTTGCCCATCACCACTGAGGGAGACACCCGCATCGGATACGTCATGGTCACCCACGACGTGGAGGCGCAGGATACCACCATGAGCGCGACCCTGCGCTCCATGGTCGTAGCCGCCCTGTGGATCATGCTGGCCGCGCTGATCGCCATTTACTTCATCACCGAGCGCATCGTAACCCCTCTGCGGGAGATGAGCCGCGCCGCCAAGCGTATGGCTGTGGGGCGGTTCGACGTGCGGGTTCCCGTACGGGGCCGTGACGAGGTAGCTGAGTTAGCCATGGCCTTCAACCAGATGTCAGGGGCTTTGGAAAACCTGGAGCGGATGCGAAACTCCTTCGTAGCCAACGTATCCCACGATCTGCGGACTCCCATGACCACCATTGCGGGGTTCGTCGACGGGATCCTGGATGGGGTCATTCCCCCCGAGCAGGAACAGCACTACCTCAAGGTAGTCTCGGATGAGGTTCGGCGGCTGTCCCGTCTTGTCACCGCTCTCCTGGACGTATCCCGCCTACAGGCGGGGGACCGCAAGTTCGACATGAAGGCCTTCGACGTTTGCGAAATGGGACGGCAGATCCTCATCTCTTTTGAGAAAAAGATCGACGAAAAAGGGCTGGACGTGGAATTTGAATGCACCGAGGACCGTATGTTCGTATGGGCGGATCGGGATGCCATCCATCAGATTCTCTACAATATTTGCGACAATGCTGTGAAATTTGCCTCGGAACGGGGCAAACTGAAAATGAGCTTTACCTGGTCCGGCACGGAGGGCAACCGCCGACGCAAGGCCGTGGTCAAGGTCTACAACGAAGGACAGGGTATTCCTCCCGAGGATCTTCCCTTCGTTTTCGAGCGATTCTACAAGAGCGATAAGAGCCGTAGCCTGGATAAGACCGGCGTGGGGCTGGGGATGTTCATCTCCAAGACCATCATTGATGCCCACGGCGAGACCATTTCGGTGGACAGCGAATACGGACGTTACTGCGAATTTACCTTTACACTGGCGCGCACAGATCCCCCCACGCAGAGGGGACGCGCCGGTTCCGCACAAGGAGGTACCCCATGAGTCAAGAAGAACGCATGGATCCCACGCCCGAGGAAACGGGCACTCCCACCTCACCCTCCCCTGAGGAGATCACACCTGCGGAGTTCTCCCCTGCGGAGACAGCTCCCGCGGCCCAGCCTGCGCCTGCCGAGGCTCCGACCGCTCAGCCCTCCCCCGAGGAGGCACCGACTCCCCGCGCCGAGGTTCCCGTCTACCGCTGGACCTACGCGGAGCAAAACACCCACGATTTTTCCCGTGACGAGGTCAAGAAACGCAAGGGAATCCTCATCTACGCGCTGGTTATGACCGGTGTGTTCCTGGTCAGCTTCGGGCTTCTGATCGCGGTTTTGATCGGAGACGGTAACAGCGGTTATACGGGCGGCGGCATCAGCCTTCGGCCCTCGGGCATCACGGCAGGCGATGACACCGCCGTGGATGGCGTGGAGCAGGCCAAGTATTCCGTGGTGGTGATCGAGACCCGCTCGGACACCTCTTCGGGCACGGGTACGGGTATCATCATGACCGAGGACGGCTACATCGCCACCAACCATCACGTCATTGAAGGGGCCAAGACCATTAAGGTGACCTTCCACGACGGTACCGTGATGCAGGCCGAGTTCATCGGCTCCTCCGAGATGGACGATCTGGGTGTCATCAAGGTGAACGCTACGGGACTTCCCGCCGCCACCTTTGCCGACTCGGATTCCTGCTACGTGGGGCAGACAGTCTACGCCATCGGCACCCCTGCGGGGCCCGATTTCGGTTGGACCACCACCAAGGGCATCATCTCCTACAAGAACCGCGAGGTCAAGATGTACGCCGACGATGGAACCCTGCAAAAGAAGCTCCGCCTGCTCCAAACCGATGCCAACGTCAACCCCGGTAACTCGGGCGGCCCCCTGGTCAACGTGGCCGGTGAGGTGGTGGGCGTGGTCTCCATGAAGCTGGCTGACGGCTTTGAGGGCATCGGCTTCGCCATTCCCTCGGACGGTGCGGTGGAGATCCTGGAGGCCATCATGAAGTACGGCAACGCCGACAGCATCAATTCTTCCCTGTCCCACAAACGTCCCATGCTGGGCATCACCTGCGTGCAGGTGGTGGGTGGGGTCCACTACCGCATCACCGAAACCGGTATTGAGCAGGTGGCTGAGGAGAATTTGGGCCTGTACTCCCCCGAGGAGCTGATCTTCCCCCAGGTCTCGGGTGTGTACGTCATGGGCTTTGCCGAGGGCATGGATGCCGCGGTCAAGATGCAGGTGGGTGACATCATCACCGGCGTGGACGGCGAGGACATTGAATCCCGAGATCACCTGATGGATCTCATCAACGAGCACTACGCCGGAGACACGGTTACCCTGACGGTTTATCGGGACGGAAAGTACGTTTCGGTGGATATTGTGCTCTCGCCCCAGGCGTAAAAAACCATTGAAAAAAATATTTTGACAAATTTTCAAATATCTATTGCAATTTTGTTCCGAGTGTGCTATAATATCTCGGTAAACGTATGTGCACGCCGTGCGTGCAAGCATTTTTTGGAGGATTGATTAAAATGCCTATTACAGAACTCATTCTCGGTATCGTACTGGCTCTCGTATCTCTGGGCCTGATTATCGCCGTTCTGCTGCAGCCCGGTAAGGATAAGCATCTCTCCGGTGCGATCGCCGGCGGCGCAGACACCTTCATGGCCAAGGGTAAGGCCGGCAAGCTGGATCAGATTCTCGGCAAGGTCACCGTTGCTATGTGCATCGTTTTCTTCGTGGTGATCCTGGTCCTGTACTGCATTGTCGCGGCCTGAGAACGTCGATTCCTGACCGCCGTATGATTTCGGCCGACCGCGGTCGAGTTTCCTATAGCGGCAAGAAAAAGTCCGTTCCGGTCAGGAACGGACTTTTCTCTTATAAGGGAGCCTCTAAATATTCTTCGCACGGCGAATCGGCGGAATTTTTTCCGTCATTCGTCACAAAAATTCTTCGCAGAGGATGAACTCTGCGCGCGAATTTTTGTTTAGACTGACGAAAAAACTTCTCGCCGCTCACCGCACGCAGAATATTTAGAGGCTCCCATAATTTTAAAACATAAGGGAGAAGTCCTATGAATTCCGATTCCCACAACACACAGCTCCAAACAGCTCCCGCGCGCCGTACCGACAGCTCGGTGCAGGAGCTCATGACAGCCTGGCGGGTCAAGAAGCCTGCCTACACGGTGGCTCCGTCCGTACATATCTACGTCATTGCCGTACTCCTGATCCTGGCCTTTGCGCTGATCTGTTCCTCGGTGCTGTTCATCTCGGCCCGAGAGGAGTATTTCAATTTCGATCTGTCCTACACCCGCCCCTCTCCCGATGAAAGCGAGAGCGGAAACAGCGGCGGCGTGGCCAACAGCGACGGTGAGCGGCCCTTTGCCGACGGTGTCAACGGCAACGTCCTGCTTCCCTGGTCCGAGGGCATCAAGATCATTCCCGAAAGCTCCATCTCCTCCTCCTACGCCGCGCTGGCCGATCTGGCCACAGGCGAGATCATCGCCTCCCGCAAGGCGGACACGGTCATCTATCCCGCTTCCATGACCAAGGTGATGACCCTCATCGTGGTGGTGGAGAATCTGCCCAGCGAGGCTTCCCTGCAAGACGTGATCACGGTCAGCCAGGAGGTCTACACCGAGATGGTTAAGCAGGAGTCCTCGGGTATCGGCATGGAGCCCGGCGAGAAATTGACGGTGGAGTCCATGCTGTACGCCCTCATGCTGAAATCCGACGGTATCGCCGCCTGCGAGCTGGCTCGCTACGTGGCGGGCAGTGAGGAGGATTTCGTGGAGCTCATGAATCTGAAGGCGGCAAAGATGGGTCTGACCAACACCCATTTTGAAAACCCCACAGGTCTGTTTCACGAAAACCACAAGACCACCTGCCGTGAGATCGCGTCCATCATGGCCTACGCCATGAACATGAAGCTCTGCCGCAAGATCCTGCTGACCCAGTCCTACACCGCCCCCTGCGTCGGTGCGGACGGCAAGACCTTTGATTACAATCTCTACCACAATCTGATCGTGACCCAATTCGACAAGATCACCCCCAACCAGCCCAATGCGGTAACGGTTGCGGCGGGCAAGACGGGCTACACCGATGAGAGCCGCTTCTGCCTAGTGACCTACGCCGAATCCCCCGACGGTCACGGGTACGTCTGTGTGACCGCCAAGAGCGGCGGCTACGCCGCCTGCATCGCGGATTACCTGACGATCTACAATACGTACGCCAAGCCTTGATTGTAACATAAAAACAGCGGGTGGACCCTCGATCGGATCCATCCGCTGTTTTTATGATTCGTCACGGTCAAAGAAAGACCAATCGGGTGCTTCGTCCTGTTCACGGCGCAAAAGCTTATGGAGCAGGGTAAAGACCTGAACCGACTCCTCCCTCGTGAGGTTATTGTATTTCCAGATCTGCAACGGAATGTCACGGGCCTTCTCCCGCAGGGCCATTCCATCCTCGGTGATGCTTACGTTGAGGTTTCGCTCGTCCTGGGCGGAGCGGGCGCGGGTCACCATGCCCTTGGCCTCCAGCTTTTTGAGCAGAGGGGTCAGGGTTCCCGAGTCCAAAAACAGTTGTTCACCCATTTCCTTGACAGTCAGGGTTTGGTACTCCCACAGAAGGGTCATGGCGAGATATTGCGTATACGTCAAATTCAGCTCGTCAAGATAAGGCGTGTACAGCTTGATGATCTCACGCGATGCGGCGTACAACGGAAAGCAAAAATGATTTTTCAACTTCAAGCCGTCGTACTTCATATCCTGATCCATTCGAATGTCCTCCGTTAGTTTATTGCTATATGAAGCGACATAGTATATGATACCATATTTTTACAAAAAAAGCAAGCATTTTTTCAAAATTTCACAATTTTGTTTTTCAATTCTATTTAAATACAACAAAAGCCCTTGACATTCCCTCCGAAATCATATATAATGGAGCTTGTCCCGCATGGGAAAATTTGACTTGAACAGGAGATCTGTCATGGAAAAGATCAAGGTTGCTGTCATTGGTTGCGGTACCATCGCAAACAGCGCTCACATTCCTTCCTATATGAATAACCCCGACGTAGAGATCAAGTATTTCTGCGACATCATCCCCGAGCGTGCCGAGGCCGCCGTCAAGAATTACGGTTGCGGTATCGCCATCGAGGACTATCACGTTGCTCTGAACGATCCCGAGGTAGAGGCCATTTCGGTCTGCACACCCAACAAGGTCCATCCCACCATCACCATGGACGCTCTGCGCGCCGGCAAGAACGTGCTCTGCGAGAAGCCTGCCGCCCGCACCTATGCCGAGGCCAAGATGATGCAGGAGGTCCAGCACGAGACCGGTAAGGTGCTCAACATCGGCGTGGTCAACCGCTTCAACACCGCGGTCAACAAGATCCGCGAGCTGATCCAGGCGGGTGCGCTGGGTGACATCTACCACGTGTACGTATCCTTCCGCGCTCATCGCTCCATCCCCGGTCTGGGCGGTGCCTTCACCACCAAGGAGATCGCCGGCGGCGGCGCGCTCATTGACTGGGGCGTTCACTACCTGGACATCGTCATGTACTGCACCGACGATCCCAAGCCTGTGACGGTTTCGGGTCAGGCATTCTGCAAGCTGGGTGTGGATATGCCCAACTACGTTTACGAGAGTATGTGGTCCGAGATGACCAAGGATCTGAACGGCACCTACGACGTGGACGATAGCGTGACCGGCTTCATCCGCACCGAGAACGGCCCCACCATCACCCTCAACGGTGCCTGGGCACAGAACATCGGCATTGACGAGACCTTCATTGACTTCCTGGGTGACAAGGCGGGCATCCGTCTGACCTACGGCGGCAAGTTCACCATTTGGGGCACCAAGGACGGCAAGCTCTGGGAGGAGACCCCCGAGTACGAGACCGTGAATATGTTCCAGAACGAGATCGACAGCTTCATCCGTTGCATCCGCACCGGTGAGAAACTCCCCTCCCACATCGACAAGGTCATCATCACCGCCCGCATGATGCAGGCCATCTACGACTCCTCCGACGCGCGGGAGGAGATCAAGCTGGAGTGGTGATTCCCCTAACTCAAGTCTCGCCTATATCATTCTTAATACTATTAAATTTGCTTAATCTATTGACAATTTTCGCCCCCTATGCTATACTGAAAGTGCACCACTCCTGTGGTGCGCTTTTTTTACACCCTTTTTCTTTCCACTACATTTGCCTACAATGCCGATTATTCAAATTCTACTCACGATTATACAGGTGTTGCAATACGCCATCAATATCCTCTTTATTCACCGCATTCTCCTTTTTGTCATAGGAATTTTCGCCACTCGCCGCTTTCCGACGGCTGAAAGACAGCACAGGTATGCCATTTTGATTGCCGCACGAAACGAAGAATCCGTGATTGGGCAACTCATTGAAAGCATCCTGGCCCAAGACTATCCTCGCGAGCTGGTAAGCATATTCGTGGTTGCCGATCAATGCACCGATCGCACATCCGAAATTGCGCGTCGCTACGGTGCGGTCTGCTACGAGCGCAACGATACAGAACACCGCACGAAAGGATATGCTTTGGAGTATTTGGTGAACTGCATCAGCCGAGATTTCGGCGTGGACGCCTATGAGGGTTATTTTGTATTTGATGCGGACAACCTGCTGAAAAGCGATTATATATCCCGCATGAACGAGGCGTTCGATGCGGGCGAGAAGATCATTACCTCTTACCGAAACACCAAAAATTTTTGTGACAATTGTATATCTGCCTCCTATGCGATCCACTGGATGCGGACCATTCGCACCGAGCACCGCGCACGCTCTGTCCTGCGTTTGGCTACCCGTATTCAGGGCACAGGCTTTCTGATGGCCGCCGAGCTTTTGAAAAACGGCTGGCATTACACCTCCTTGACCGAAGACCGTGCTTTTTCCGCGGATGCAGTCGTGAGCGGTTATCGGATCTCCTACCAGGATGCCGCCGTTTTTTACGATGAGCAACCCGTGAGTCTACGGATCGCCATGCGTCAGCGGATCCGCTGGGCAAAGGGACATCTGCAAGCCCTTCGGGAATCGGGTGGCAAGCTGTTTGCGGGCATTTTTCGATATATCGGCCGTTCGCGCGGTATTCGGTGTTGGGATATGTTCTCCATCATTTTCCCTCGCGGTCTTTTCACGATATTTTTCCGCTGGTCGTCCTTTTTACTGTCCTTGCTCACCTTGATTGCGGCCTCTGATGGTGCCCCGTCGGTTTCCGCCTTGATTGGAAATTTGCTTATCGCTCTAATATCCTCTATGGTCAGTTCGATCATCATAGCGGCATACACATTATTCATGGAGCGTCGGCACCTGCCCCGTATGCCTCTCCACAAGGCCCTTTGGTATTGCTTGACCTTCCCCATATTTGACGTGATGGGACAGATATCCATGGTCATTGCTCTGTTTACCAAGGTCGAATGGAAGCCGATTCCCCACAACCGTTCGATCCGAATGGATGATATATAGTTGCATAAAAATGAAAAGATGACTCCGAGAGGGAGTCATCTTTTCGTTATAAACGGGATTACGAAAGCTTCTTCAGCTTCGCATATGTACCCATCAGCTTCTTGGTTCCCACCGAGTCGAACATGACCTCGATGAGCTTATCAGCACCCATGGGCTTGATGGACAGGATCTCGCCCTCGCCGAAGGAGGCGTGGGAGACGCGGTCGCCGGGGGAGAGGGTGTTCAGATTCTCACGAGCGGCGGCTGTGGCGGCGGGAGCGGGCTGACCGATGGTGATACGGTCGGTATGGACGGGGGCCTTCTGTCTGCGGGGACGCTCGTAAGTGGTACGGTTCTGGGCAGCGGCCTGGGGACCCGCGCCTGTGGAGATGCTCATGGCCTCCAGGGTCAGGTCCTCCTTGACGGTCAGCTCCTCGGGGATCTCACCCACGAAGCGGGACAGGGGATTGGCCACGGTCTGACCGTACCAGATACGGGTACGGGTATGGAGAATGATCACCCGCTCCTTGGCACGGGTAATGGCCACGTAGCAGAGGCGGCGTTCCTCCTCCATGTCCTCGGCGGAGCCCATAATGTTCTGCATACCGGGGAAAATCCCGTCCTCCATGCCGGGCAGGAAGACCACGGGGAACTCCAGGCCCTTGGCACTGTGGATGGTCATGAGCACCACGGCATCGGCGGTGGTATCGTACTTATCCACGTCGGCCACCAGGGCGTATTCCTCCAGGAAGTTCACCAGGGAGGGGGTCTCGCCCTCAGCCTCGGTGTTCTTGACGTACTCCATCATGTTGGATTTCAGTTCCGCGATGTTGTCCACGCGCTCACGCTCGGGCTCACCGCCGTCACGGAGCATTTGGAGATACCCCGACTCCTCCATGACGGCATCGAAGAAGTCCGGCAGGGGGAGGGTGTCCATCAGGGCGGTCAGGCGGTGGATCATCTCGGTGAAATTCTTGAGCAGGGAGGTGGCGCGGCCCAGGGCTACGAACTGCTCGGAGCGGTCCATCACGTCGAACAGGGAGATTCCCTGCTCCTCCGCGATGGCCGAAACGGCGGCCAGGGTCTTATCGCCGATCTTACGGCGGGGCTCGTTGATGATGCGGAGGAGACGCTCACGGTCGGCGTGGTTGCAGATGAGCTGGAGGTATGCCACGGCATCGCGGATCTCCTTACGGTCGCTGAAGCGGGTACCGCCCAGGATGCGGTAGGGAATGGTGCTTCGCTGGAGGGCGCGCTCCACGCCTGCCGACTGGGAGTTGGTGCGGTAGAGCACCGCGAAGTCCTTATAGGCGTGACCGCCCTCGTCCACCATACGGCGGATGGTATCCACGATGGAGCGGGACTCGCCCATCTGATCCTCGCACTTACGGAGGATGATCTTCTCACCTTCCCCGCCTGCGGTCCAGAGCTTCTTGGCGTGGCGTCCTTCGTTATGGCTGATGACCTGGTTGGCGGCCTCCAGAATGGTACCCGTGGAGCGGTAGTTCTGCTCCAGCTTGATGGTGGCGGTATTGGCAAAGACCTTATCAAAGCCCAGGATATTTTCGATGGTGGCTCCGCGGAACTTATAGATGCTCTGATCGTCATCGCCCACCACCATGAGGTTCTTGTATCCGCCAGACAGCAGAGCGGCCAGCTGGAACTGGGCTACGTTGGTATCCTGATACTCGTCGATGCAAACGTACTTGAACTTACGCTGGTAGTAGGACAGCACGTCGGGGTTCTCCCGCAGGAGACGGACGGTGAGCATGATGATGTCATCAAAGTCCATAGCACTGGAGCTGTGAAGGGCCTCCTCGTAGCCGCGGTAAATGGCGGCGATGCGGGAGAGACGGAAGTCCGAGCCCGCCTCGATCTCGAACTCCTCGGCGGACTGAAGATGGTCCTTGGCGCGGCTGATAGCGGTCATGACCGTCTTGACGGGGAATTGCTTTTCGTCAATATTGAGCTTCTTTATGACACCCGCGACGGTCTTCTTGGTATCGTCGGTATCATAGATGGTAAAGCCGGGCTGGTAGCCGATCAGGCCGCAATGGGTACGGAGGATCCGCATACAAATGGCGTGGAAGGTACCGCTCCAAATGTCCTTGGCCAGGGTCTCGTCGCCCAGCTCGGAAATCAGACGGTTCTTGATCTCGCCTGCGGCCTTATTGGTGAAGGTAATGGCCAGCACGCGGTAGGGGGGACAGGGATCGTATATGAACTCGGGCAGGATCTGCATGATCTCCTCCACGGTCAGGGAGGCGGCCCGCTCCAGGTCGGATATGTAGGACTCGGTGAGCTCGGCGGGGACAAATTCGTTGTGATAAGCGTTACCGTAGCGGATGAGGAAGGCGATACGGCGCACGAGGACGGTGGTTTTACCGCTTCCCGCTCCCGCCAGGACCAGGAGGGGACCTTCGGTGGTGAAAACAGCCTTTCTCTGCATCTCATTCAGGGAGGAGTAGGCCTTATCGAACAGTGCGCGCTTGGCGGCGAGGTAGCGGGTAACGAGATTCTTATCCATCAATAGACTTCCTTTCTCATAGGGTTGTGGGTGGGCGTAGCGAAAGACAGGGAGGGCGGCATATCTCCCGATATGCCGCCCTCAGACTGAGGGTTTCCGAGCCTTACTGGCGGTTCTCAGCCTGGGCCTTCTGCTGGTTGTTATTCTGATTCTGGTTGTTCTGCTGATTCTGGGACTTGTTCTGATTCTTGTTCTGGTTCTGATTCTGATTCTGGTTCTTGTTCTGTTCGTTCTGCATGACAGGCTTCCTTTCTGCGTCCCTCTTTTGAGGGGATATATAACGCAGCCCCTTGGGCTACGGTATCAGTATCGACCGCGAAAGGAGGATTTATGCAGGGGAGGTCAATCATTCATCATATAACTGTATTCCATCTGCTCGGTGATCTCGCTCGTGGCCGAGACGGTCACGCCGATGAGGATGGCACCGATGGCCAGGTCCACAAACCAGTAGCCCTCGGTAAGGACCATGACGAGAGAATTGAGGATGGTGGTGGCGGCGTTGACGCTTTGGATGCTGGACCGCATGACCTCCTCGTAATAATCGGCCAGTTGAGGCATGACACCCCAATGGAACAGGGTGGACAGGGCCACCAGGCCTGCGCTGACCAGGACGATGATCAGCTTTCGGCGGATCAGCTTATGGATGGACTCACTGCGCTCGGCGGCGTAGGTGGATTCCTCACGGTAGGCGTGGAGACCCGTGTAACGCTTGGCCAGGCGGTAGAGGCTCTTGATGATGAGGCCCATGGCCAGGATGAACAGGGCGGCGGAGAGGGCTTGAAGGAGCACCATAACGTGCCAATGGCTATAAAGCTCAACGTCCGTGAAGGTGGCCTTGTAGCTGGAGAACACCATATCCGCGGTGTCGGTGATGCGGATATATCCTTTCACCTGCAACAGCCAGACAACCATCGCGCAGATTCCATAGGCGATGGTGGCGAGGACGGCGGGGATATTCTTGCCCGCGTACTTACGAAGGAACCAAATCGAGAGGAGCATGAGCACGGCGGCCAGGATATCGGGGACTATGTTGATGCCGTCCAGGTAGAAATCCATCGAAAGGGCGGTAGCCACGATCAGGCAGATCATGGAGGCGCGGACAGCCCGTCTCGCCCACATATCGTGGTGGGGGAGCACGTCGGCGCGGTACTTTTCGGTGATCCGCTCAAAGAAGGGCTTGTCCCCCTTGAGGCGGTGGACAAAGCGGATGGTCATGATCAGCCACACAATACCCAGGATCAGGGAAAGGGTAATACCCACCATGCGGAACAGACCGACGAAATCGTAGTAGCGGGTTCCCTGCCCCAACTCGGCTCCGCCCTTTTCGTGGCTGAGCACCGTGATCTCGGGGAGAACGGCCAGGGCCTCGTGGAGGATGAAGAACACCACGGTGGTAGCGGTGTAACGCTCCACCATGTTGTAGGTGCGGTTCTTACCGCGAAGTCCCCGACGGTCAAACATGACCGTGGCATCGTAGCGGGAGCCCATATACAGGAGGCCGCCGCTGATGTTCTTCCACATGGGAACCAGGACGATGCAATCCAGCACCGCTAAGGTAAACAGGGCCAGGAGCATGAACACAGGCTGTTCCGAGGGAGAAACAAAGCCGAAGGCTAGGAACATGGCCACAATGCGGGCCAGTCCCACCAAGGCTAGGTTGCGCGTTCCCTTAACCGCATCGGCCAGGCGGTCGTCCAGGTCGGCCAGGCGGTAGAAGCCGATGAGCATGAGCAGGTATCCCAGGCAATCGGGGAGGACATCCACGATGCCGATATACGGCTCAAAGAGGAAGCAGGCACCCGCCGTTATGTAGCCGATACCTAAGTAGCTGTTGAGTTTCTTGGTGCGGGTGGGGGGAGTTTGAAGATTCATAGGCGTGATCCGCCGCGGCGGTTCCTTTCCGATTATTTTTTCTTTTTATGGTGGCGATTGTTATTCTTGGCGGAGAACTTCTGATTTTTCGCCTGCTGCTGACGTTCGAACTCCAAGCGGGCCTGCTCGCTCTTGGCATCCAGCTTGCGGTTGATGTCGTTCATGAACTTAAAGCGGGATGGCTTGGTGGGCTTTCCGAACTCCTCGCCCACGGGGCAGATGCCGGAGAAGCAACGGTAGAAGCAGAAGCTGTTGAAGGCGTAGACCACCATGAGGTAGAGCAGGAGCACCTTGGTCAAGGTACCGTTTCCTGCCGAAGCCAGGGAGGGGACCACCAAGAGGATCAGCTGTGCCACGCCCCAAATGCCCGTGAAGATCATATTACGAAAGCCTTTTTCACGGAGCTTTTGCAGGCCCACCGAAGCGGCCAGCTCGGCCGAGGACCACAGGGCAATGAGGGAGAAGCCCAGTTCCGCGATATAGCGGACCCACTCGACGAGCACCTGAACAAAGCCGTCGCGGAGGGGCAGGCCCCACAAAAAGAGGTCATCCAGCACGCGGGCGGCATAGAACAGGGACATGAGACCGTAGATGGCGGCGAAGGGATAGAGCCAGCTGAAGCGGGGGTTATAGTCCTTCAGTCCGCTGATGGCCTTGACGGCCACCAGGGCGGAGATGATGTAGGTGGCGAAGCAGTAGTCACCGATGGCCACCGACATGAAGGACAGGAGGAAATAGGAACAAAGGAGCAATCCAAAGCCCATGGTCAGCCTCCCGATCAGTTGGAATTGCCTGCGGCGGGGTTGGCACCGCAGCAGTTCTTGTACTTCTTACCCGAGCCGCAGGGGCAGGGATCGTTGCGGCCCACCTTGGTGGAACGCTTGGGGGTAAGGACCACCTTCTTGGCGGCGGGCTTGGCACCGCCCTCAAAGCCCTCTATCAGGGGCTTGGCCACCTGAACGCGGACCACCTCCTGCTGGGGCTTGGGAACGACGGTCAGCAGTTGGCGAACGGTACGGTCGCGGATCTCGGCCACCATGGCATCGAACATATCCGCGCCCACCATACGGTACTCGGTCACGGGGTCGCGGTGGGCGTAAGCCTGGAGGCCGATGTTGCCCTTCAGGTCATCCATGGCATCGATGTGATCGATCCAGCCGCGGTCCACGTTCTGGAGCAGAACGGCACGCTCCACCTCGCGGAAACGCTCGGGAGTGAAGAGCTCCTCGCGCTCCTTGATGCGGGACTCGGCACGCTCGTTGAGCATCTGAATGATATCCTCGGCGGTGAGGGAGGCCAGCTCGTTCTCGGTGTAGTTGAAGTCCTCGTCGGTGCAGAGGAAGCCCATGAGGTCGGCGCGGAGGCCTGCGAAATCCCACTCGGAGGCCGAGCCCTCGGAGGTATGGCTGTGGACGGCGGTCTCAATGGTACCGCGGATCATGTTCATGATGGTCTCGGAGAGGTCATTGTCATCCAGTACGGTCTGTCTCTGACTGTAGATGATGGTTCTCTGCTGGTTCATCACGTCATCGTAGGACAGGACGTACTTACGGCGCTTGAAGTTATTATCCTCGATGCGCTTCTGGGCGGTCTCGATGGTGTTGGACAGGATGCCCGCCTCAATGGGGGTATCCTCGTCCAGGCCCAGGCGGTCGATGATGGAGACGATGCGCTCGTTGTTACCGAACAGGCGCATGAGGTCATCCTCCAGGGACAGGAAGAAGCGGGACTCGCCGGGGTCGCCCTGACGGCCGGAACGTCCGCGCAGCTGGTTGTCGATACGGCGGCTCTCGTGGCGCTCGGTGCCGATGATG
>CAYRTP010000011.1:18709-27070 GCA_964427175.1 uncultured Clostridium sp. | reverse complement strand
GAGCAGAGCAGAGCAGAGCAGAGCAGAGCAGAGCAGAGCAGAGCAGAGCAGAGGCAAAGCACAGCGGGGCCTTGCAGATGCCTGTGAAGTTTGGGTGAACGCCTGCACACGCCTTGCCCGCGGAGGATCCGCTTAAGTTCCCACGTGGATACTGTGCAAGCTGTGAGGCGGAGGGCGGGGAAGCATCCCGCATGGCTCGTGTGGGGCACTTGCGGGAAACCCGCCGTATGCCTGTTGGATCCTCGTAAGCTGTCCGAAAAGGAGGGCATCGCCGTATGCGGCTCTTAATCGGGCTCCTAAAGTCAATTTTTAAACCCAAACGAGCATAAAAATCTCCGAAAAATCAAATTTTGTGCAATCCGCTCAAGTGTAGAAAATCGAAGTCGAAAATTGTGCAAGATGTCCATAACCGTCACTTGAACGCATGGCATCATACGGTGTCGAGACTGCAAAAAACAGATGATGGATTTGTGAAAAGAGTAAATTAAAACCCGATAATTTGTAAACAATATAAGATATAAAATGAATTTTTTGTGACTCTTTTCAAAAATTCGCCGTATTTTTTACTTTTTGTTCAAATTGCAAGGGCTTTTATCCGTTCTCACGAACGCTTACAAAACTGTTTGGAGCGGAAAAACGAAATCATGAACAAAGTGTGAACGCCTGAAAAACGCCCCATTTGCGGCTCCTTTATATGTACGAAACGGAATCGGGACTTGACTTTTTGACGATTTTGTGGTATCATAAACACGTCAAATTAGGGTGTTATGCAACCATTCCGCACGGATTTGACCGACGTTTGGTGCCTCGAAACAGGGGTTCCCTGCTCCCGAAAAGGGTGACGGGAACGGGGAGTTCCTGTTTCGAGGCAAACTGCGCCGACTGAATTCTGCCTGTCTTGCCTCAGTATGTGTCTCGCTGTTTTCGGCTGAGAGCCCACGCGGCACCGCGCTTGCCTCTGCGCGCCTGCCCGTGAGTGCCCGACTGCCGGGAAGGCCGATACCGGCGGACGCGCAGGATGGGTAAGGGATGGCTTTCCGCATCATGGTATGTTGACGGCAGCATCATACCCGCCTGGATCGCGGTTTTTCCCGAGCCGCGAGCCAAAATCTACACAGGAGGAAAAGTGTAATGAGGGAAAAGAAATTTACACGGATAGCGGCATTCCTGCTTTGCCTGACCATGCTTCTGGGCAACGCGGTTGTTATCGCTTCCGCTTCGGATCTTTCCGAAGGTTCCGTCACCGACGTTACGTTGGAGGATCTCCGCGAGCTTCTGAATGCGATCACGTATGAAGAATATTGCGAAAAGTACGTCAACGTAGGCAATGCTACTTCGACCATTCAGGTCCCCATCGATGAATACGTGACCGAGGACATCGGATTCAAGATGGAGGACAAGGGCGGTGCGCTCGCGCTCTACACCCCCCAGAACGGCTCGGTTTCCTGGACCGTCAACGTCCCCGAAACCGCTAAGTATGCAATCAAGATTGAATACTACCCCGATCAGAACCGCGCTACTTCCATTGAGCGTATTCTGAAGATCAATGACAGCGTGCCCTTCGCTGAGGCCCGCTTCCTGACCATCCCCAAGCGTTGGGTCAACAACTACGTTGACTTTGAGATCTCCTCTGACCTGGTTGCTGAGGCCCAGCAGGTTGGTTACAACGTGATCCAGAAGGATGGCAAGTCCTACATCACCTTCCCTGACTACGTCACCCAGGCGATGTCCGAGTTCGCGGAGGAGCACAAGGTTCGCTTCTTCCAGCGAGACATCACCAACAACGAGCTCCGTCCTACCACCGTGGATGAGCCCGACTGGATGACCTATTATTTGAAGGATTCCAGCGGTTACTACACCGACAACTTCGCCTTTGTCCTTGAGAAGGGCGAGAATGTCATCACCCTGGAGGGCCAGAACGAGCCCATGTCCATCCGGGCCATCACCCTGTTCCCCCTGGAGGACACCATCACTTACGCCGAGTATGCGGCTAAGTACGCAGACAAGCCTGCCGGTCAGGACACCATCAAGCTCGAGGGCGAGCAGGCGACCGTTATGTCCAACAAGACCATCTACCCCGTTGAGGACCGCTCCTGCGCTATCAACTCCCCCACCGACGTAACCTGCACCGTGCTGAACACCGTCGGCGGCGAGAAGTGGGCAACCGCAGGTCAGTGGGTGGAGTACTCCTTTAAGGTAAGCTCCTCCGGTATGTACGATATCGTCTCCCGCTTCCGCCAGAACATCCTGGACGGTATGTACACCTGCCGTTCCCTCTATATTTATAGTGAGGAAGGAAAGCTGAACCCTGGTGACGACGGTTACTACAACGGCGCTCCCTTCGAGGAGGCTCTCAAGCTGGTTTACAACTACGACGATGCTTGGCAGGTCACTCAGATGACCGGCGTTGACACCGACACCAACGGTGACGGCGAGATCAACGAGGACGACGAGCAGCAGACCTACAGCGTATACCTCGAGAAGGACGTTGTCTACACCCTTCGCTTTGAGGTTACCCTGGGTCTGATGGGCGACGTAGTCCGCCGCGTTGAGGATGTTGTAAGCTCCATCAACGCTGACTACCTGAACATCATCAAGCTGACCGGTCTGTCCCCCGACGCATACCGTGACTACGGCTTCTCTCAGGTCATGCCCGACACCATGGTCGACATGGTTATTCAGTCCCGTGCTCTCTACCAGCTCGAGGAGGAGCTGACCGCCATCGCCGGTGGTAAGTCCTCCAACGCGGCTACCCTGGAAAAGGTCGCCCGTCTGCTGGAGGAGATGGGTACCGATGACGACGAGGTCGCAAAGAACCTCTCCACCCTGAAGGGTTACATCGGTACGCTGGGTACCTTCCTGTCTGACGTGCAGACTCAGCCTCTCCAGCTGGACTACATCATGATCCAGCCCAAGGGTGCCGAGGAGCCCGCGGCAGAGCCCAACTTCTTCCAGTCTCTGCTCCACGAGGTCAAGGGCTTCTTCCAGTCCTTCGTTCGTGACTACAACAACATGGGTGCTCTGGTTGAGACCGATGAGGGCTCTACCGAGGTCTGGATGGCCAGCGCACGCGACCAGTTCCTGATCGTCCGTAACCTGATCAACAATGACTTCACCCCTAACACCAACACCCCCATCAACCTGAAGCTGGTTGCCGGCGGTACCCTGCTTCCTTCCATTCTTTCCGGTTCGGGCCCTGACGTATACTTGGGTCTGGCTTCGGGTGACGTTATCAACTACGCGATCCGCTCCGCTCTGATGAGCATCGAGCACTTCGAGGACTTCGAGAGCTTCACTGAGGCCAACTACAACGAGGCCGCTATGATCGTTCTCGGTATCGAGGATGCCGACGAGCAGATGCACTACTACGGTCTGCCTGAGACACAGAGCTTCTCCATGATGTTCGTTCGTACCGACATCCTGGCTGACCTGGGTCTTGAGATCCCCAAGACTTGGGATGACATCATGGCCTGCATCCCCACCCTTCAGGCCAACAACATGCAGATCGGCTTCCCCACCGACTTCCAGATCTTCCTGTATCAGCAGGGCGGCGAGCTCTTCGCTGACGGCGGTATGAGAATCAACCTGGATTCCAAGATCGGTCTGGCTTCCTTCGAGAGAATGTGTAACATGTTCACCATGTACTCCTTCCCCTACCAGTACGACGGCGCAAACCGTTTCCGTACCGGTGAGATGCCCATCATCATCGGTGACTACACCGGCTTCTACAACCAGCTGAAGGTCTTCGCAACCGAGATCAACGGTAAGTGGGAGTTCATGCCCATGCCCGGTGAGATCGCCTCCGACGGCTCCATTAACAACGTGGCTGTTTCCAGCGTAACCGCAACCGTTATGGTTAAGGGCTGTGACCAGGAGGCTAAGTCTTGGGAGTTCATGAAGTGGTACAACGGTGCCAACTTCCAGGTCGAGTTCACCAACGAGATGGTCGCTATCATGGGTCCCTCCGCAAAGCAGGCCGTTTCCAACAAGAACGCTCTGTCCTCCCTGCCTTGGACCACTGCTGAATACGAGCAGATCCAGCTTCAGTTCAACAACCTGGCATCTATCCCCAACTACCCCGGTGCTTACATCATCGGCCGTTACACCAACTTCGCATTCCTGAATGCCTACAACGACAACATGAACCCCTCTGACGCTATGCTGGAGTACGTTCCTACCATCAATAAGGAGATCGAGCGTAAGCGTAATGAGTTCTACCTGGAGACCCTCACCGAGGACGGTGTGGCCTACAAGGATCTGCTCACTAAGCGTCTGGCTCAGATCACCGCCCTGGTTGAGATGATCCGCAATGACGACGAGTTCAAGTCCGAGTACGAGGATCTGATGGTTCAGATCGAGCGCGCCGTCAAGAGCGACGATGAGGCTGAGTTGACCATCGCTATGGAGGCAACTCTGGCACTCTACAACAAGCTCGACCCCACCGGTGAGATCTTCCTGAAGGATCGTGCCGAGGTCATGGGCTACGATATGACCGACACCAGCCTGACCAAGGCTGAGAAGAAGAAGCTCCGTAACTGCTTCTCCTACGAGGTCTATAAGAACACCGAGCTGCTGGCTACTCAGCTTAAGTGCATGGTGAACTTCCTGGAGGATGCTGCCCAGCTGACTGCCGGTCTCTGATCCTCTATTCCCCGTCCCTTCAATCTAAAATAAGGAGAGAGTGTAAATGGCTACTAAAAAGGCTTCGAAGCAAGCCGCCTCACGCGAGATGTCCATGTTCCAGTGGAAGCTCAAAGAGATCAGACAGAACTGGGTCGCTTACCTGATGATCGCCCCCTACATGATTCTGTTTACCCTCTTTACCGTCGTGCCGGTCTTGCTGTCGGTTTTCATCGGTTTCACAGACTTCAATATGTTGGAGTTCCCCAACATCGTCTGGATGAAAAACTACGTTACCCTGTTCTTCGATGACGATATCTTCCTGATCGCCGTCAAGAATACCTTCATTTTCGCGTGTATCGTTGGTCCCGCGTCCTACATCATGTCCTTCCTGGTTGCATGGTTCATCAACGAGCTGCCCCCCAAGATCCGCGCGCTGGTTACCCTGGTCTTCTATGCACCTTCCATTTCCGGTCAGGTATACCTGATCTGGGGTACCCTGTTCTCCTCCGATACCTACGGTTGGGCTAACGCAACCCTCATGAAGTTGGGTATCATCCAGGAGGAAATCAACTGGTTCCGTGATGAGACGTACGTTATGCCTCTGTGTATCATAGTTTCTCTGTGGACCTCCCTGGGTACTTCCTTCCTGTCCTTCATCGCAGGTCTTCAGGGCGTTGATCGCTCCCTGTTCGAGGCCGGCGCCGTGGACGGCGTTAAGAACCGTTGGCAGGAGCTCTACTACATCACCCTGCCTTCCATGAAGCCCCAGCTGATGTTCGGTGCGGTCATGTCCATCACCGGTTCCTTCGGTTTCGGTGGTATCGTAGATGCGCTGGCAGGCTTCCCCTCGGTCAACTACTGCGCTCACACCATCATGCACCATCTGAATGACTACGGTGGAGCCCGTTATGAGATCGGTTATTCGTCCGCTATCGCCATGATCCTCTTCCTGATGATGATTGGCGCCAACATGCTCGTTAAGAGACTACTTTCGAAGATAGGTACTTGATATGGCAAAATTAAGAACAAGAAAACATAAGGTCGTCCTCGCCCGTTCCGCGGGCGGCGACGCCGGTATTTCGGTCATCCTTGTCATTCTGGGCGCGTTCATGTTCCTGCCCATGGTCTACGTTGTCATGCAGTCTCTGAAGCCTCTGGATGAATTGTGGATGTACCCCCCTCGCTTCTACGTTATGTCCCCCACCCTTCGTAACTATAAGGACCTGTTCACCCTGATGAACATCTCCTGGGTGCCCTTCTCCCGTTACATCTTTAACACCGTTCTGGTGTCTGTCGCCGGTACCGCCGGCCACCTGATCCTTGCTTCTTTGTGTGCATACGCTGTTGCAAAGATCAAGTTCCCCGGCCGTAACTTCGTGTTTAAGACGGTTGAGACCTCTCTGATGTTTAACTCCACCGTTACCGGTATCGTTTCCTTCATTTTGATGTCCGCTCTCGGTTGGCTGGATACTTACTGGGCTCTGATCGTGCCCGCATGGTGCTCCTCCCTGGGCTTCTACCTGATGAAGCAGTTCATGGATACCAACGTAAACGACTCGGTTCTGGAGTCCGCCCGTCTGGACGGTGCCAAGGAGTTCCGAATCTTCATGGTTATCGCGATGCCCATGGTTAAGCCCGCATGGCTGACCCTGATCATCTACTCCTTCCAGGGTCTGTGGAACGCAGGTGCTTCCTCTTACATCTACTCTGAGCAGTACAAGTCCTTCAACTACGCTATCGGTCAGATCACCGCCGGTGGTATCAAGCGTGCGGGTGCTTCGGCTGCTTCCCAGGTCATCATGATGCTGGTCCCCATTCTCATCTTCATCATTTCCCAGTCGAACATCATCGAGACGATGGGTTCCAGTGGTATGAAGGACTAATCTAAGGAGGTATATACAATAATGAAGAAATTCAATAAAATTCTGTGTACCTTCTTTGCGGTCCTGATGGTCATCAGCACTCTGCTCATGACCGCGGGCGCAAGCTCGGCTTACCAGACCTACACCTATGACATCAACGGTGAGGCTCTGTATTCCCCCGATGCCTACACCGCGCTCATGTCCGTCGATTCCGACTACATGGGCCTGGAGCTGGCCATCGAGAACCCCGGTGATATGCTCACCGACGAGGCAGGGAACGTCTACATCGCTGATACCGGTAATGACCGTATCGTGGTGCTGGACCAGTACTACAAGTTCAAGTTCGCCATCAGCGAGTTCTCCAACGACCAGGGTGTTCCGGACAGCCTGTCCTCTCCCCAGGGCGTGTACGTCAGCGAGCCCAACGCGAAGTACGGCAAGCTGATCTGGGTCTGCGATACCGGTTCCAACCGTATCGTCGTCTTCGATGAGTTCGGTGAGTTCCAGCGCATCATCGAGGAGCCTGAGTCCACTCTGTTCGACGAAGAGTCGGTTTACAAGCCTGTGGCTATGGCCGTTGACTCCTATAACCGTCTGTACGTCGTATCCTCCACCACCTATCAGGGTATCATCGTCATGACTGACGAGGGCGAGTTCACCGGTTTCATCGGTGCTCAGGCCGTTACCATGTCCGCTTGGGAGATCATCTGGCGCCGCTTCCAGACCAAGGAGCAGCGTGAGGCCTCCGAGCAGAAGGTGTCTACCGAGTTTAACAACATCTCCATCAACAAGGAGATGAACCTGGTCTACGTTACCACCTCTACCATCGATCCCAGCTCTGTTCAGAGCGCGATCACCGGTAAGGATAAGTCGGGTACCAACTCTCCCGTTAAGCTGCTGAACGCGAACGGTACTGAGATCATGAGACGTAACGGTTTCTGGATGCCCGCAGGTGAGATCGACTTCTCTACCCGCTCCACCGATGATATCACCGGTGTTTCTACCATCATCGATGCCGCTGTTGGTCCCGAGAACATCTGGTCCATCATCGACGAGAAGCGTAACCGTATCTACACCTACGACTTCGACGGTAACCTCCTGTTCGCCTTCGGTGATAACGGTACCATGCTGGGTAACCTGGGCTCCATTGAGGCCATCGCCTACCAAGGCGACAATATGCTCATCCTGGATAAGACCAACGATAACATCACCGTCTTCCAGCTGACTGAGTACGGCGAGATCCTGCTGGACGCAATCGCCGCCGAGAGTACCCAGGACTTCGATCTGGCTATTAACCTCTGGACCGAAGTTCTGAAGCGTAACTCCAACTTCGACTCCGCATACGTCGGTATCGGTCAGGCTATGTACCGTAACAAGGACTACGCCAACTCCCTCTCCTACTTCGAGTCGGCATACGATACCGAGAACTGGTCTGCTTCCTACAAGGAGATCCGTAAGGAGTGGATGTCCACTTACTTCCTGGTTCTGATCCTCATCATCGTGGGTCTGATCGTTCTGCTTGCCCTCTTCTTCAAGTGGATGGGTAAGATCAACCGTAAGACCGCTGTTTCCGGTAAGAAGAGAACCTTCGGTCAGGAGATCGCTTACGGCTTCTACGTTATCTTCCACCCCTTCGACGGTTTCTGGGATCTGAAGCATGAGAAGAGAGGTTCGGTCCGCGGTTCGATCTTCTTCATCGTCCTCGCCATCGCAACCTTCTACTATCAGGCGATCGGTCAGGGTTACCTGCTGGATCCCATGGGAGGGCTCGCCAGTATCTGGGCTCAGGTTCTGGGTGTGCTGGTTCCTCTGTTCCTGTTCGTGCTGGCTAACTGGTGTCTGACCACTCTGTTTGAGGGTGAAGGCAGCTTCAAGG
>CAYRTP010000011.1:4297-18699 GCA_964427175.1 uncultured Clostridium sp. | reverse complement strand
AAGGATATCTTCATCGCTTGCAGCTACTCCCTGCTCCCCATTCCTATGCTGGTCATTCCCACTACTGTCTATTCCAACTTCTGTATCAGCACCGAGACCGATATCATCGGCTTCATCAGCTCCTTCGCCTTCATCTGGCTGGGTCTGCTTGTATTCTTCGGTACCATGGTCACCCATGACTACTCCATGGGTAAGAACGTGATCACCGTACTCGGTACTGTCGTCGGCATGGTCTTCATCATGTTCCTTGCCGTCCTGTTCACTACTCTTGTCGGAAAGATTGTCAGTCTGGTCACCAATATCGTTACCGAGATCCAGTACAGACTATAACGCAAATAGGAGAATACGAATGATGAATTTCAAAAAACTCATGTCTCTCTTCTTGGCCGTTCTGATGCTGTGCGGTGTAATGACGAGCTTTTCTGTCATGTCCGTCGCAGCAGCTGACGCAGCTGCAGACGGAGCTGACTCGGAGTCCGAGGAGACCACTTCGGTTGACGCCCTCTACACCGAGATCTATGCATCTCCCGAAGAGAAGCTGGCGACCATGAAGCTGATGACCACCAAGGGCAACTACTCCATCTACGCGAAGGAGTCCTCGGGTGAAGTTGCCGTTAAGGACCTGACCACCGGCCAGATCCTCTTCACCAACCCCTACGACACCGGTGCGGCTACCGCGTCCGAGAGCGTAAAGAATGAGATCCTGTCCCAGATCATCGTTAAGTTCGATGAGAACGGCCGCGAGCGTGTGTACACCAGCTTTGAGTACGCCGCTATGCGTGACCAGATCAAGGTCAAGAACATCAAGAACGGTATCCGTGTTGAGTACACCATCGGCCGTGAGGAGGCCAGACGTCTGGTTCCTCGTATGATCCGTAAGGACCGTTTCGAGACCCTGATCCAGCAGCCTATGGAGGAGTACTACGGCGTTACCTATGCTGAGGCTCAGGTATACCGTTACGAGAAGAACCATCCTCTCGCATCCGCTTCCTTCTACCTCTGTAAGCAGATGTCCTACTTCGTGTACAAGTCCCTCGATGAGTGTACCTCTGACCGTCTGAAGCAGGACCTCCTGGATGCGTTCCCCATCGTTAGTAAGATGGATATCTACATCCTGGATAAGGCTGCTACCACCACCGAGATCGAGAAGATCGAGGAAGTTATCAAGACCGCTTGCCCCAACTACTCCTATGAGGAGATGGATATCGACCATCAGATCACCGAGTACACGGGCGACGAGGAGAACCCTCCCGTCTTTAAGATGGCTCTGGAGTATACCCTCGGTGAGGACGGCTTCACTGTCCGTCTGCCCGCCAACGGTATCCGCTTCAACGAGTCCAAGTTCCAGCTGACCAACGTAAGCGTTCTGCCTTACATGGGTGCTGGTAACAACACCTACAGCGGTTACACCTTCTACCCCGACGGTTCCGGTGCCCTGTTCGCATTCGAGGATCTGGCTGATCAGAATACCTACACCGTAGCCAGCAAGGTCTATGGCGTAGACTATGCTTACCACCAGATCAGCGGTACCTACCAGCAGACCGTCCGTTACCCCGTATTCGGTATCGTTGAGAAGACCGATTACTATGACTGCCTCTACATGAACGAGGAGACCGGTGAGGATGAGATCGTCCGTATCAGCAGCATGATCTATGACGGTGTCATCAAGGCTCAGAAGGATGGCCTGTCCGGCTCTCCCCTGGTTGCCAAGTACGGTGCTCTCGTTTCCGAGGCCGAGGCCGAGAAGGTCACTGAGGCCCGTGGCTACGTGGCTATCATTGAGGAAGGCGACGCTCTGACCGAGCTGGTAACCTACCACGCAGGTGTCCTGTCTCCCTATGACACCGTGCAGATGAACTTCAACCCCCGTCCTAAGGACTCCTATAACGTCGCGGACGCGATCTCTGTTGGTACCAACAGCGAGTGGACCGTCGTTTCCAACCGTAAGTACGTTGGTAACTACAAGATCCACTACGTCATGCTGAGCGATGAGGAGATTGCTGCCAAGAACAATCTGCCCGCCGATGGCTGGTATGAGGCTTCCTGGCTGGGTATGGCTAAGGCCTACCGTGACTACCTGGTAGACAAGGGTATCCTGAATCAGCTCTCTGCTGAGCAGACCGACGGTGACATTCCTCTGTACATCGAGACCTTCGGTGCAGTTGAGACCGTTGAGAAGTTCGCTTCTATCCCTGTCGAGGTTATGAAGCCTCTGACCTCTACCGCGGACATCGTTTCCATGTATGAGGAGCTGGCCGCTGCCGGCGCTACCAACATCAACTTCAAGTTGACCGGTTTCGCAAACGGCGGTGTGTGGTATTCCACCATGCCCTACAGACTGAAGTGGGAAAAGGCCGTACAGGAAGAGATGTCCATGCAGGAGCTCTTTGACTACGCCGCTAACCTGAATGAGGGTGAGATGAACATCTTCCCCGAGTTCGAGTTCTCCTACTCCGTCATGACCGGTATGTTCGACGGTTTCTCCTCCAGAAAGCACGCCGTTCGTACCATCGATGACCGTTACACCTACGAGCGTCCCTACATGGCTACCCAGCAGAAGTACTCCAGCTCCTTCAGACTGGCTGTTTCTCCTGCTTACTTCGATCACTTCTACACCAAGCTGATGGAGAACTACCTGGGTTACAACAACGTAACCGGTATCTCTACCGGCTCCCTGGGTAAGACCCTGAACTCTGACTTTGATGAGGATGAGCCTTACAACCGTGAGGACTCCAAGAGCTTTATCGCAAGAGCTCTCGAGTACATCTCCGGCTCTAAGGACGATATGCAGGTCATGGTGGACGGCGGTAACGCTTACACCTGGCAGTATGTTGACCATATCCTGGGCGCGGCTCTGGACTCCAGCCGTTACATCAAGGCCAGCTACAGTGTTCCCTTCATTGGCGTGGTTCTCCACGGCTACATGAACTTTGCCGGCACTCCTCTGAACATGGAGGGTGACGTCAACTACGCAAAGCTGAAGGCCATCGAGAACGGTGCCTCCGTCTACTTCACTCTCTCCTATCAGAACACCCAGATCCTGAAGGAGGACCGCAACCTGAGCCAGTACTACTCCATCCGTTACGACATTTGGTACGAGGATGTAGTCGAGATCTACAACGAGCTCAACAACGCAACCAAGGACGTTCAGAACAAGATCATCATCGATCACCAGTTCCTGTCCGGTATGCGTGTTCCCGACGTGGACGAGCTGGATCGCGATACCGATGAGATCCTGGCTTCCATCAAGGACTTCCTGAACAACAAGGCTGAGTATGAGGCCCTGCAGAAGTCCCAGGCCATCGCCGATGCCCGCGACAAGATCGCCAGCGTCGAGGTTGCCGCCGAGAACTTCGTTAAGAACTACATCAACTACTACAACGGTAACGTTGACGGCGCCGCAGGTGCCGCAAACCTGTACATGGCCCGCGTAGGTTCCTTCCCAGAGCGTTACGCCGCTTACATGGAGGCCCTCGAGGCTTATGACATGATCCAGGCCGAGTATGAGGCCGCTGACGCAGATGAGAAGGCCGTTCTGGCCGGTGCTCTGGCTACCGCCGAGACCAACAAGCGTCAGACCCTGGGTCGTCTGAGAACCCTGATCCGTAACATCGGTCGCGCTATCAGCGCTATCGAGAACGAGTATGCAGTTCTGGAGCAGCTCTACCAGGATGCCCAAAGCGGTAAGATTCTGATCAACAACACCGAGGATTGTCCTGCATCCATTCTGATCGAGATCGAGGAGCAGCTCGCGAATACCGAGGCTCTGATGAACGAGATGATGGGTATCAGCTTCGACCTGTCCGTGGATAAGGCTCAGATCGATACCGTCCTGCGTACCCACTACACCACTCTGATCCTCTCCGCTTACGGCGAGTCCAACCACTCCAACGTAGGTATCGTCGGTGAGGCAGAGAACCTCTACAAGCTCCTGGCTTCCGGTGAGTATGGTCTGCATATCACCGAGCTGGATCTCCTGAAGTACCTGCCTGCTAACCAGGGTCTGTCCGATGACGAGCTGATCGCCAAGTACAGCCTGAAGGCAAACAAGTCCTCCATGGAGGGTCTGGTACTCTACGTGAAGGAGCTGCTGGGCGAGAACTATGAGTTCGATCCCGTTGTTTCCTCTCTGGATGGCGGTATTGACAAGAACATCGAGGGCTACATCGTAGCTCAGCTGTACTCCGCCGTTTCCAGCCTGGGTGGCAACAAGCTGATCCCCGCGCTGAACTTCGTTTCCACTCGTCTGGATGAGGAAGGCCGTCTGATCTCCAACGCGATCAACGTCAAGAGCGTTACCACCAAGGTTGCCGCCGCTGTTGAGAAGGTCCTGTTCGATAAGTCTACCGGTGTGTACAACAACATTACCGACGGTCAGTACGATCTCTACAAGGTGCTCACCGAGGATCAGATGAGCGAGCTGATCGCTGAGTGCGTCAAGATCATCAACGACAACATCCGTACCGAGGCGAACCCCATCGCGGCTGACGTAGCCGTTGAGTACGCTACTCCCAAGACCATGGAGGCTGATCTCCGTGCTTACATCGAGAGCACCTTCTACAAGGAAGTTCTGGACAACGAGTTCAGATCCAGCGGTGAGACGCTCCACATCCGCGCTGTCACCGATAAGACCGACAGCAGCGTATCCCTGCTTCTGGACAAGACCCTGGCTCTGGTTGGCGACGTAGAGAACAAGGTTCGCTACAGCTCCCACATCATGGCCGTTAAGGACAACGCCGAGATCACTGCCATCCTGGATGGTATGAACGATCTGGTCAAGAACGCTTACGGCGACGTCAGAGACGAGCTGGAGACCGCGTTCCTGCAGGCTCTGTCCAAGTCCATCCTGAAGGGTACTGCCGTCAACCTGGATAACCTCAGAAGAGATGAGGCAGGTGAGACCATCCGTCTGAGAGAGCTGGCCGGTTCCGTGATCGCTGATCGCATTCCTACCACCACTCTGGACAACATCGATGCTCTGATCGAGGACATTGCAAATCTGTACCACGAGTTCCCCTCCGTGGATATTCCCGAAGATTACAAGCAGACCTCCGCTGAGTTCGTATGCTACCACTTCGTCAAGAATATGGCTGAGGCTGAGGTAACCAGCTACTACTATGATCCCGAGCTGGCTCACGTAGACGTGACCATCGGCAACAAGGTCGCTGAGATGAGCGCTCAGCTGGCTCCTCAGCTGGGTGAGAACTACAACATCTATGACATCATCGATGTTGTTCTGAACGCTCTGGCTGATCCTACCGACTCTGTCTACGACTTCACCGATCCTCTGGCTGCCTCCATCTCTCACGTAGCTGAGGGTAAGGCATCCCTGGACAACGATGTCCTGGCCGTCTACATCTACTCTCTGCTGAACAGCTACGAGGGTCACACCCTGACCACCGAGGCTCCTCAGATGCCCATCTGCTACAGCACCTCTACCGGTAAGCTGGATGCCCAGAAGTACGCTAAGGTTCTGAGCGTTCTGGAGGAGGAGATGACTCAGCAGGATTACATCGCCAAGATGATCAAGGCTGCCCGCTCCAACGTTGTCAGAGGTGCTCTGACCAACTACTCCATCTCCGCTCTCGAGACCATCGACTTCGATGCCATCATCGCTGATCTGTACAGCGTTATGGTTAAGTCCAGATACCTGACCGAAGCCGAGATGGCCAACGCCGAGACCGAGCTGATCCCCGCACTTGAGGACTATGTGGCTCACAAGTACTACATGACCGCTCTGAAGCGTCTGGGTGCTGATTCTCAGCCCGTATTCCACGTTTCCGAGGTTTACAGCAGCACGCTGGCTGAAACCGCCACTGAGCTGAAGGAGCTCATGATCTACTTCGTCACCGCCAATACCGACCTGACCAGAGAGGAAATCCTGACCCTCGGTACGATCGCTTCCGCTACCGGCGAGGATGAGGAACTGGATGATGAGACCTCCCGCTACCTGTCCGATGACGGTCGCATCGTTTCTGTTACTTACGGTGATAAGAACGCTGACGGCAGTTACTCCGCATACAAGACCTTTATCCTGAACTACAACAACTTCTCGGTAAGCGTCGACTATGACGGCGTCACATACACCATTCCTGCGTATGGTTATGTGATCGTGATGCACTAAGCGATCCACAAGAAAGAGAGGTAACAAATTATGACCAATGAAGCGAAGAATCTACAGACGGTCAGCGCGCCTAAGACCAAGAAGCGTAAGGTTGCTTCCTTGGATAGAAAAAAGGCACGCGCCGGCTGGGTATTCGTTCTGCCCTTCGTTCTCGGATTTGTTCTCGTGTACCTGCCTATTCTGTGGGACTCCATTTACATGAGCTTCCATAGCCTCCATATCGTGACCGGTGGTGGTTTCACGCTGGAGTTTGTCGGTCTTGAGAACTATCGCAATGCTTTGTTCGAGGACCCCGGCTTCGTTCAGACCCTTGTAACGGGTCTGGGCGAGTTGGCCTTCGATATTCCCGCAATCCTGATCTTCTCCCTGTTCATGGCTGTCCTTCTGAACCAGAAGATGGCAGGACGTGCCGTGTTCCGCGCAATCTTCTTCATCCCCGTTATTCTGTCCACCGGTATCATGGAGGCCATCGAGGGCCAGAACATCCTGGGCACCATGATGGAGGATAACGCCAGCGTCGACGGCTCCCAGGAAAGTGCCGCGAGCCAGATCGTATCGGTCATGGATATCGAGCGTCTGTTCTCCTCCATGAAGATCGGTCAAGAGCTGGTCACCTACGTGGTCCGTATGATCAACCAGATCTACGACATCGTAAATCGTTCCGGTGTACAGATGCTGATCTTCCTGGCCGGTCTGCAGTCCATTTCCCCCGCAATTTACGAGGCTTGCCGCATCGACGGTTGTACCGCATGGGAGACCTTCTGGAAGATCACCTTCCCCATGATCAGCCCCATGATTCTGGTAAACGCAGTCTATACCATTATCGACTCCTTTACCACCAACTCCAACTCGGTTATGGCATACATCAACAGTGTATACCAGGGCTCCGAGGGTCAGGTTCTGTCCTCCGCGATGGCATGGATGTACTTCCTCATCGTTATGGTCATTCTGGCCGCCGTCGCCGGAATCTTCTCGGCCTTCGTGTTCTATCAAAAGCGTGATTAAGGAGGTATAGAAAATGGATACGAATATGAATACACCGAAAATCACGAAAGAATCCAAGAACAAGATCCGCGTAGAATTTGAGCGTACTCCTCTGAAGGAGAGACTGAAGGCCAAGTTCCTGAATCTCTACTTCTTCCAGCAGGTAGCATGGATCATCTTCCGTATGGTCCTGCTGATCGGTCTTTCCTACGTAGTTCTGTTCCCCTTTATCTCCAAAATCGCCGGTTCCTTCATGTCCCCTGAGGATTTCGTCGACGTTACCGTTCGTCTGATCCCCAAGAACTTCACGCTGGATATCTATAAGGCCGTGTTGTTCGAGCTGGACTACTGGGAGGCATTCCGTAACACCTTCATCATCTCGCTGGGTGGTGGTCTGCTTCAGACCTTCAGCTGCTGCTTGATCGCTTACGGTCTTGCAAAGTTCCGCTTCAGAGGTAACGGCCTGGTCATGCTGCTGGTTATCCTGACCATGATCGTGCCCCACGGTACTCTGCAGCTGTCCATGTTCATGGGCTTCCGCTACTTTGATATCCTGGGCATCCTGTCCTTCCTCAGCGGAGGTGCTTCGGTAGGCTTCCTGCCCGAGAGCTTCAACGAGATGCTGGCCAGTATTCAGATCCTCAAGCTGGATGACCACAGTCTGGCTCTGACCAATACCTACTGGCCTCTGATGATCCTGTCGGCTACCGGTCTCGCGTTCAAGAACGGTCTGTACATCTTCATGCTCCGTCAGTTCTTCACCGGCGTGCCGGATGCTCTGGAGGAGTCCGCGTACATCGACGGTTCGGGCGTGTTCCGCACCTTCTTCACCATCATTCTGCCCCTGTCCATCCCCATGATGGTGACCGTGTTCCTGTTTGCGTTCTGCTGGCAGTGGACTGATGATTTCTACACTGAGCTGTTCTTCACCACCTCGAAGATCGTTCTGATGCCTGACATCGTTGATATCCCCAACACCCTGCAGACTGACTATGCAGGTCAGAATATGTACTATACAGCTATCCGTAATACCTGCGGTATCTGTATCATCATGCCTCTCGTGATCCTCTACTGCTTCGGCCAGAACTTCCTGGTCCAGGGTATTGAGCGTTCCGGTCTGACCGCAGAGTAATTTGCAAACCCCCGTGGATGATCCCTCGGGACTATCCACAAACCATAAAAAATGCCATCCGAGCAATCGGGTGGCATTTTTTTTCGGGGAAACGTGCCTCCGGCGGCTTAAGGGACTTTTGAAAAAGTCCCTTAAGAATCCCCAAAACTTTCCATGAGTGTTTATTCAAGGTTTTGAGAGAAAATTAATGTAAGTGGGCATCAAACAGTAAATCAAAACACCAAAAATACATTATAGAGTTTTTATAGAGTTTTCGGGGATTCTTAAGGACCCTTTTGCAAAGGGTCCTTAAGCCGCCGGAGGCACGCTCCCCTACATTCAACTCTCTAACTGTCGCCCCAGAAAATTCGCGGCGGTCTGGATCAGCTTGGCTTCGATGTCGAAGGCCAGACGGTCGCCGCCGTCGGATTCCATGGGGTGGGCGGAGACAACACAGCCTACCACGTCCCCCTCGCTGATGATGGGCATGGCACAGCCGACGATGTGGGAGCCCCCGTCGCGGATGATGCTCTTGGGCTCGGAGTCGCCGTTGTTGGCGTAGAAGGAGCGATTCTCCATGATGTGCTCCAGGGCCTCCGAGAGGGTCTTGTCGGCGTACTCCCGCTTGGAAATGCCCGCGCAGGAGATGACCGAGTCGCGGTCGCAGATGGCCACAGCCAGCCCGCAGGTCTTGTGGAGTGTCTCGGCGTACTGCCCCGCGAAGGCGGCCAACTCACCAATGGGGGAATACTTCTTGAAGATGACCTCTCCCTCGCGGTCGGTATAGATTTCCAGGGGGTCCCCCTCGCGGATCCGCATGGTGCGGCGAATCTCCTTGGGGATGACGACACGACCCAGGTCGTCGATTCTTCTGACTATTCCGGTTGCTTTCATATATATAAAATCTCCTTGTTTTGACAGATTTGTACTGTTAGTATCTGCAAAGCGAGGGGATTTATACTTGGGGGATTTACTTTCTGAGACGAATGTAATATATTTTTTTCAATACAAGCCATATGTCCTGAATAAACAAACATTCGTTTTTGAAAGCCTTGAAAACTATATATAACATGATTCCTGCTTTGCTGAATTATCTTTCAAATACATGGGATTGACAAACCCCAATGATTTTGCTATAATATATACATGAAACCGCGGGGCTCACCCGCACAAAACCATCAAACAGGAGGCAACCATGAACCAATCCCTCGAAACCATCAAGACTCGCCGCTCCATCCGCCGTTTCAAGCCCGATATGCTCCCCCGCGAGACCATCGATGCCATCATTGAAGCGGGCCTCTACGCCGCCAGCGGCATGAATACCCAGAACACCGTTGTCGTCGCCATCACCAATAAGGAGATCCGCGACCGTTTGTCCAAGGCCAACGCCGCCGTCATGGGATCCGACCGTGACCCCTTTTACGGCGCGCCCGTGGTGCTGGTGGTCCTGGCCGAGAAATCCCGCCGTACCTACGTCCATGACGGCAGCCTGGTCATGGGCAACTTGATGCTGGCCGCCCATGCCCTGGGTGTGGGAAGCTGCTGGATCCACCGCGCGCAGGAGACCTTCGATCAGCCCGAGTGGAAGGAGTTCCTGACCTCCCTGGGCCTGGAAGGGGACTATGAGGGCATCGGCAACTGCATCCTGGGCTACACCGAAGGGGAAGAACCCGCCGCCCCCGCCAGACGGGAGGGTCGGGTGTTCTACGCCGAGTGATCCTTCCTGCTATTTCTCCATAAAACCTTGCATACGCACTCCACATACCAATGGGGCGGGGCCCCATGGGGGTGACCGAGTCCATCCGGATTGGGGCTTAACATCTCCAAGCGTTGTTGATAAAGTTTTTTGGAGTTCTTAGCACCTTTTTGAAAAAAGGTGCTAAGCCGCCGGAGGCACGTAAAAATTCGTGCCACATAAAGAAAGAGGCCGTCGAGCTGTGTCCGACGGCCTCTTTTGCCGTTGTTTGGAGGGAACGTCGGTCGCGGGAGGGGCGTTTGGCCCCTCTTTTGTCGATGAATTTTTCGGAACGGTTGACAGAAAACGGGGAATTTTTCGGGAATGACCTGCTATAATGAAGCCACAAAAAGAGTCTGCGGCGAAAAAGACCGCAGAACTCGGGAATTTGAACATACAGGAGGAAAAACCATGAAACCCGAAGAACACATGCACTTGAAGCCGGACGAGCCCCGTGAGCGGACTGCCCAGATCACCCAGCGTACCGAACGGAACCGAGCGTCCAGGACGAACCCCCCCGAGGGAACTAAGCCCAAGGAGCTCGCAAGCTCCAATCGCCCCATCGAGCTCCCCGCGGCGGCCTCGGGCCGACCCGCCGCACCCGAAAAGACCGCCCGCGAGGGCGGGGAAGCCGACTACACGGATGCGGCGTTGCATATGGATCAGCCCTGCGAGGAAGGCCTTCCCCTACACGAACCCATGGCTACCTCGTGTGAGCAGGAGGGAAGCCATACGGCTTCCGAAGAAGATTCATCCGACGAGCCCGTTACGGCCTCCAACACCCGCCGCCAAGACCGTACCGCGGGGGATGACGGCTCGCCGTCTTCTCCCGCAGGACGGGCCTATATGCGCCGACTGGTGGCCCTGTGCGGGGCGGTAGTCGCGTTGGCGGCTCTGTTCGTGGTGCTCTGCGGTCTGGCTATGCGCCCCGAAAGCACCCCAGGTGCCACAGGCGAGCAGGGCCTTCGCGGTGAGCAGGGCATTCAGGGACCCCAAGGAGAACAGGGCGAGGCAGGTGCTACGGGTGCCCGCGGTGAGCAGGGGATTCAGGGTATCCCCGGCAAGTCCGCCTACGAGATCTACTGCGAGCAGTATGGCTACGCGGGAAGCGAGCAGGAATGGATGAGCGAGGTGTACGCCCGTTTGTCCACCTACACCTCCCAGGAGATCTACGCCCTGGCGGAGGCCTGTACCGTCACGGTGGAAGCCTTCCGCGAGACCGATCAGATCTCCCTGAAAAGCCTGGCCAAGGGCTCGGGCTTCTTCACCGACCCCACGGGGCTCATTATGACGGCCTACCACGTCATCGACGGGGCCACCGCCATTCGGGTCACCATGCCCGACTCGGCGGTCTACGAGGTCTCCGAGGTGGTGGCCTTTGACAAGGCCCGCGACCTGGCTCTTATCCGCATCCGCACTTCCCGCGAGACCCCTTACTTGACTCTGGAGAGCGAAGGGATCACCCCCGGTGAGACGGTCTATACCTTCGGCGGTGTGAGCGGCGGCTCGGACGGTGCTTTTTCCTCGGGTGTGGTTGCGTCTGACCTGCAGGAGGTCCCTCTGAAGGGGGAGACGGGGACGCGGAGGGAGTTCCGCTATACCTGTTCCATGCCCCTGGGCAACAGCGGTGCGCCCATCCTCAACGCCCACGGCCAGGTGATCGGCATCGTGACCCGCGGCTACACCGAGGGTGGTTACCTGAACACCGCCACCTACATCGAGGAGGCGGCTCACCTGGACGTGAGCTACAACCGCAGTGTGCAGGATTTCTTTGCCGATACCGAATATTACGAGATCAAATGGATGGAGGATGCCTGTCGGGAGATGGAAAACAACAACACCATGAAGGCGGCGGATATGCTGAACACATCGGGGCAGACCTTCGGCGGCGCGGTGAGAAAGGACGATCCCGACTACATTTCCTTTGAGATCACGGGAACCGAGTCGGTGGAGCTGACCATGATCTACGCGGTGAACACTACGGATTTCTACTATCCCATTCTGATCCCATCGACGGGCTCCAACGTGGAGCTGACCTGGGAGGCCGTGACCTCCGAGAACGTCGAGGCGCGTCTTCATGGCACCCGTGTGATCCTGAAGCCGGGGATCTACTACATGGCCATCAACGGCCACTACAGCGACCTGGAGACCGCCTACGATCTCTACGTCCATTGGCGGCCCGTGTCCGAGCGGGCGGCCTTCGCCTACGAGGTGACCTTTGAGGATGCGTTGGCGTAATACTGGTTCACACACAAAAACCTGAAAAGGAGAGCGTGCCTCCGGCGGCTTAAGGGCCTTTTGGAAATCTCCTCGCTACGCTCGGTGCAAATTCGCCTGCGGCGAAGTTTGCGAGGCCCTTAAGAATCCCAAAAATTTTTTAAAAAAGGATTATGGGGTAGCAAGAGGACACCCAGAGCCATAGGGGGCATCACCATGGGGCCCCTGCCCCATTGGTATATATGAACGAACGCTCATTATCGGATTCAATGTTCTTATTAGAGAATAGTATAAGGCCGTGTAAAAAATCCACCCGCAAGGGTGGATTGGGATGGAATTAGGATTCGGTGTCCGTCTCGTCCGAGGGGGCCTGTTCCATGTCCTCGGCGGGGGTCTCCCCGGAGTAACGGGCCGCTTGCTCGGCCTGGGCGCGGGCCAACTCCATGGTGCGTGCCTGCTGGGCCTGCCGTTGGCTCAGGGCCTCCTGCCGTTTGAGGGCGTAGGTGATGTAGCCCCAGCAGCCCACGCCGCCCATGGCCAGGCTGATGAGCAGATCCACGAAATACCCGGGGTTCGCGGGCAGATCCAAAAATCCGTAGCGCAGACAGAAGCCCATGGAAGGGATGAACTCGATCTCTCCCGCCTCGTAAAGGGCGCGGTAGTAGGCCTGGATGTCGGAGCAGAAGCAGTAGTACCAGGCCAGGATCAGGACCAATGCCACGGCGATCACGGCGATGACAATCCCCCCGCTGTGTGCTTTTCCGCGCGAAGATCTCGTAGCCCTTGATGGCGCATACCACGCCAATGATCCCGCTGAGGGCGGCAATGATGCCGATGGACCAAAAAACGTAGTAAACAATGCCACCCGCCAGGGCGAACAGGAGCGCGCCCAGGGTGCCGAGCCCGACGTTTTCACGGGCCGTGGGTGTTTGGTTTTGTTGATTCATGACCGAATCCTCCTTTCGGGATCATCTTGTGCTGGTAGGACGGCCATTGGCCGTCCGCAGACTCTCCTCTACCTCACGCAGCGGACGAGCGATGCTCGCCCCTACATCGGTAAAACGGTTATCGAACGAATCTATTATTGCATACGGCCAACTCCATGTCAAGGGTTTTCCACAAGCAAATCCCAACGACACGCGAAAATTTGTGGAAAATTTCAGCGAAAAAATTTCAAAAACCCCTTGCATTTCAACGAGAAGTATGCTATAATATATAAGCTTTTGTACCCGATGTCAAAGAACATGGGGAATTTCAGAGTGAGAGGTAAATGAAAATGAAGAACGGAATCCATCCCGAGTACGTTGAGTGCGTCATCAAGTGCGCTTGCGGCGAAACTGTCGTTTCTCGTTCCACCAAGGGTAGCGAGATGCGTGTTGAAATCTGCTCCAAGTGCCACCCCTTCTACACCGGCAAGCAGAAGTTTGTCGATGCAGGCGGTCGTGTGGACAAGTTCAAGAAGAGACTGGCTGCTGTCAGAAAGTAATTCTTCTTGGATTGAAGGCCGACGGGATACTCGTCTATTCCGTGGGAGCATTATGTCAACCGATAAAAGGACAGGTATGCCATGGGGCGGCCTGTCCTTTTGCTTTTGAAAGGAGTACCTATGTCTGAATATAAGAACAATTTCACGTCCCGTGAGGAGGACGGCATCGGAGGGGAGGCCGCTCCCATCCGCGCCATCCTGGTCGGTGTGGTCACCCGTGAGGACGACCACACCTTCAGTACCGCCGAGGAGGTGGAGGTCAGCCTGGACGAGCTGGCCCGCCTGCTGGATACTGCGGGCGGTGAGGTCTTTGCCCGCGTGGTGCAGAATAAGAGCACCCCTGACCCCCGTACCCTCATCGGCTCGGGTAAGGTGCAGGAGCTGGCCGATCTCTGCCGTAACAACGAAATTGGCCTGGTGGTCTTTGACTGTGACCTCTCTCCCGTCCAGATCCGTAACCTGGAGGATGACATCCGCGGCGGCGACACGAGCATGGAGCTCCGTGTCATCGACCGCTCCATGCTGATCTTGGATATTTTCGCCCTCCACGCCGTCACCTCCGAGGGTAAGCTCCAGGTAGAGCTGGCCCAACTCCAGTATTCCTCCCCCCGTCTGACGGGCCACGGTACCGAAATGTCCCGACTGGGCGGCGGTATCGGTACCCGCGGTCCCGGTGAGTCCAAGCTGGAGAGCGACCGCCGTCACATGAAGCGCCGTATCGACGCGCTGAAGGCCGAGCTGGACG
>CAYRTP010000011.1:0-4287 GCA_964427175.1 uncultured Clostridium sp. | reverse complement strand
AGCCATCGTGGGCTATACCAACGCGGGCAAATCCACCCTGCTCAACTCCCTCACGGGCGCGGGGATCCTGGCCGAGGACAAGCTTTTTGCCACCCTGGACCCCACCACCCGAAAGTTCACCCTCCCCGGCGGGGAGACTATCCTCTTGACCGACACCGTCGGCTTCATCCGCAAGCTCCCCCACCACCTGGTCTCGGCCTTCCGATCCACCCTGGAGGAGGCGGTCTACGCCGACATTATCCTGCTTCTGCTGGATGCCTCCGATCCCGAGTGCGTCAGCCAGCTGGAGGTCACCGAACAGCTCCTGCAGGATCTGGGCGCGGGCGGTAAGCCCACCCTGTACGTTTTCAACAAGTGCGACCGCGAGTCCTGCGACACCGTCAGCCTTATGTCGGTGGTGGCCAAGAAGGGCCTGACCTTTGGAGAGAACGCCGACCGCACCGACAGCCGTACCGCCGTCTACATCTCGGCCCTCTCGGGCCAGGGATTGGACCAGCTCTCCCTCGCCCTGCAGAACATGGTCCGCCGTGGTAAGCGCCGCGTGACCTTTATCATCCCCAACGCCGAGCAGGGAGCTCTCTCCAAGCTCTACTCCGAGCAAGCCGCCGTGGAGTCGGTGGACTACGGCTACGAGGCCGTCACCGTGGTCGCCACCGTAGACGACCGCGTCTACGGCCTGCTCAGAAAATACGCTCAAGATTAAATAAAAATAGCCTTTTGCCAAAGGCAAAAGGCTACCGCCACTTTCCCGAAGGGAAAATTTCACTTCGCCGCAGGCGAAACTTCATGCTCTCCGATTCTTATCGGAGAGCGCTTCTCGCGCCGCTTGCGGCGCACTTCACTTCTATCCATCCGGAGGTGTTCCATGGAACTCTGGGACTTGCTCGACAAAGACCGCAACCCCCTGGGCCGCACCCATCCCCGCGGCCGCCAATACCCCATGCCCCCCCATACCTACCACACGGTGGTCTCGGTCTTCACCGTGGACGCGGAGAACCGCATCCTGCTGACCCGCCGCGCCCCCACCAAGGGGATGTATCCCAACTACTGGGAATTTACCGGCGGATCGGGCGTGGCGGGGGAGGACAGCCTCACCTCGGCGTGGCGGGAGCTGTCGGAGGAGACGGGGATTACGGTCCCCAAGGAGGAGCTGATCTTCCTGGGCACCATCCGCGAGCCCTCGGCCTTCATGGACTGCTATCTTTGCCGTCCGAACCTCACCGCCGAGGCTATCGCCGTCACCCTCCAGGAGGGGGAGACGGTGGACTACAAGTGGGTCACCTTCTGTGAGTTTGAGTCCATGATCCACCACAATCAGATTCCCCCGCCCTGCGCCATGCGGTACGGCTTCGTGAAGTCTAAATTGGTGGAGCTGATCGGGGACGATGCCTGGCTCCAGCCCGACGGTCCCGAGGTCCCCGAGTCCATCCGCGCCTTTGAGGTGCAGAGCAAGGAGGTGAGCCTGTGAGCGAGCTGATGGAAAGTCCCGCCCCCGTCCTCTACACCACGTTGGAGGGGGTAGGGAAGGACGAATTTGAGGAAAAGCGGTCGGTATTCATCGGCCACGCGGCCCACGTAGAGAGCGAGGAGGAGGCCATGGCCTTCATCAAGCAGAAGCAGAAGGCCTACGCCGACGCGACCCACAACGTCTGGGCCTACCGCATCAGCGGCGGCACCTCCACCGAGCAGGCCGCCCGCTACTCCGACGACGGCGAGCCCCAGGGCTCCTCGGGGCTCCCGACCCTGGAGGCCATTCGCAAGAAGGGGGTATTCGACTGCGTGGTGGTGACCACCCGCTACTTTGGAGGCACCCTTTTGGGCGTGGGCGGTCTGATCCGCGCCTACTCCCACGCGGCGAGCATCGCCCTGGATGCCGCCCGGGTCATCACCTACGAAAAATTCACCGAGTTCATGCTGGAGACCACCTATTCCGACTACCAGCTCATCCTCCAGGAGCTCCCCAAATACGGAGTCCTCACCGACGACAGCGAGTTCTCCGACCGCGTGACCTTGACCCTGGCGGTCAAGGCCACCCTCTACGATGACCTGGAAGAACGCCTGGGCGAGGTCACCGCCGGCCGTTGCTTCCTCATGGAGACAGGGGAGCGGTTTGATTACAGATAGCAGGGGAACGAGGGGCTCTGCCCCTGACCCCCGCTTGAACCTTTTTGGGAAAAAGGTTCAAGACTCCAAAAACTTTTAATAAAAATAGGAAAACAGAGCCAACCGTAGAATGGAGGGCTCTGTTTTCGTATGTGTCAGGATTTGCGCTTGTTGAGGCGATGCCGAATGATCTCGGCTACGAGGACGACGACCAGGGCGGCGATGATGCCGAGGATAATGGCCTCCCCATACCAGCGTTGGTAAGCTTCCCAAGGAGCGTCGGAATCATTTCGGAACCAACTGTAGCTGACACAGGAAGCGATGGCAAGGATGCCCACGGCGCAGACGATCAGGTTGCGGATGCCCGAAACCACCAGGTTCCGTCGGAGGTAGGGATCGGCCTTGATGCCTCGGAGGGAGAGAGGGAACGAGACGCAGGAGATGGCTACCCCGATCAGGAAGAATGCGGTGGCGATGATGCTGAAATAGTTAATCTCGGTGGAATCGGGTGGGACAACCAGGCCGTTGGCGGTCTGAATACCAATGGAGATGACCCAGGCGGGGACCAACTGCCACAGGGTGAGCTTCAGGGTTCTTTTGAAATAAGATGGGATGGTCAGGTCTCCGCGGGAGCCCTCATAAGTCACGTTCCAGGGGGAGCACAGGCGGCGAATGGCCGGGGCGTGAACCAAGGCGGTCAGCAGGATGGCGATGAGCAGGATGATCAACGCTAGGGGGGCATAAATATCTCCGGACAGCACGCTGTTGACCCTGTACCCGTCTCGGATCATCACCAGCGGCAGACCCAGCAGGATGGCATCGGCCATGACGACCAAGGCGCGGAATATCCACTCGGCATAGGTACGACACGCACCCGCCAGCTCTGCGGCGGGGAGGTGTGTTTCGCTTTCCTCGGAGGTGTATTCGTCCAGCGTGTCCTTCATGCGGAGAGCGGCGATGAAGGTCACCGAAATGCTCGCCAGCACAAAGAGCAACAGCAAAACAAAGCCGATGACGGGCCGATAGAAGCCATAGCTCACGCCAAGCATGATGAACAGTCCCGCCGCCGCCAGGGCGATGGCCAAAATCATGAGGGTACGGAAGCGGGACACAGCCCGCCCCATCATAGCCCGCAACCCCCGCAAGGCCCGCGGGTCGGGTTCGGAACGGGGCGGTTGATCGGCGGGAATCTCGGAGGCGGGCTCGTCTGCGGTGTCCGCAGGCTCCGAGGCGCGCGGCAGGCTTTCGCGCGGCGGAGCCTCCCGCAGGCGATCCCCGCGGAGGAGCTCGTCTACCGTCACGCCGAACAGGTCGGCAATGGCGGGGAGGAGGGTAATGTCGGGCATGGCCTCGTCCCGCTCCCAACGGCTGACGGCGCGGTTGGAAACGGCGAGGCGGTCGGCCACCTCCTGCTGGGTCAGCCCCTGCGCCCGACGGAGGGCGGAGAGGAAGGAGCCCAAGGTTTTCTTGTCCATAATGTGTATCCTTTCGTGGTGAAAAATGCGACTTGGATCCGTTGTCTGACCACATTCTACCACAGCGGGACAAAAAAATCAAGCCCTCGGCGCGGGATTTTGTCTCGCGGAGCGGGATTTCGGGCTTTTCGGGAAAAATGGGCGGTTATTTGCCCCGCTTGCGGTCATCCTGAGCGGAGCGTGTGCAAAGCACCGCGCAGTCGAAGGATCTCTTACCCTCAAAAGAGATCCTTCGACTACGCGCTCCGCGCTTCGCTCAGGATGACCGTGGTTTTGGCCTCCGCGCTACGCTCGGGATGACCTTGATTCCGATCTTCCACGCTTTCTCAAAATTTTCTCGATTTTTTTGCATTTTCCAACAGAAATAAAAAGTAAAATCCCGCCCTCCTGCGTATATTATAATTGAAGACAAAAAGCGGCCGACGTGCCGCAGATTTTGCCAATACAAAGGAGGTGCGACATGGAGATGAATCTGCATGAATGGCTGGACGAGCGGGAAAAACTGCTCTTGTCCCCCTGCGCCACCCGTACCGCGGCCTCTCGCGGGCGGGACTTCCCCCTGGATCCCAGTCCCCTGCGGGGCGAGTTCCAACGGGATCGGGATCGCATCATCCATTGTATCGCAACATCTAACTTACAGAATTGTTGGGATGATTAAATATGATAAAATATATGGAAATTATCAATGCATTATGAAACATAAATGCCT
>CAYRTP010000010.1:0-28132 GCA_964427175.1 uncultured Clostridium sp. | reverse complement strand
TTATAAGTCCTCCAAGCATGAATTCTCCACCAAGTCGGTGACCGAGGACATGAACATTCAGTTGCTTCTCTACCTGTTCACCCTCTGCTCCCCCGAGAATCGGTCTCTTTTTGCTAACGGCACGGACGTACCCAAGCAGGTCCTCCCTGCCTCGGCGGTTTATCTGAGCCCCGATGAATCGGATCGGGACGGTGCGATCCTCCCCTGTCGGACAGGCGTGGTCTTAGGCGAGCCTGAGATTCTGGAGGCCGCCAACAGCGACGATACCCAGACCTACCTTCCCTCGGTCAAGCGCAACAAAAACGGCGAATTCACCGGCAAGGGGCTTTGCTCCCGCGATCAGCTGGCGGAGCTGGAAGCCCTCCTCAAGAAGACCATCCGCGATACCGCCACGCATATGTATCAAGGCAACGCGACCCGTACCCCTTCGGACAACGCCTGTCAATACTGCCGTATGAAGGGGTCCTGCGGTGTGTGCAGTGAGTGACGATCCCCCGATTTCGCGCGGAAAGGAATTTATTATGGAAAGAAAATGGACAGCTGCTCAAAGTGCGGCTATGAGCACCTTGGGCAGGACCTTGCTCATATCGGCGGCGGCCGGCTCGGGTAAAACAGCAACCCTGACCGAACGGATCATTCGACGGCTGACCGATCCTGTGGACCCGGCGGATCTCTCCCGTCTTTTGATCGTAACTTTTACCCGTGCCGCGGCGGCAGAGCTTCGGGAGCGGATCTCGGGAGCCTTAACCGAAGCCATTGCCCGAGAGCCCGGGAATCGGCACCTTCAGGACCAACTCATCGGGTTGGGCGGTGCCCACATCAGCACCATCGACGCATTCTGCCGCGAGCCTGTGAAGTCCCATTTTGCCGAACTGGGACTCCCCGCCACTACCCGCATCGCGGACGATGCCGAGTTGATTCCCCTTCGTGAGCGGATCATGGGGGAGATCATTGATGAATTCTATATCAAATACGCCGACGGGGAGCGGGACAATACCGCCTTCTCGCTTTTGTGGCGCAATCCCTTTGCGGATCTCTGCGACAGCTTGACCCCGTCCAAAAACGATACCGATCTGATCCCCACTCTGTTGGCCCTGTACGATCGTCTGCTTTCCTTCCCGGACGAATTGACGCGGTTGCGGACTGAGGCGGACCTGCTGGCCAGCCAGGCGGAGGGCGATTTCTTTGCTTCGGCCCACGGGGCCATCATACAGGACTGGATCAACCACTTCTGCAACTCCGCTGTCTCGCAGTTGGAGGACGCGCTGGTGGATATCAACGGGGACACGGCCGCCGCCAAGGCTTACAGCGGGGCATTCACGTCTGACCTGACCTTCTGCCGCCGTTTGGCCGATGTAAACAGCTATGCGGAGGCTTACGCGCTGATGGTCACCTATAAGAACGAGCGGCTGGGCAGTCTGCGGGGAGCAGATCCGATTTTCGTCGCCCACAAGGAAGCGAGAACCGCCCTTGTCGATGACATCAAGGCCTTTCGAAAGACCTATTTCGTGGATCCACCCGAACGGATTTCCGAGCAAATGCGCCGAACCTCGGTGATGTGTCGGGTACTCTACGATCTGTTATCTGAGTACGACCGCCGCATCCTGGCAGAAAAAAAGAATCGGGGCATCTGCGATTTCACCGACAACCGCCGCTACCTGCTGTCCCTTCTGCGGGGTGAAAACGGTTCCCCCAGCGGAATGGCCTTGGATTTTCGGGCCAAATTTGACGAGGTCTACATCGATGAGTACCAGGACGTGGACGAAATGCAGGATGAGATTTTCCGTTTGGTGGGCAATGATCACCGCTTCATGGTTGGCGATATCAAGCAGAGTATTTACGGCTTCCGCGGAGCAGATCCCTCGGTCTTTGCCCGCTATCGTCGGGATCTGACCCAGTTGACCCTCCAAGGCGGCAAATGGGAAGGCCACGATGAAAACGGAAACAGCATTTTCATGTCCGAAAACTTCCGTTGCGACGAATCCGTGATCCGCGTGACCAACGCGGTGTGCGGACACATTCTGCGCGCTTGCCCTCAGTCTGTGGGATATCAGAGTGGGGACGATCTGGTATGGGGCAAAAAACCGCCTTATGAGGAGTATGCTTCCCCCGCGGTACAGGTCAGCGTGCTGGTCAAGCCTCCAAAATCCGATTTGGAAGAAGGCGGAACCGATGGTGACAGCGAGCTGAGCGGAGTAGAGGCAGAGGCTACGTACGTAGCCAACGAGATCGCAACCCTTCTGCGTAATCGTGTGCCCAAGGCCAACGGAGAGCCCATTGCCCCCAAGGATATCGTCATCCTCATGCGGAATCGCACAGCCCTGTCGGCCTACATGAAGGCACTTACCGCCCTGGGAATCCCCACGGGATCGGAAGAACTGGAGGCCGCCGAGGCGGGACGGGATATTCTTCACGGTATGGATATGTCTTATTTGGTTAATCTCCTCCGCGTCATCGACAATCCCGATAACGATATTCCTCTCTCCGAGGTTCTGCGCGCTCCTTTCCCCGAGCTGGATCTGGAGGAATTGATCCAGGTCCGCAACGTGGGCGACCGCGCTTCTGAATCCCGTTCCCTGTATGCAGGTGTGGAGGAATACGCCTCACGCCCGGATGCGGATCCTGTTTTGACGAACAAGCTGGCAGAATTCATGACCTGGTTGGAGCGGTATCGCCGTTTGACCGAAACACAGCCCGCCGACAAGATCCTCCGTCTGCTCCGCCGTGACGAAAACTGCGCCTGTCGGGAGACACCTGCCTTTTTGTTCCTGTATGAGTCGGCCCGCACCTGCCGCACCTCGGCGTTCCTGTCTCTGTATGCGTTTCTACGCTATTTCGAGTCCAAACTGGCAACTGCCAAAAACGTCCCCGTTCCCGACAAGGGCGAGGACGGCGGACACGTATCCATTATGACCATCCACAAATCCAAGGGCTTGGAATTTCCCGTTTGCTTTGTGGTTCGATGCGGTCAGTCCTTTAGCGCGAAGTCCTACTCCTCCGATCTGATTTTCGAAAAGCGGGCAGGAGCCTCCATGAAGCTCTACAGCCGCGAGACCTTGGATGATGGGACCAAGCAATGTAAAACCGACACCACGCTTCGTGCCGCCTCCGCTCTTGCGGTCAAGTTGTCCGAGCGAGAGGAAGAAATGCGCGTTCTGTACGTGGCAATGACCCGTGCGCGGGAACGGTTGTATTTGGTTGGCATGGGCAACGAAAAGCCCGTCTCCTTCCGTGAAGGGGATCGTTACGCCACGTTGTCCTGCAGCAACTATCTCAAATGGATACTTGCGGGATTAGACGCGCATCCCGAAGTGAGTGATTTTGCCAAACTCGCCCATATCCCCACAACGGATGTAATCCCAGGTCCGCCGTTGGATCGCAATCAATTCCGTCCGATCGCATCCGAAGGTGACAAGGTCACAGCGGCCCGTTACACCGCGATTTTGGAGGGACAGACCGAGCCTTCCCCCATGGAGTTGGTCCTCCGCCGTGTTCCCACTAAAGTGCCCGCATCGCGCATGAAGCCCGGGATGTTGGATCAATGTGTGTTCTTTGAAACCGATCTGGACGCGGGAGACGGTAAGCTCCCTCTCAGCGGTTCAGAGGAAACCTGGTGCGACGCGCAAAGCCTGGATGCCATTCGGCATTCCCTTTCTCTGATGGCTACGGGGACGGACAATGAATTTGAGCTGTTGCTCAGCCAAAATCGCCGTCCCACGGCCATTGAACGAGGAACGGCAACGCACCTGTTCTTGCAGTATTGCGACTACCGTCTGGTTATGAAAGACGGCATTGAAAGCGAGATTGGACGGCTTACCGGGTTGGGATTTATCAACCAACGTACCGCCGAGGTTTTGGACAGACAAATGCTCTCTGCCTTTTTCGGAAGTCAGTTTTTTTCTCGCGTCATGACCGCCGAGCACGTGGAACGGGAGCTTCGGTTTGCCCGTTTCGTTCCCTTGGCCAGCCTGACGGAGCACGCGGAATTTGCCGAGGCCTTGGAGGATCGGACCCTGTTCGTTCAAGGCTCCATTGACCTGCTCTGTACCTTCTCAGACGGACACATGGAGCTTTGTGACTACAAGACAGACCACATCACCGCCGCGGAACGTCAGAATCCTTCGCTTTTGCAGGAACGCATGACCGCGGCTCATCGGGATCAGTTGATCCAATACGCCGCCGCTGTGGAGGAAATGTACGGTGTACGTCCCACAAAGGCCTACATTTTCTCCCTGCCCTTGGGCGAGGCGGTTGAAATTGATACCGAATCCGAGATTTGATTCTTTTGCCTACGTAAAGAAGCACTTACGACCCGCCGTTTGGCTTGTCGTAAGTGCTTCTTTTTATAGGGTCATATTTTCAGCCTAAGACGATTATTCTTCGGCTTCGGGAATCACCTTGGGGGCAGGCTTTTGGACGGGCGTACTCTTCTTCTCGGCGGGCAGGTCGGTGGCGACCTCCTTGATGCTGGTGATGAGACCGGCCATGTTCTGAATGTCCGAGGGGATGATGATCTTGGTAGCCTGGCCGTTGGCGACCTTCTCCAGAGCCTCCAGGCTCTTGATGGTCAGCACGGCCTCGGAGGGCATGGACTCGTTGATCATGCGAATACCGGCGGCGGTAGCCTCCTGGACCTGGCGGATAGCCTCGGCTTCACCTTCTGCCTGGCGGATCGCGGTCTCCTTCTGGGCCTCGGCACGGAGGATAGCGGCCTGCTTTTCAGCTTCTGCCTTCAGAATGGCGGCCTCCTTCTGACCTTCGGCCACCAGGATGGCGGACTTCTTTTCACCCTCTGCACGGAGAATGGACTCACGGCGCTCACGCTCGGCCTTCATCTGTTTCTCCATGGCATCCTGGATCTCCTTGGGAGGAATGATGTTCTTCAGCTCCACACGGGTAACCTTGATACCCCAGGGATCGGTTGCGTCATCCAGGATGGCGCGCATCTGAGTGTTGATGAGGTCGCGGGAGGTCAGAGTGGCGTCCAGCTCCAACTCACCGATGATGTTACGAAGGGTGGTGGAGGTCAGGTTCTCGATTGCGGTCATGGGGGTGGTGTGGCCGTAGGCGTAGAGCTTACAATCGGTGATCTGGAAGAACACCACGGTGTCGATCTGCATACGGACGTTATCCTTGGTGATTACGGGCTGGGGAGGGAAATCGGCAACCTGCTCCATCAGGTTGATCTTCTTGGCAACGCGGTCGATGAAGGGGATCTTGATGTGGACACCCGTCTGCCAGGTACCGTGGTAGGAGCCCAGACGTTCGATTACGTAGGCCTTAGCCTGGGGTACGATGTGGATGTTGGAGATGAAGATGATGGCCAGGATGGCGATCAGAACAATGATGGTGACCACAAGGGGGCCTGCGCCGGCCAGGGTCATCAAGGCAAGAGCGTTGGTTACGAGCATTTTGTTTCCTTTCTGACGGTGGTTTTACGCCGTCGGTGAGATTTGCGGTGGGGGATCGGAGGTCAGGATCGGGGCTTGCAGATGAGTTTCGCGCCTTCCACGCGCAGGATCACGACCCAATCGCCCTTGACGGGCTTATCGTCGGGGGAATCCATACGAGCGGTCCAGAGCTGTCCGTTGATTTTGACAACACCCTTAGCGGACAGGTTGTCGATGTCCTCCTCTACCAGGGCCAGCTTACCGGCCATGGCATCAGCGTTGGTTTTCTCCGTATGGGCTTTGGCCTTTACGCGGGGACGAATGACGCTGAAGGTCAGAATCAGGCCAATGACCGTCAATGCGACGAACACCGCCAATTGGATGGCGATGTGCACGTCCAGGAATGCCAGGATCATGGCTACAAAGGCACCGGGCGCGAACCAAATGGACACCAGGTCAGCCGTTTGGCTCTCAATGACCAGGGTGAGAAGGATGACCGAGAACCACAACAGCGGGAGCAACAGTTCCTTCCATTCAAACCCGGCCAATAGGGCTACAGCGTTGGGCAGGTACCCGGGGATGACACAAGCGAGCATTCAGGTTACCTCCTTTCGGAATGGGATTCATCCAATTTTTATCGCAGCTTGGATTGTGATTTGATTATACCATATAATCGCATGATTGTCAATAGGTTTCGGGAATTTTTTTGGATTTGATGCAAAAAAATCCCCACCCTTGCGGGTGGGGATCGATTAAATTATGTAGAACTTAATCTTACTGATTCTGATTACTTGTTGTAGTGAGCCTTGATCAGAGCCAGATCGCTCATGGTCAGAGCATCGTTGAATACCAGAACCTCGTCGATAATGTTGCCGATCGGAACGCCACGGCAACCATTACCGTCATTACCAATGGCTACAGGACGATAGGTGGTCCATACATGGTTAGCCTGCTGACCATCACCAAGATAACCGCCCTCGTAGTTATAGGAATCGAAGGAGACACCAACATAAGCTGCATCCATATCGTAGACAATGAACTCATCAAAGTCGAAGGACATCTTAACCTGGTTGTTGGCACGATCCACAACGATGGTCACGTACATCCATCTGTCGAGGTAATCATCGGGAACGTCGAAGTTATAAGTATGCTTCACACCGTTGAAGTTGATTACGCCACGGATGTTATCCTGGTGCTGATACCAAACGAATACGAAGCCCATATCCTCGGGATCCCAGCACTGGTTTGCCAGCAGGCAGATCTGACCGCTGGTGGAAACACCCTTCACCCACATGCTTGCGGAGAAGCTGTCGGTACCGGGCTTCCAGTTCTCACCCAGGGTGATGTAGCCGGACTCACCGGTGGACAGGCCTGCGCCCTTGTAACCTGCATCAAACGCAGGGGACTTACCCTTTGTGGGAACGATATCGGAATCGATCTTGTTACCGAGCTTCTTATCGAGAGGCAGGTAAGCAATGGTCTTCTCGGTCAAAGCCTCCTGCTTAGCAGCATTCATAGCCGCGGTAGCACCGTAGTGATCATCGATCGTCTTCAGATCATCCATGGTGAGGGCCTTGTCGAATACCAGAACCTCGTCGATAATGTTGCCGATCGGAACGCCACGGCAACCATTACCGTCATTACCAATGGCTACAGGACGATAGGTGGTCCATACATGGTTAGCCTGCTGACCATCACCAAGATAACCGCCCTCGTAGTTATAGGAATCGAAGGAGACACCAACATAAGCTGCATCCATATCGTAGACAATGAACTCATCAAAGTCGAAGGACATCTTAACCTGGTTGTTGGCACGATCCACAACGATGGTCACGTACATCCATCTGTCGAGGTAATCATCGGGAACGTCGAAGTTATAAGTATGCTTCACACCGTTGAAGTTGATTACGCCACGGATGTTATCCTGGTGCTGATACCAAACGAATACGAAGCCCATATCCTCGGGATCCCAGCACTGGTTTGCCAGCAGGCAGATCTGACCGCTGGTGGAAACACCCTTCACCCACATGCTTGCGGAGAAGCTGTCGGTACCGGGCTTCCAGTTCTCACCCAGGGTGATGTAGCCGGACTCACCGGTGGACAGGCCTGCGCCCTTGTAACCTGCATCAAACGCAGGGGACTTACCCTTTGTGGGAACGATATCGGAATCGATCTTGTTGTTGAGCTTCTTATCGAGAGGCAGGTAAGCGATCAGGCCTTCAACCTCAGGATATGCGGACTTCTTGGGTGCCTCAGTCTCGGGCTCAGTCTCGGGAGCGGGCTCGGTCTCAGGCTCAGTCTCGGGAGCAGGCTCGGTCTCTACGACGGGGTCAGTCTCGGGAGGGGTGGGTTCAGCAGTGGTCTCATCGACAACGGCTGCGGTGGTCTCGCCGGCGGTCGTATCGGTGTTGTCTGCGGGATCGGTGGTGCAGGCAGCAACGGTGATGACCATAGCGAGCATGAGAATTGCAATTACAAGCAGCTTCTTCATGTGTGGGGTACTTCCTTTCTTGTTTTTTTAGCTGTTTCCGCAAAGAAAAAGCCATGCGTTTTCGCATATAGGCATTATACCATACAATTGTGTTTTTTTCAATAGTTTTTTTGTTTTTTCTTATTATTTAGCAATAATAAACAAATGATTTCTCCCGTTTTTGGCTATATTTCTTTCGGGTCATTTTGCCCCTGCTCAGCAGGTTTCAAACAGGGCTTCGATGGTCTTCATACGCTCGGAAACACGGACGTGGAAGGGGCAGCGAGTCTCGCATTTTCCGCAATGCAGACAGGCGGAAGCCTTGGCGGGCAGGGCGTTATAATGCTCACGGACGGTGGCGGGAACCGTGTCCTTCCCTGCCGTGGCCAGATCGTAGAGCTTATTGGTCATGGCAATGTCGATTCCTGCGGGGCAGGGCTGACAATGGCCACAGTAAGTACATTGGCCGTAGTAGGTCATGCGGGGGGAGGCGGCCAGGATTTGGGCGTAATCCCGTTCCTCCTCGGTGGCGGTCAGGTAGGCCATGGATGCGGGAACCTGGTCGGCGTTGTCAAATCCGACCATGACCGAACCCACGGCGGGGCGGGTCAGGCAGTAGTGGATGCATTGAACGGGGGTCAAGGCCACACCGTGCTCCACCGCTTGGCGGGCGATCTTGGGGCTATGGGTGGAAAGACCGATGTGGCGGATGCTTCCCTGCTTCTTGAGTTCAACGACGTAGTCCATCAGACCGCTGACGGCAGGCGTCCACGACGGCTTTGACCTCCTCGGCATTATGGCGTTCCAGCCATTCGTCGCCAAGGCCGATGGCACTGACCGACAGGCCCGTATTTCCCAGTTGTCTGTATTGCATGATGATTCCTTCCTTTTCTTGGTTTTAGCTCCCCTATTATACCACAGTTCGGGCGGTATTTCATGTATTTTTTGTAAATCTCTGCCCGACGGTCGGCGGCGTATCGAAAATTCGGGGCAATCGTGAATTTTCGGTGAAGAATCCCAAAATATGGTTTACTTTTCATTGGGTTTGTGTTATAATGTATAGGTATAATTTTTTCAAAAGGAAGTGCGATATGCAAATCATCCGAATGAAGGTCGGAGACGTGCTGGAGCTGAAAAAGCCCCATCCCTGCGGGGAGCGGCGATTCCGCGTAATGCGGGTCGGCAGTGAGGTCCGCATTGTCTGCGCAGGATGCGGGCGGGATATGGTTCTGGAGCGCGTCAAGCTGGAACGGGCCATCCGCAAGCTCATCCCCGCCGAAGAATCTCCCGCTGATCTCTGATCCCCTCCCCATCGGCCTGTGCTGATCTACTTTCCACAAAAGAAAGGTTTATTACCATGGATTCCACCACTCCCTCCACGCCTCCCGTTGTGTTGAAAAACGGTTTTCTGAAACGCCAATCCAAATGGATGACGGTTCTGCAAAAGAACTTTGGCGAATACGGTTATCTGCTGATTGCCGCTTTGATTCCCGCCGTTCTGTTTTATCTCATCTACCTCGCCAAGGGGCTCTACCCCTTCGGAGACGGCACCGTGCTGGTATTGGACCTCAACGGTCAGTACGTTTCCTTCTACGAGGGCCTGTACGATATTCTCCACGGCGAGGCTGATCTGCTCTATTCCTTCTCACGGAATCTGGGCGGTGAGTTTTTGGGCATCTACGATTACTACGTAGCCAGCCCCTTTGCCATGATCCTGGCTCTGTTCCCCCAGCGTTTCATGCTGGAAGGTCTGCTGATCCTGTTCATGCTGAAGGCGGCTCTGTGCGGCTTCAACATGGGATTCTACCTGCACAAGCACGCCGCAGGTGAGCCCAACCGTATGGTCATCATCGCGTTCTCGGTGCTCTACGCCATGACCTCCTACTGTGTAGTCCATCAGCACAACTCCATGTGGATCGATGCGGTTTTGTGGTTGCCGCTTCTGACCCTGGGTATTGAGTCGGTCATTAAGTACGGAAAATTCCGCCTGTACGTGTTTACGTTGGCCATCACCATTCACAGTAACTTCTATATCGGCTACATGGTCGTCATTTACACCGTGGCCTACTGCTTCTACTACTATTTCGCCCACAACCGCAATAACGAGAACAATCCCATGGGCGAGAAGGGTCACTTCGGCAAGTCGGTGCTCCGCATGATCGGCTGGTCGGCTTTGGGTGTGGGTATTGCCGCGTTGGCCATCCTTTCGGCACGATACTCCCTGTCCTTCGGTAAGGATGAATTTTCCAACCCCAACTGGGCGATCACCCAAAAATTCGATCTGTTCGAATTGCTCTACAAGTTCCTTCCCTCCTCCTACGATACCGTCCGTCCCGAGGGTCTTCCCTTCGTCTATTGCGGTGTCCTGACCCTCATCCTGGCTCCCGCCTTCTTCATGTGTAAGAAGTTCTCCAATCGGGAAAAGGTGGCGGCCGCCCTCTTCATTCTGTTCTTCGTGGGATCCTTTGCCACCAGCTCCATTGATCTGATCTGGCACGGCTTCCAAAAGCCCAACTGGCTCAACTACCGCTACAGCTTCATGCTGTGTTTCTTCCTCCTGATCCTGGCTTATCGGGCCTTCGATCAGATCCTCTACACCTCCCGCAAGGCTCTGTTGGGCGTGGTCGCTTTCATCGGACTGTTCGTGGTCATCCTGCAAAAGTTTGCGGATATGCTGATTGAGGAGAACGAAAAGCTGGAGGTTCGCCCCTTTGCGACCATTTGGCTGACCGTGGGATGTCTGTTCGTTTACTTCATTCTCATCTGTCTGTTCGGAAAGGCATCACCGAGGCGCAGAGAGACCCTGGCAGTTCTTCTGGTGTTCGTGGTCTGCATCGAGGTCTTCCTGTCGGGTCTTTCGGAAATGAACGAGTTGGACGATGACGTGTCCTTCTCCCGCTACTCCCGCTATAACAACATGATCGACACCCTCCGTCCCATCACCGAGACCATCCATGAGTACGATGACGGCTTCTACCGCATGGAGAAGACCTACTTCCGCAAGACCAATGACAATTACGCCTTGCAGATCAAGGGTCTGTCCTGCTCCACTTCCACCTTCAACCGTGACACCATCGACTTCCTGCGGAGCATGGGCTATGCCTCCCGCTCCCACTGGTCGAGATATCTGGGCGGAACCCCCGTCAATGATTCCCTGCTGGGCATCAAGTACCTCATCTCCAACGAGGACGAGACCGCCTATTACGGCGAGCCTCTGTTCACCCCCGAGGATTACGGCTACGATGAGGATTTTAATCCCAACGGCGATTATGACGTGTACCACAACCCCTACGCTCTCTCCTTTGCCTACGGCGTGGCCGACAACTGGCTGAACTTCGATTACGAGGATTACGATACACCTTTCGAGCGTCTCAACACCATGATTACCGTTATGCTGGGTGAGGACGAGACGGTGGAGGTGTTCAAGCCCGCTATCCAGGAGGACAATCCCGAGATCAAGAACATCCGCCCCAGCACCGCTGACGGACATCTGTCCTACAAGGTGGATGATAAATCCGAGGCGGCTACGTTGCTCTACCACTACACCGTTCCCGAGAATACCGAGCTCTACTTCTACTATCCCACCCGATACCTCCGCGAGGTCTCTCTGGAGGTCAAGGATAAGATGTCCAACTCCTACGGCGGCCGACTCCAGTTCGGCGGCAGTGATACCAACCGCATCGTCTCCTTGGGCGAGTCTGCCACCGGTGAGTTGCACCTGAAGGTCACCATCGACAATGACTCCAACAACCTGTACGTCATCGAAAAGGAATCCTATATCTACTACATTGATATGGAGGTCTTCGCAGATGCCATGGAGCGGTTGGGGCAGGTTCAGTATCAGATCGATCCCAGCTCGACCGACAGCCATCTGACCGGCTCGGTCACCACGACGGTTGACAGTCAGCTGATGTTCACCTCCATTCCCTACGACGAGGGCTGGAACATCTACGTGGACGGCGAGAAGGTGGAGCTGTACGAGGCCAACAATTCTCTGGTTTCCTTCTACGTAGAGGGAGCCGGTGAGCACACCGTGGAGATGAAGTATATGCCCACCGTCATCGCGTTGGGAATCACCATCTCCATCACCTGCCTTGTAATCTTTATCGCACTCTTGATCCTGTATCCCTTCATCAAGAAGGTTCCCTATTTGCGGAAGCTGATCGTGATCGAGGGTGAGGAGCTTCCCGAGATCGCTTCGGAGGAGTATATGGCGGATATTGAGCCCGGCGACGTTGGTTCGGTCAATGACAAGAAGCCTTTATCCCTGGACGAGGAGCTCAACCGCATCCGTGAACGCAAGCAGGCCGCCAAGGAGGCCGCAAAAGCGTCCAAGCATCCGGACAAGGATCAACGGCCTAAGCACAACATTCCTCCCAAGAAGAACTAAAGCCCCCCATCGGGGTATTGCCCTGAAACGAATAATCACTCTGCATCATTCCCATCGGGGGTCGTCCCTTTGACAGGCGGCCTCCGATTTTTACAAAGAAAACGGAGATTAGCGTGAAAAAATCTTTTTCACGCGGGTTTTGTGGCTTTCGTTGTCTTGCAAAAACGATTTTGCTACGCAAAACCAGCCCCAATTCCCCAAGAAAGGATTTTTTATGTATTACTACATCAAAGGTGAATTGGTCACCGCAACCTTGAATATGGCCGTTGTGGACGCAGGCGGCGTTGGCTACAAAATGACCATCAGCGAGAACACCTTCCGCTCACTTCCCCGACGGGGGGACAAGCCGCCTGTGGTGACGCTGTACACCTACCTGTCGGTCCGCGAGGATGGCATCGAGTTATTCGGCTTTGAAAGTGAGCGGGAGTTGTCCTCCTTCAAAATGCTGACCTCGGTTTCGGGTGTTGGTCCCAAGGCGGCCATGTCCATTCTCTCCCTTCTAACCCCCGAGAAATTCGCGTTGGCGGTCTGTACCGAGGACAAAAAGACCATATCCAAAGCAAACGGCGTAGGTCCCAAGACGGCCGCGCGCATCATTTTGGAGCTCCGCGACAAGCTCATGAAGGAGACCTCTATCGATGACGATCTCTCTGCGGCCATGCTGGACCACAGCGCGGAGGCGGCAGGAGCTCCCGCCAGGGGCAAGCTCTCCGAGGCTATGGACGCGCTCATGGTACTGGGCTACACCCGAGGGGAGGCACAGAACGTGCTGAAGACCATCAACACCGAGGCATTGTCCATCGAGGACATCATTAAGGAAGCACTCAAAAAGCTGATGAAAAATTAAGGTATAGATAAAATGAAGGAATTTGAGATCAATTATGATTACACCGACGATGAGCGGGGAGAGACCGACTTTGAGAACCGTATGGTCTCCACCACCTACACACCCGGTGACGAGGAATCCGAGGTATCCCTGCGGCCCCGTCGGTTGGACGAGTACATCGGCCAGGACAAGGCCAAGGAGAATTTGAAGGTCTACATCGAGGCCGCCAAGATGCGGGGGGATTCTTTGGATCACGTGCTCCTTTACGGCCCTCCCGGTTTGGGTAAGACTACCCTTTCGGGCATTATTGCCGCCGAGATGGGGGTGAATCTGCGGGTGACCTCGGGTCCTGCCATAGAGAAACCTGGTGATCTGGTCACCCTGCTCACCAATCTGAACGAGGGCGACGTACTGTTCATCGATGAGATCCACCGTCTTGCACGAACCGCAGAGGAATACTTGTACCCCGCCATGGAGGATTATGTGGTCGACCTAATCCTCGGCAAGGGACCATCCGCCCGTTCCATTCGCATCGATCTGCCCAAATTCACCCTCATCGGTGCCACCACGAGGGCAGGTCAGCTTACCACTCCTCTCCGCGACCGTTTCGGAGTTCTGCTCAAGCTGGAGCTCTACACGCCCGAGCAATTGGCCGAGATCGTAAGGCGAAGCGCGTCCATCCTGGGGATTCCGATCTCGGATGACGGTGCTTATGAGATCGCGTCCCGTTCCCGCGGTACACCCCGTATCGCCAACCGTCTGCTCAAGCGAGTCCGCGACTTTGCTATGGTGCAGGGCAAGGACGAAATTGACGCAGGCGTGGCGGGCTACGCGCTGGACCGTTTGGAGATCGACGAGTTAGGATTGGACAACACCGACCGCCGCATGATGGAAGCCATTATTAAGTTCTATGATGGCGGTCCTGTGGGCCTGGACACCTTGGCGGCCACCATTGGCGAGGAGGCCATCACCATCGAGGACGTGTACGAGCCCTACCTCATGCAGTTGGGCTTCATTCAGCGAACCCCCCGCGGACGTTGCGTGACCCGCCTGGCCTACGAGCATTTGGGACTCCGTCCCCCTGTTTCCAAGCAGGTCAAAGAGGCCAACGATCAGCTTCGGTTCTTTGAGAGTGCCGAGGATGAGGAATAACAGAAAAAGATACTCCCTGCCTTTCGGGTAAGGAGTATCTTTTTGTTTGGTTATTCCCTGCTCTTACGCGCCGTGGAACAGCTTTTTGTTCTCGAACACGGGTTCGCAGGTGACGAAGGTTCCCAACTTGCCAAAAAGCTTATCGTCCGCGTGAGCCAGGATCACGGTTGAGTGAATCTCGCTGCCGCGGAGGTTGTTCAGCTCCTCCATGGCGCGGGAGGCGTACTCGTCGGTTACGGCGCAAATGGAGAGAGCGATGAGCAGCTCGTCGGTATGCATACGGGGGTTCTTGGAGCCGAGGTGCTCCACCTTGAGGTGCTGGATGGGGGCGATGACCTCGGGGGAGATGAGTTTGATCTCATCGGGTACTCCGGCCAGGTACTTCAGCGCATTGAGGAGCGCGGCAGAGGAGGCACCCAAAAGCTCGGTGGTCTTACCCGTAACGATATGACCGTCGGGGAGCTGGATAGCTACGGCGGGGCCGCCTGTGCGCTCGGCCACGGCGCGAGCCTCGGCAATCACGGGACGCTCTGCGTCGGTGATCCCCGCTTCCTCCATGAGGAGCTCGATCTTTTGCAGTTCTGCCTTTTCGGCATCTCCTTTGCAATGAGCGCAGGCGGTCTTATAGTAACGGCGCAGGATTTCCTGACGGGAGGCGGCGCATACGGCCGCATCGTCGTAGATGGCGTTCCCTGCCTGGTTGACACCCATATCCGTGGGGCTCTTATAGGGGCAGGATCCGAAGATGCGGGTCATCATGGCTTCCAACACACGGAAGATCTCCACGTCGCGATTATAGTTCACCGCCAGCTTGCCGTAGGCCTGGAGGTGGTAGGGGTCGATCATGTTCACGTCGGCCAAATTGGCGGTTGCGGCCTCATAGGCCAGGTTGACGGGATGCTTGAGGGGGAGATTCCAGATCGGGAAGGTCTCGAACTTGACGTAGCCCGAGTGGATGCCCCGCTTATGCTCGTGATAGAGCTGGGAGAGGCAGGCCGCCATCTTGCCGCTTCCGGGGCCGGGAGCGGTGACGATAATCAGAGAGCGGGTTGTTTCGATATAATCGTTGTGTCCGAAGCCCTCCTCGCTGACGATATGATTGATATCCTTGGGATAGTTGTCAATATGGTAATGGCGGTAGACTCGAACACCCATGGCTTCCATGGTATTTTTGAAGGCATCGGCGGCGTGCTGACCTGCGTAGCAGGTCATGACCACGCTCCCCACGTAGAGACCGACTCTGCGGAAGCTATCGATCAAGCGCATGACCTCGCGGTCATAGGTGATTCCGAGATCACCGCGGTATTTATTTTTTTCGATATCAGCGGCGTTGATGGCAATGACCACCTCGGCCTGGTCCTTCAGGGAGCAAAGCATTTGGAGCTTGCTATCGGGTCTGAAGCCCGGGAGAACGCGGGAGGCGTGGTAATCATCAAAGAGCTTACCGCCGAACTCCATATACAGTTTACCGCCGAACGCCTCAATGCGCTCGCGGATCTTGGCCGATTGCAGTCGGATGTATTCCTCGTTACTGAAGCCCTCTTTCAAGCCTGCGGTCATGGATTCTGTGTACATCATATTCCCTTCACCGACACGGAGGCACCGCCTCCGCCCTTTCAAAAAAACTACCTATTTATTATACCACATTTCCGTTTTTTTTTCAACACATTTTTTGAGATTTTCTGAAGAATGATTCACAAAAATCGGACTGCCTCGGATGGGCAGTCCGTGTAGATTCTGTTCATTGGAAGATGCGGAGAACGGGGCGGCCGTCCTTCATTTCCCAAATGGTATCAAAATTGAAGCCATCCAACTCGGATTCGGTGTAGGCTTCCTGGTAGGGGCTCAAATGGTAGCAATAGATGGGACCCACCTTGAGATTGCCCGCAGAGACATACTCGGCCAGTTTCTCCGCCCCGAGGTAATCGGTGGCGATGTCCTCGATCTCGATCAGATCATCCATCGGCGCAAATCTGTGAATAATCACCACTTCCAACTCCCAAGCAAGATCTCCCGTAAGCAACGAGGGGTTCACGTGGTCGGGATCCAAGCCGAAATACTCGATCATAAGATTCTGGGGTTGGATGAAAAAAGACGTGTAGAACTTTTTGAATCGAATATCATGGTATTCACCGCTCCCCCCCAGCCAATTCCACTTCTCGGGCAGGGGATCTTCATCCGCCAAACCGTGCGTCTTTCGGTAGAGTGCCTGGAGCAGGTCCTCGAAATGGGTGCGGTTCATCACGCTGGGGAGCAGGTGGATATGGCCGAACAGAGCGCCCGTATAGGCGGGATGGTCACAAAAAGGCCACGTTAATTGGCGGTTGGCCCCATAGTCACAGGAAATCTCGTTACCCTCAGCATACGAGGTCACGGCGGTGTAGGCGTTCCCTGCCAGGCCTCCGATAAAGACAGTGGCCTCGGGCACGGGCTCATATCCCTGTTCGATGGCTCGCAAGCTGTTACTGAGAAGATCGTCTGCGCCGCTGACGGTCAGTGAACAATCCGTTGCATAACAGCTATCCAGGACCTGTACGTTTCCTGCTATACCGCCCATGCGGAGGTGGAAATTCGATCCCTCGGCCAGGGCCTCGTAGCCCTCCAGGTCGATGGTACAATCCTTGACGTAGCAAGCCACCACGTAGGAGGCCTGGCCCGCGATCACGCCGACCCGCACGTTAGAAGCAGTTTCTACGTTAATACGAGCGTTTTCCACGCCAAGATTGCAGATCATGCCACGGTAGGGCTGATCGTCGATCAGATAGGGAAAAGCGAATTCGTAAAGCTCACGGTCTTCGAGGACATCTGTGGGCAGTTGGCTGTATCCGCAATAGCCGAACAGGCCCACGTAACAGGTGTTGCTGACATCGTGATAGCTAAATGGGATGGGCTCGGGATAATAGTCTCTTTGACTTTCGATCACCGTGGGGGCTGGCTGGGTCACGTCGATGATCATATTCCGAATGACGTGGCCGTTACCGTCAAACTGACCCATAAAGGGGGTCTCTTTGTTGCCGATGGGGGCAAACGTGCCGTCGGCTTCGGTGAAGGTCAGGTCATTCATGAGGATGTACTTTCCGTTCAGATCATCGCGAACGGCATCCAGATCCTCGACCGTATAGATGCCGATCCATCCCTCGGGAACTTGATTTTTACGGGTATTCTCGTTTAAAATCGACAGATTGAAAATACCTCGCAGGGTGGGAGAGGCGGCAAAAACGGTAAAAGTAGCTACGGCCATGATCAAGGTCGCGGCCAGCACAAGGGCAACGACACGGCGCACACGGGGTGCCCTTTGGCCTCGCGCGGGGCGATAGGCCTCGGACGCGTGAAGCAGGTCGGGGTTCAGATTGCCGAAGGCTTCAAAGAGACGCTCGGCTTTTTTGGGCTTGCTTTCATTCTTCATAAAAGGTAACTCCTTTCAGCACAGACGTTACAGGGAAATACCGTTGGCTTCCAAATGCTCCCGCAAGCGTTCACGCAGGCGGTGGAGACGAACGCGGACGGTTCCGGCACGAAGATCAAGGTCCCGAGCGATGGTTTCGATGGGGTCGCCGTCATAGTAGCGGCGGAGCAGAATGGTCCGATCCTCGGGATTTTGGCGGGCCAAGAAGGATTCCAGGGCATCCCGCAGGGTTATGTCATCCACGGGATCGGTGCAATCGGTATCGGGCAGACACTCGGCCAGCTCGTCCAGCAAAACGGTTCCGCCGCAGCTTCGACGCTTGGCTTCCCTCTTTCGCAGACGGGACACCGCAATATTGCGGGTCACCCGTCCGATATAGGCCATCAAAGAATCCGGCCGATTGGGCGGGATGGTATCCCATAGGGCCAGGTACGTGTCATTGACACATTCCTCCGCGTCCTCCTTCTGTCCCAGCAGATTCATGGCGAGTCGAAAGCAAAAGCGTTGATATTTCTGCTCCGCTCGGGCCAGGCCCTCCTCGGAGCGTTTCCAGAGCATTTCCACGATTTCCGCGTCTGTAAGGGTATTGATTTCAGGGTCGCATTTCATGGGGGCCTCCTGTTTTGAGATCTCATCTATTAAGTCGCATTTGGATGGGACCGTGTTACGCCTATAGAGAAAAAAATTGGGCGATCCGCGTCACAGCGGACCGCCCGTTATATGAAAGCAAATGTTCAGGAGCCTGCAGGATTGTTTTTATCCTCCCGATAGTAGAGATAATACTGACCGTCCTTTTCCAACAGGATCAGGAAACCTTCGTTTTCCTTCACGTTGTACAGGATGTAGGTATGATCCGTATTCTCAAAAAGCTCGGCTCCCGCGGGGGGATCTACCGATTCCAGCGTAGTCTCGGTCTCCTCCCATTCGTCGGTATCCTCGGGGAAATATTCCTCCTCGGGTTCGGGCTCGGCGGTGGTCACAGGCTCGGTGGTTACGGGAGCGCCGTCATCCTTCACCTGACCAAGGACCTTATCCATGGCAAATTTGGATTTACTCAAGCCCTTTTGGCCGATCCGTCCGGCCAGGTAGTAGGTCTCATCTTGATAGATGAGGGCACTGTGATCACCGGGGACAACCCATTCGGCCACGTCCTTGTAGGAATCGTAGCCCCAGCGGTATAGGAGCAGGATCAAGAGGCCCAGCAGAGCGAACGCGATGACACCGCGCAGGACCAGGATCCAGGATGCTTTGGATGGATTTGGGGTAGATGCTTGAGCCTGCTGCTGCGACGTCATTTTTCCCGATGCGTGGGTCTTTGATTTCGACATAATGGTATCCTCACTTGCGGGTCAACAGTCCCAGCTCGTCCATCCAGTAGAGCACGTGGGACGCAAAACCGTGATTACAGCTTGCATAGTCGCCCGAATTCTCCCACAGGGTGCCGGTCTTGTCGGCCATATAGGTAAAGTAGCCCTTGATGTTATCGTAGAGCTCGTTCTTAAAGCCATAGCGGTTCAAGAGATCCAGGCGCAGGTAGTTGCCGATGAAGGCGTTCGCAGGCCAGATCTCGGGGTAAAGGCCCTTCTCTTGGCGGTCATATCCAAACTCGTTAACCAGGATATTCCAAAGCTTGGGATGGCTCTCGGGGGTAGCCACGTCACAGAAGAAGGCATAGTACTGGCAGGACTCGGTGCGCTCCCCCGACAGGACCAGTTTACCGTCCACGCGAAGGGCGTTGTCGCAGAAGAAGCCCGACTCGGTCATAGCCAACTGATTGATGGCCTTGCGGATGGCGTTGGCCTTTTCGATGAGGGCGGGATCCTCGTAAAGAATACCCATATCGTTCAGCAGGCGGGCATACAGCATATTGGAGGGAAAAGAAACGTCCTGAACCAGGTCGTTGGAATGGGACCACTCCACGAACACCCATTTTTCCAGCTTTTCCAGCAGGCCATACTCGTTCTCAAAGGCCTTGAAATACGCCATGAGATCATACATTCTGTCCTTGGCACTGTCGATGAATGCGCGGTCATCGGTACGCTTATAGTATTCCAACAGCTCCACACCGTACCACATAGCCCAGTTGGGGATGAAGTTCCCGTTGGGGTGGTCGGAGGGGTAGCACATAGGAAGCATACCCTTGGGGAGGTATTCAAAGCTCTCGGGGAGGATGAAATTCTGCAGGAATGCGCGCTCCAGGATGGATTTTCCCGTCAGAACACGCTCCACGCGGGAGGTAAAGAAGCTATCGCAGAGCCAGCCTGCCCGCTCACGGGAGGGACAGTCCATGTAGATGTCCACCGAGTTAGCGCGGAAGGTCTCCACGGCGGCATCGTAGATGCGCTTCATGGCATCATCCTCGCCGCCAAACCGAGCGTTGATGGAGCTCATGGGATAGGCAATGTGGTGGAGGTGGAGGCCCGATACCTTCATAGCGGAATCGGTGGCCTGGATACGGGCGTACTTCATGGTATGAGGCATGGCGCACTGCAGGTGGTACTTCCCCGCCTTGGCAGACACGGTCAAGACATTGTTGGCACCGGGCAGGCTACCCAGGTAAACATGATCGTCACGCAGGACCTCCGCAAAGAGGAGGAACAGATCTCCGTCGGCCTCGGTTTCCAGGTCGAACTCGAAAATACCCGTGGTATTACGATCAAAGGCAATATCGGCGTAGGTATTGGCATCCAGGGTGATCTCGACGGGGGACTCGTTTACGTCAGTTTGATCCCGATAGGCCCATCTGCTGACCATAAAGCCGGAATCGTACTCCAGGTCCTCGCGGGGACCTCCGTCCCGATCCTTGAGTTCCAAACGGCCGCGGTGGATGACCGACAGGGGGTAGTGATCGTCCTCGTCATTATAGGGAATGTCACGGCAGATGAACTGACCGGCCACGGCGGGCTCCACCGCCACGGGGGTAGCGGCGGTATTGGGATTGATCTCGTAATCAAACGCGCCCTCGGCGAGCTTGTAGGTCTCCACATAGGTTCTTTGGAAGGAATATTCCTGGACCTTGCCGACACGCTCGGTCACGGGGTAGGCCTTGAAGCTGACGGGGGACTGATCGGAACCCGTAGCGGCCAGGATTTCTTCGCCCGCAGTGATCTCGGCGCAGAGGAAGCCGGGTTGTTTGAGGTAGGAATAGGAATGCCGATTGTAGCTGACCACCCGGAGAGCCACACGGTTGATCTCTTTGGTAAGATAGCGAGAAATATCGTACTCATCCACACGGAAGTAGCCGTGGCAGGTACGGGCAGGACCGTGGGCGATATACTCGCCGTTGACCATCAGCACGAAGGCACAGGAAGCGGAGGCGGACACGGTGATGGTCTTGTCGGTAGCGGGAATATCAGCGGTGAAGCAGACCGTGCGGTTTTGCATACGGGCGGTGCCGGCCTCCCATACGGGGGTGGCGGCGCGGAAGGTATAATTATGAACGACCATAGTAGTCTCCTTTTTTGCTATGCGCGTGCTTGAATCAGAACGCCCAGTTTCCGTCGGTAAAGATGGCGACACGGTCGCCGTTCTCGGTAATGGCGGTCACAGACAGATCGTCGGTGCCGATCATGAAATCGACGTGGATCATGGACTCGTTGATACCCATATTGTGGAGCTCCTCCAGGGAGTACTTGTCGAAATCCTTGACGCAGTTGGTGAAACCGCGGCCCAGGGCCAGGTGGCAGGCGGCGTTCTCATCGAACAGGGTCTCGTAGAAGGTGATGCCGCTCTCACGGATAGGAGAGGTATAGGGGACCAGTGCGCACTCACCCAGCATGGCGGCACCGTTATCCATGGAGATCATCTGCTTGAGCAACTCCTCGCCCTTTTCGGCCTTGACCTCCACGGCGCGGCCGCCTTCAAAGAGGACCGAGAAGTTCTCGATGAGTTCACCACGGTAGGACAGAGGCAGAGAGGCCACCACAAGGCCCTCGGCACAGCCTGCCTTGGGGGAGGTGAAGATCTCCTCGGAGGGGATGTTGGGATTAAACTCCTCACCGCCCAGGGTATCCTCGCTACCGCCGCAGAAGATGCCCTCGGGGATCATATCCACGGTAAAGTCGGTGCCGTTGGCGGACTTATACTCCAGGGTCTTGACGTGCAGGCTGTTGAGGTACTCGCAACGGCTACGGAAGCTCTCGTTATGGGCCTTCCACTCGGCTACGGGATCCAGGTCATTCCCTTCCTTGTCGATGACGCGGGAGGTGAACAGGATGGCGTTCCAAAGATTCTCCATGGCGGTGGTAGCGCGGATGCCGGGGAACACCTTCTTGGCCCAGGCCTCGCCGGGAACGGCGGCGATGCACCACTTATACTTATTGTCCATGGCATCGCGGAAGGGCTTGATGATGGGGAAACGAGCCTTGGAGGCCTTGGACATCTTTTCCTGGTTGATGCCCTTCAGGCCGTCGGGATCGTCGGACATGAGGTAAAGCATGGCAGGGTTCTTGTCCAGACGGTACTGGAGTTTGGCCAGCTCGATCTCGTCCACGGTGGAGAGGGACTTGACCGAGCGGTAGCGGTTATGGAGCTTGGCGAGGGGCTGATAGCTCCACTCCACCATGACGCGGGATGCGCCGCGCTTATAGCAAGCCTCCACGCACATGGCAACGAACTCGGGCTGATCGAGGGATGCCTGGATGATAACGGCATCTCCCTTCTTAACGGCAATACCGCACTCGGCCAGGAGACGGGCGTAATTCTTCAGGGTAGTTTTTTTCATGATATGAGTTTCCTTTCGGATAAAAAGATTCAATGGATACAGCCTTATAAAGTATAGCACATTTTCGTGAGAAAGTCAACTTTTTCAGGAAAGTTTTTGGTAAAAATCCCTGTTCAAAGCAAAAAAGATGGCGGGAGAGCTATCGGGGCTCTCCCACCTAGGTTATGGATTCGAATGTATTTTGAGGATTGACGGTGCGTAATCACGGTTTCATAATGTACTTGTTTTGCGTTTTTACCGTACTGATGGTACGCATAATGGCCAAAATGTCATCATCGGTCAGCAGGAACGGCTTGCCGTTTGCCAGCGTATCGTACAGGTAAAGCCAAAAATCCGCCAATTTTGCACCTTCAATGGGCACCGATATCTCTTCCGTCATCCAACGGATGACCCGCGCGGACTCGAAGGTTCCGGAGGAACCAAACGAGGCACCGGGAGTTTCGGGGCTTGAAATTACGGGAGGGATCTCCTGCTCCGGGTCAATGTAACGGAGCGTAAGCGTATTGTTTCCGTCATATACCGCGGCACCGCGGTCGCCGTAGGCTTCGAAGTAACGGCCGCCTCGCAACGCCATTCCGCCGCTGATGCACATATTCACCACACGATCATTGTCTCCGATAAAGCGGATGCGAAGGTGATCCTCGCAGTCACCGCCTGCCGCGACCTGCGTAAGATAACTCTGAATCTCAAACGTCTTGGTTCCGAGCAGTTGAAGCGATTGATCGATGATGTGCGGTCCCCAATTGAGGAGCTGGCCTCCGCCGAACTCGGAAAGGGTCTGCCAGTCGTCTCGGTGTTGAAAGCCAATCTGCTCGGTGTTGATCTCGTAAACCTTACCGAGAAGGCCGGAATCCACGATCTCCTTTACCTTATTGAAGGCCGCCTCAAGACGTCTTTGCTGATGAACGTAAAGGCGGGGAGTTCCCTTTTGGTTCGCTCGGCTATACAGATCGAGTGCCTGCTCGTAAGATACCGTGACAGGCTTTTCCACAAGCACGTCTTTTCCGGCTTCAAACGCCGCCAAAGCGTGGGCGTAATGGTCGCAGGAACGCGTGCAGATATAAACAAGATCAATATTCTCTTGCTTGAGCATATCCGCATAGCTTGTGTATGCACGGCAATCCTCATAGATATTTGCGATTGCCTCGGCTCTTTCGGGGATCAGATCACAGGCGGCAACTATTTGGAATTTGTCGGGATGTTGTCCGATCTCCCGAGCCATCGGATTACCGATACGGCCAATACCGACGATTCCGATTTTGATTATCTTGCCCATAATTCGTTATATCAATCTTTTTTGACGTTGAAATCAATCGCCATCTGACCCTGCTCACCCAGCTCGGCACGGTGCTTGGCCAGGAGGTTGGCAATACGCGCGTTGGGATCCAGGAGGTTGGAGATGGTGGTATCGTGGTTGAGGGTATCAATGATGTAAGACACGTACTTGCACATATTGACCTCAACGTACCAGGGCTTGCCCATGATCTCGGGCTTGCGGTAGACCAGGTTGGTGGTGAAGATCTTGTCGATGATGCCGTTCTCATAGGCCTCGTCGAAAGCAGCAAAGCCATCGGTAAAGAGACCGAAGGTAGCGAAGTTGAACACACGCTTGGCACCGTAGACCTTCTTCAGCTGGGTAGCAACGTCCAGGAGAGAGCCGCCCGAGGAGATCATATCATCCACGATGATGACATCCTTCCCCTCCAGATCCTGGCCCAGGTACTTATGCTCCAGGATGGGGTTCTTACCGTTGACAATGGTAGAGTAGTCGCGGCGCTTGTAGAACATACCCACGTCCACAGACAGGCAGTTGGAGTAGGCGATGCAACGGCCCATGGCTCCCTCGTCAGGGGAGATCATGACCATGTGGTCCTTATCGATGATGACATCGGGGACGTTCTTCACCAGGGCCTTGATCATCTGATAGTTGGGCATGACGTTATCGAAGCCCGACAGGGGAATGGCGTTGGCCACGCGGGGATCGTGAGCATCAAAGGTGATGATGTTGGATACGCCCATCTTGGTCAGCTCCTGGAGCATAATGGCGCAGTCCAGGGACTCACGGGTGGTGCGCTTGTGCTGACGGCCCTCGTAGAGCATCGGCATGATGACCGTAATGCGGCGAGCCTTACCGCCGATTGCGGCGATGATACGCTTGAGGTCAGCATAGTGGTCATCGGGGCTCATGGGGACGATCATGTCATGAAGCTTATAGGTTACACCATAGTTGAACAGATCGCAGAAGATGTAGACATCCTGTCCGCGCATGGACTCCTTGATCATGGCCTTGCCTTCGCCCGAGCCGAAGCGGGGGGTGGACACGTGGGCCAGGTAGGTATCCTCGCCACCGTGACGGCGCCATTCCTTCAGATATGCGTCTACACGCTCCACAAACGACTCGGTACCCTTCATACCGATAACGGTCAAGTCGCCGTACATAAGTTCTTTCATAGCCAATATCCTTTCTGATCTATATCGGTTATTTTGGACAATTTTCGACTGAATCAGTCATATATTTTCGGCACTTATGCCGTGATAGTCAAAAGACCTCCCGCGCCGCTCTGTTGGCCGATAGCCAATGCAGAACGCCGCGGAAGGGCTCATTTATTCATTACAGCAGTTTGCAGAAACGGCCATATGCCTCGTCCCATGCGCCGCGATCAGCGGTGGGAGCATAGTGCTTCACATCGAAGGAATTTGCGACAACCTGACGGGCCTCGGACAGATCCTTGATCGCACCGACAGCCATCATCTGCGCCAACAGGTTACCAATGGAGGTAGCCTCCTCGGGACCGGCAGAAACCTCCAGACCGCAAGCATCGGCGGTCATCTGGGACAGGAAATGATCTTTGGTACCGCCGCCGACCACGTTGATCATGGTGGCCTTCTTACCGCGCAGAGCCTGAATACCCTCTACGGTGTGGCGATACTTCAAGGACAGGGACTCGTAGATGCAACGGACCACCTCGCCCACGGTCTCGGGGACGTGCTGGCCGGTCTTGCGGCAGAACTCGCGGATCTTCTCGGGCATATTGCCGGGAGTATTGAAGGATGCATCGTCGGGGTTGATGAGGGACTGGAAGGGGACTGCTTCCTTGGCCCAAGCCTCCATCTGCGCGAAGCTGTAGTCCTTACCCTCACGCTTCCACTGACGGCGGGACTCCTGGATGATCCACAGACCCATGATGTTCTTGAGGAAACGGATGGTACCGTTGATACCGCCCTCGTTGGTGAAGTTGGCGGCGCGGGTATCGTCGTTGATGAGGGGCTGATTCAGCTCCATACCCATCAGGGACCAGGTACCCGAGCTGATGTAGATGAAGTCCTCAGCCTGGGAGGGCACAGCCATGACGGCGGAAGCGGTATCATGGGAGGCAACGGTATAGACGTTGATATTGTTCTTACCCACCTCGTCGGTGATGGAGGGCAGAAGGGTGCCCAGGTTATAGCCGGGCTGAACGATCTCGGAGAACAGGTTGCGCTTGATGCCCAGCTTATCGGTGAGGTTATAAGCGAAGTCGCGCTTAGCGGCATCGAGGATCATACCGGTAGAGGCGATGGTATACTCGGTGGCCATCTTACCGGTGAGGAAATAGTTAAGCAGGTCGGGGATAAAGAGCATTCTCTCGGCGCGGTTCAGAGCGTCGGGATCGTCGCGCATTTCGGCGGCGAGCTGGTTGAGGGTATTGAAGTCAATGGCCTGGATGCCCGTGGTCTGATAGACCTCCTTAGCCGAAACAATGGGCTCCATATAGTCGGTGATGCCGACAGTACGGGTGTCACGGTAGTGGGTGGGGTTAGCCATCAGGCGGCCGTTCTTATCGATCAGACCATAGTCTACGCCCCAGGTATCGATACCCATCGAGGTTACGTTGTCCCCGTCGATGACGGTCTTGGTGATGGAGTTCTTGATCTCAAAATAAATACGCAGGATATCCCAGGTGAAACGACCGTTCACAAACATGGGATCGTTGGAGAAACGGGGGTTCTCACGCAGGGTGAGCTTTTCTCCGTCAAATGTACCGACAATACCACGGCCGCTGGACGCACCCAAATCGATTGCCAACATTTTCAGTTCTGCCATAACTACCTCCGAATATGTACAATGTTTTGTCGTGCACGGTCCCGTACGAAGCGGGATGCACATATAGTGCTTTTATTATATCATATTTTGGAGAAAATTGTATGAATTTTTTGTTAACATACGTACATTTATTTGCCAAAAGATCGCCCCGCTCGCACGTGGCGGTCAAAAAACGGCAGTTTCGGAGCAAATCATCATCCCGAGTTTCCGCAAAAGAGGCTCGGGATGACAAAAGCATATACCGTTACAGGAACAGCGGCCGCAGCTGCTTCCCTTCCTGGGCGGCCTTCAGGGCATCGGGAACTTTGTCGAAGTCCGCCACCAGGGAGTGGGGCTTGGAAACAGTATCGTCCTGGCACAAGGGGGTGAAGTAGACGTTCTTGCGGGAGAGAAGGGTCCCGATATTACGGAGATTGGCGGACAGAGCATCGTTGCTGGCCAGGGTGATGAGGAGAGGACGGTCGGAGCGGAGGTGGGCTTTGGCCGCCATGCAGACGGGAGTATCGGTAATACCGTTGGCGATCTTGGCCAGGGTATTTCCCGTGCAGGGACAGATGAGCAAGGCTTCCAGGGGAATACTGGGTCCCAGGGGCTCGGCATCGGGGACCGTACGGACCACGGGACGGCCGCAGATGGTTTGGATCTGCTCCATGAAATCGGCGGCTTTTCCGAAACGGGTATCGGTGGAGGCGGTGATCTCACTCATGATGGGGAGGATGTCATAGCCTAACTCCTTAATCTGAGCCAGGACTTTGACCGACCTGGACAGGGTACAGAAGGACCCGCAAAAGGCGTAACCGATCATACTTGCTTTCCTCCTTCGGTTGAATTGTCGGGGACGGGTTCCCTGCGTGCCAGGGTATCCAAAATACATTCGGCCAGGATACGGCCCGCATCCCGCGGGGCGTAGCTCCCGGGGAGTGAGGGAGCGCGAAGGTAACGGAGACTATTCCGAGCGGTGGCCTCCCGCACGTCACCGTCGCAGACCCCAAAGGGGGCCGAAGCCAGATCAATGAGCAGGGTATCCCGCTCCAAACCCATGAGAAGCTCGCGGGTCATGATGTGCGCGGGGATGGTATTGAACAGGATAGCGTGGTCACGGCACAGGGGGTAGAGTCCGTTCATGGGGTCACCTTCGGTAATCAGAAGGGGATGACAGCCCTCGGAGGCAGCTTCGAACAGGCTTTCCTCCCGTCGGGCGCAAACGGTTACGGCGGCACCTAACGTATGGAGCAGGCGGGCAAGGTATTTACCGATGCGGCCGTACCCCAACACCGCCACCGAGGTATCCCGCAGGGTACGGTCGGTGAGCTCCATGGCGGTCATGAGGGCGGCTTCGGCTGTGATGTATGCGTTGCGGAGTTGGAGGACCTGGTTGCCGTAATAGTCGATGACGCGGTGTGAATTCTCAACGGCAAAAGCCTCGGGGAGCTTTCCTCCGAACAAGAGTACGTCGGGGTGACGAGACAAGTACAACGAGAGTTCATCGAGGGACACGGTGCAGTTTGGGTCACGGGGACAATGAACCGTCACGCCGTCTCGAGTGGCGGGCAGGGGGAGAATGAGGACGTTGGCCTCCTCGGCGGCCTTTTGCAAGGTGGAACAGACGCGGAGCTCGGTGGGGCGATCCTGTGGCGGGAGGCAATCGCCTCCGCATCCCAGGAGGCTGACGGGGCAGCCTTCCTCGGCCA
>CAYRTP010000009.1:0-28763 GCA_964427175.1 uncultured Clostridium sp. | reverse complement strand
GTAGCAGATGCAGGGGTGATTGTAGAGCTGACGGACGGTGGACTCCATGCCCCGCAGAAAGGCCTCGCGGGTTTCCTTGTCCTTGTGGAGACGCTTATCCGACAGGGATTTTATGCCGACGGTGGGCAGGGCGGTGTCGCGGAGGAAGGAGTAGCGGCCGTTGTTGACCATGTCCTGCATGACCACCATACCCAGGCGGTCGCAGTCATAGTAGAACTGCTCGGGCTCCACCTTGATGTGCTTGCGGAGGGTGTTGAAGCCCAGCTCCTTCATGGCGAGAATGTCGCGGGTGTAGGACTCGGGGGCGGCGGGGGTGTAGATGCCGTCGCTGAAATAGCCCTGGTCCAGGAGGGCGTGGAAAAAGTAGGGCTTGCCGTTGAGGCAGAGGCGGGGGATGCCGCCGACCTCCTTGATCTCCAGGGTGCGGAGGGCGAAGTAGGACTCCACGCGGTCCTCGCCCGCCTCAACCGTGAACTCGTAGAGGTAGGGATCCTCGGGGGACCACAGGCGGGGGGAGGGGATGGTGACGAGGGCTTTACCGTCCCTCAGGGGGACGGACAGGGGGCCTTCGGGGGTGGTGACCGTCACGGTGCCGTGGCTCACGCCCTCGGCTGTGATGGCGGCGGTATCGTTGGTTGTGTCGATGCGGAGGGAACGGATATAGGTCTCGGGAACCGATTCCAGCCAGACCGTCTGCCAGATGCCCGACACGGGGGTGTACCACATCCCGCCTCGGTCACGGCGTTGCTTGCCGTAGGGGAGGATGTGGGGCTTCAGGCAGTCCCAACACTCCACCACCAGGCGGTTTTCGGCCTGCAGGCAGTCGGTGATGTCAAAGGAGAAGGCCTCGTAGCCCCCGTCGTGCTGGCCGAGATAGCGGTCATTGAGAAAGACGCGGGCGGACTGATCCACCGCCCCGAAGTGCAAAAGCACCCGACCGCGTCGGAAGCCCTCGGGGAGGGTGAAGCTCCTGCGGTACATCATGGCGACCACGTCCCGTGGGGGCATACAGATGCCCGACAGCAGGGACTCGGGGGGGAAGGGGACCAAAATGGGGCGGGCTTCGCCGCCGTCGAGGGTGACCTCCCATTCCCCGTTGAGGCAGAGGAAGGAATCCCGCCGCATCTGGGGGCGGGGGTAGGTATTCCAGGGACAGGACACCCCCGCCAGGGCTTCGCCCTCGGGGGTGAGGAGGTGGATGGTCTTATTGTCCTTCATGGCGGGCCTCCGAAGCGGATTTTTTCATGATGCGGAGCAGCAGAGCCAAAAACAGCCCCAGCACTACCGCCGCGACCAGGGCGGCGAGGAAGATGTTCTGATTGGGCACGAAGGCCTCGGTGCCGTCGTCCCCGATGACGGTCTCGGCGTTGCGGAGCACCCACGCGCCGATGGCGGGACCGATCACTCCGGGGATGAGGACCTGTCCCACGATGCGAAGGCCCTGGAACATACCCGCCCGCCCCTCGGGGGTGTAGTCGCGGATGACCGCCCCAAAGACCGCCGAGCCCGCCAGGTAGCCGCACATCATAAGGAGGGAACCCACGAAGACCAGGGGAGTGGAGCGGAAGAAGTAGAGCAGGATATACCCCGCGCAGAGCATCCCCAGGGCGGGGAGCACCGAGCGGCGGAAGCCCACCTTGTCGTGGAGCCGTCCCCACAGGACGGTGCAGACCGAGGCCAGGATAATGGCGGGGGCCATGATGAGAACGTAGCCCTCCATGCGCAGGCCCTCGGTGTAGTAGAGGATGAGGTAGGGCATGAAGATCTGAATGGAGATGCCGAACAGGGCGAAGGCGATGAGCAGGAGGTAGAGCCAAGGATTGGCGCGGACCACCGAGGGGCGGAAGCCGTAGAGGATGTTGGCGAAGTAGCGGTTGGTTCCGTCGGCCTTCTTATGGGGTTCCTCAATGAGGAAGAAGCCCGCCACGCCGATGACCGTGACGGCTACGCCGATGATGGCGAAGATCGCGGTCCAGCTGGATGGCTCTCCCAGGTCAAAGCCCATGAATCCGCCGAATACGGCCAGGATGGCCACCAGGGGCATCATGGCGTTGATGCCCTCGGCGGCACCGCGGTTTTGGTGGGTGGTGGAGTCGGTGAGCCAGGCGTTGAAGCAGGCATCGTTGGCGGTGGAGCCGAAGAAGGTCATGACGCAGTCCATGATGATCACCGCGGTGACGCAGACCGCCGACACCGAGGCGGCGGGGAACAGAAGCCCCACGGTATCCTCGCGGATCAAGGCGAAGGACAAAATGGAGATGCCCCACAGGATATACCCGCCCGCGATGAAGACCTTCCGCCGTCCCAGCTTGTCCGACAGGGCACCCATGAGCAGGGTGGTCACGGTAGCCGCCACGGCGGAGGCCATGACCATGGCCGAAATGTCGGCGGGGGAGGCGTGGAACATCTTGTAGATGAAGACGTTGAAGTACATATTCTCCACCACCCAGGCGATCTGGCCCACGAGGCCGAAGATGACGAGGGAAGCGTAGAATCTGGCGCGGGAGGACGTGGTTTTCATGGCGGCTCCTTTCAGCGTGAAGGGTGGGTGAGGTTTTGAAAAGAAAACAGCAAAAGGTATTGACAAATACGGCCTTTTGCTGTATAGGAACGGAAGAAATATTCTATTTTGTCGAACTATTCATCAATCCGTGTTTGTGAAGTAAAAAACAAGCAAGATTATACACTCCGTAAAACATCAACAAAATCACTGCAATTACGATGATATACCATATAACATGACTTTCCCAAGACTCTACAACAAAACGAGTGATTGTTTCTCCGTTTCGCAAAACATGCATGGTACTATCGGCAAATATGTTTTTTTGCAAAACATATTCCATATGATCCATGCCGTCGATTTCGATACTTTTTTGCTTATTTTTATCAAGAGTTTGGTTATCAATAAGCTCCGCATGCGACGCTTTATAACGATTTATCTCAATCCCTTGCTCGTCATACACCCATACGGTCCTTTCCTTTACGTCGAATCGACAGATTGAACCGGTAGCATCGCAAAAAATACGACTATCTCCTGTTGATGAAAAATCCTTACACCAAACAAAATCGCCGTTGTTTTTATATGCACTTAATGTTGTATTTCGATCATCTAAAATATATACGTATTCTTCATTGGCCGCTATTTCAGAAATGTTTGCAAAAAACGATGTCTTTGTTTCGCCAGTTGATAACTTTAACCCAACAAAAAGGATAAACGCAACAAAGTAAACACCGAAGCATAGAAAACAACGAACAAGATATTTGCTTTTTTTCATGCGCATGAGTCCTCCAAATATGTTTCGTTTGCGGTCAGCAGCCTTGTATGTATGATACCATATTGAGGGAATTTTGTCAAGAGCTTTCCCACAACAAAAGGACGACGACAGCGATTTCATACTGAATACCCCTTGACAAACGGGGGTATTTTCTTTATAATGGAAGCAAATAAAACCAACTACAGGAGGTATTCCATGGAACGGATATACGATATGCTCATCATCGGCGGAGGACCCGCCGGGTACACCGCCGCGCTGTACGCCGCCAGAGCGGGACTGGACGTGGCCGTCATTGAGAAAATGTCCATCGGCGGGCAGATGGCCCTGACCGATATCATCGACAATTACCCCGGCTTCGAGGAAGGGGTAGAGGGCTTCACCTTAGGCATGAAGATGCAGGCGGGGGCCGAGCGGTTCGGTGCCGCCACCATCTACGCCGAGGTCACCAAGGTCACCCTGGAGGGGGAGGTCAAGCGGGTGGTCACCACCGATGACGTGCTGTTCGCCCGCACCGTGGTGGTGGCCACGGGGGCGGATCCCCGTACCCTGGGGATTGCGGGGGAGGAATCCCTCGTGGGCCGCGGACTCCACTACTGCGCTCACTGCGACGGGCGGTTCTACAAGGGCAAGGAGGTCGTGGTGGTCGGCGGCGGCAACACCGCGGCGGCAGACGCGCTCTACCTCTCCCGCCTGGCTTCCAAGGTCACGGTAATCCACCGTCGGGACACCCTGCGGGCCACCCGCATCTACCACGAGCCCCTCATGAAGGCCGAGAACGTCACCTTCCTGTGGGACAGCGCGGTGGAGTCCTACACGGTGGATGGCCGTATTCAGGGCGCGAAGGTGAAGAACCTCAAGACGGGGGAGGTCACCGACCTGACCTGCGACGGCATTTTCGTCAGCATCGGACGCAAGCCCAACACCGAGCTGTTCGGCGGTCAGCTGGACCTGGACGAGGGGGGCTATATCAAGGCTGACGAGACCACCAAAACCAATCTCCCCGGTGTCTACGCCGTGGGCGACGTGCGGACCAAGGCCCTGCGCCAGGTGGTCACCGCCGTAGGCGACGGCGCGGTGGCGGTGCATTTTGCGGAGGAGTATTTGGCGGAAGGGTGAGCGAACACCGAATCCTCGACAAAAACCTTGAAAATTTGAAAAATTTTTATCAAAAAACACCCAACCGAATCCCACCCCGCGCGACAGTAAGGGTAAGAAAGGAGGCGAACCGAATGAAGGAGCGTGAACCTATTTCCAATCCCGTGGAGGATATCCTGCACGATCCCGCCTTTGACGAGGCTTACCTGGAGCTGACCCGCTACGCCTACACCCGTACCCGCACCCGCGGGGAGGCGGAGGAGGTGGTGTCGGATACCGTGCTGTCCTGGGTGCAGGACGTGAGGGCAGGGAAGCAGATCGACAACCTGACGGGGTATCTGCACCGTGTATTCGAGCGGCGGCTGAGCGACCGCCTCCGCCGACAGTACCGTCGGGAGGCTGAGTTCTGCGACGACGGGACCATCCTGAACACCATCCCCGATGACAGCGACCCCGAGGAGCTTCCCACCGCCCTGCGGGAGGCCGAGGCGGTCCGTAAGGCCCTGGGACGGTTGAGTGCCATCTACCGCGAGGTGGTCTACCGCCATTACATGAAGGGCCAGGGGGTGGAGGAGATCGCCGCCGCCCTGGGGGTCCCCGCGGGGACCGTCAAATCCCGCCTCTCCGACGGGCGGGGGCAAATGAAGGAGACCGTCACTGCCCACCTGCGGGAGGACGGGACCCATCCACAGACACATTCGGTTCAAAAAATGTCTATGAAAAACCAAAAGAACACCCTGACCGCCGACACCCGCCCCTACGCCGAGGCATCCTACGCCCCCAAGCAGCTGACCATCGGTATTTGGGGAAAGGCGAGCGAGGCCAATGAGCCCTTCTGCTATCTGAAATCCCTGGTGGCCCAGAATATCCTGGTGCTGGCCTACGAGAAGCCCATCAGCATCCGTGACCTGTCGGCGGCCCTGGCCATCCCCACGCCCTACGTGGAATTTGAGGTGGAAAAGCTGATCGACGGCGAGCTGCTGGGCAAGACCGCGGGGGGACTGGTCTACACCCGCATATTCCTGCGGACCGAGGAGGAGAGCTTTGGCGACGTGGCCGCCCAGGAGGCCCTGGCCGCCGAGATCGCCCCCGTCCTGTGGCGGACGCTGGAGGAGGGGCTGGCGCCCCTGTGGGCGGAGGAGGACTCGCCCGTCCGCCACTTCTCGGCCAAGCAGACCGCCATCTTCCGCCTCATGCTGGCCAACCGCCTGTTGAGCGAGACCCTGTTTTCCCCCGAAATGCTACAGCGTCCCTCGGACATCCAACCCCTGAACCGCCCGCGCGGCGGGTGGTGGCTGGCCACGGGAACGGTATATGAGTACGGTCAGAAGCTCTACACCCATAAGTACAGCTTTTCGGGCCCCGTGAACGTGGGCTACAGTGTCCCTTCGGAGGGGGGCGGGGAGTCCCCCATGGCCATGATGCTGGACTACCAGTCCCTCTTTGGGGATGCCCATTGGCGGTACGGTCGCTTCAAGCACGCCATCAATTTGAAGGGGATGCTGCGCTTCTACGCCTCCCTGTTCACCGACACGGTTCAGGTGGAGGATGACCGCGTGTACGAGGCGGTACCCGAGCTGGAGGAGATGGGTGTGCTCCATCGGGACCGGGACGGGAGCATCCGCCCCGACATCCCCGGTATGACCTTTGCCGAGTGGAATCGGTGGGGGCGGGCGATGTACGAGCTGATCCCCGCCTTTACCCGGGCCGTGAAGCCCGCCGTCCGCCGTCTGGTCGAGCAGACGGTCAACCGCGTGCCCGACCACGTGGATGGACGGGAGGCCTACATCCACAACGGCGCATTGGAGTGCCTGGTCCCCGCTACCATGCTGTATCTGGCCGAGCAGGGGTACATCCCCGACGTGGAGGTGGGCAAGACCCCCGTGATCCTGGTGGTCTACCGGCCCTCGGAGGAGGGGGAGTCTACATGACGGGGTTTTTACTTCGACTGAACAGCTGGCTGATTTTAGCGGGTATTTTGGGGGCGGCCATCCTGCTGGGCTTTGCCTGGCAGTCGGTGCGCTACCTGTGGAAGCGTGGGAAGCTGTACGCGGCACTCCTGTGGGACCGCCAACGGGGGCTGATCGGCCTGCGCCCCTGCCGCCCGCTGTGGTGGCTGGTCGGACGGCGGTGCGACGTGGATTTCTATATGGATCTGAAGCACCCCGAGACGGGGGAGGTCACCCACACCCTGGCGGTCAAGCTGATCCCCACCCTGGCCCGCGGACGGGAGTACAGCTTGGGGGATCCCGACCGATGGGAGACCAAGCTGAATTTTCTGATGCCCCTGCCCAACGGGGTCATCAAGCTGGATTTCGGCTACCGCCGATGCCTCCCCCGCCCCGTGGAGCGGGTGTTCCGCAACGCTCCGCCCGACGTGGTCAAGGTCTACCTGTTCCACCCCCATCCCCACGCCCTGACCCTGGGACGGCGGGGCGTTGGACGGGGAAGGAGACGGGGCTCAGCGGAGGTGTCCGAGCTTCCGCCCATGGTGTGGTTGGAGAGAGTCCTGCTCACCGACCTGGCCAACCTGCGGGGGCTGGAAGGGGCCGACCGCGAGAAGCGGGAGAGGATACTCGGACCGTCCGAGCGACGGGAGCTGTAACGAGCATAGAAAAAGGACAGGGAGTGTTGGCTCTCTGTCCTCTGTTTATGCGGTCCTGCGGACCCTTGTACAATAAAACCTTGCGCGCACCCCAAAACCAATGGGGCAGAGGCCCCATGGTGATGCCCTCTACGGCTCTTGGTGTCCTCTCGCAACCCCCATAATCCCTTTTTAAAAGTTTGGGGGATTCTTAAGGACCTTTTTTAAAAGGTCCTTAAGCCGCCGGAGGCACGCTCTCTTTTATTCCGGTTTACTCTTTCCTAACCCCCGCCAAAATCGCCATCCCCGCCGAGGTTCCCAGGCGGTCGGCTCCGGCCTCGATGAGGGCGACGGCATCCTCGTAGGTGCGGATGCCTGCCGAGGCCTTGAGCTTGGCGTTGCCCGAGAGGTTCTCCTTCATGAGACGGATGTCCGCCACGGTGGCGACCCCCGCCGAAAAGCCGGTGCAGGTCTTGACAAAGTGGGCACCTGCCTCGCAGGCGAGGCGGGTGGCGGTGGCCTTCTCGCCGTCGGTGAGCAGGCCCGTCTCGATGATGACCTTGACGGTCTTGCCCTCGGCGGCGGCTACCACGGCGGAAATCTCGGCACGGACGAAGTCGGCGTCCCCGTCCTTCAGACGGCCCACGTTGATGACCATGTCGAATTCGTCACAGCCCAGGGCGTAGGCCTCTCGGGTTTCGGCCACCTTCAGAGCGGTGGTGTTCTGCCCCAAGGGGAAACCGATGACGGTGCAGGTCTTTACGTCGGTGCCCGCCAACAGCTCCTTGCACAGGGCAATGTTGCAAGGGTTGACGCAGACCGAGGCGAAATCATGCTCCCGCGCCTCGGCGCAGAGCTTTTCTATGTCGGCACGGGTGGCCGAGGGCTTGAGATTGGTGTGGTCGATATATTTGTTCATGTGTACTCCTTATTTGTCTGAAATACGCTTATTATAGCGAAAAGATGTAAACTCCCCGTGAACGAAAGTCGGAAACAATCGAAAAAGTGAATCCTTTGTTGAAAATTTGACAGAAAGTTTACCTTGGGTTCAGAATTGTGTGGTACCATAATAAGACATTGGACGTAGAAAGGAAACGTGGATATGCAGTATGCGGTTTGTGCCTTGGTGGGTTATCTTTTGGGGATGCTGAATCCCGCCTATTTTCTGGCGAAGCTCCACGGCATCAACATTCATGAACGTGGCTCGGGAAATCCCGGGGCCTCCAACGCCCTGCTTTTGTTCGGCAAGCTGCGGGGAGCGGTTTGCGCGGTGTTCGACATCGCCAAGTCGGCGGCGGCGGTCTGTCTCATGCGGGCCATCTACCCCGAGGATCCGCTGGTGTTCGCGGTGACCGCCACGGCCTGCATTATGGGGCATATTTTCCCCGTCTACATGAAATTCCGCGGGGGTAAAGGCCTGGCCTGCCTGACGGGAATGGTGCTGGCTTACGATCTGCGGGTGTTCGGGGTCATGCTGGCCTGCGAGGCGGTGATCGCCTTGGCGACCCGCTATATCTGCTTCATCCCCATGTCGGCGGCGGTGGCGTTTCCTGTGGTCTTCGGGGTCCTGGAGCGGAATGTCACGGGGGTGATCCTGCTTTCGGCGGTGGCCGTGGTGGTGCTTCTGCGCCACGCCGAAAATATCCGCCGCATCAGCCGTGGGCAGGAGATCCGTCTCTCCTACCTGTGGAACAAGGAGGGCGAGACCGCCCGTATGCAGGCCAACTACCCCGAGGATGAGTGGGATCATCCCGAAATGTGAAAATGGAGCTCTCCCAAAGAAAAGGGAGAGCTTTTTTGCGTCGATGGACACATTTCTTGACCGATTGGTATCAATTCAATGTCGCACATTCATATATAATTAAAGATGAAAACCTCTATGTTCACATTCAATTTACAATTTTGTGTCAATACGGTCATAAGTGCGTGATATAATGTTACCTCTATACTTATGCATACCAACTGACCAACAGATCAGATATGAAAGAGGAATCATTATGCCTTTCACTCTATTGTCAGCGGCCCTTCTGCTTTGCGTGGGCGCGTGCGTCATTCCCAAGGCTGTGCGCGGCTATCGGCAGGGCCTGGTTCGGTCGGCCATCTCCCTTACGGCGGTGGTCTTTTCTGCTTTAACGGCCATTCCCCCCGCGATATGGCTGTCGGATTACCCCGCGAACTTAGCGGCCGAGTACCTCCCCCGCCTCATCCCCGCCATCGAGACGTTTACCGCCCGGTTCCCCTCGCTGGAGACCCTGATCCCCGCGGCGCTGGACGCGGTGATCTCTCCCTTCCTGTTCGTTCTGTTCTTCCTCGCCATCCGCGGATTGATCTGCGCGCCCCTGGAGGGACTGATCCATAAGATTTTGGCACCCCGTCCCCATGACCCTGCGGATCCCATCTACGAGAGCCGCAAGGCTCCCTGGCACCGCCGCCATACCCGCCTTTTGGGCAGTATCACGGGTGGCTTGCGGGGATTCGTGCTGGCCGTGATCCTGCTGACTCCTCTGCTGGGTCTGCTGTCGGTGGCGGATACCGCCCTGGCTGCCGCCGTGGAGATCCGCGTCAAGTGGAGTGCCTACAAGCTCGACACCGAGGACGTGGCCATGATGCAGGAGATCGTGGACGATCCCGTGGCCAACCTCCTGGAGGCCGCGGGCGGCGGGATCCTCTTTGATGCCACCGCCACCACCGCCGTGAATCATACCCGCATCAACCTGCGGGATGAGGTGGAATACTGCGCCGACCTGATGGCGGATGCCATGAAATCGGTGAGCGCTCTGCGGAACCTGGCCTACATCTCCCCCGGACGGCAGAATATCCTGGCGGGGCTGGGCGATCAGGTCGCCCGTTCCGAGGTGGCTAAGCTGGTGGCAGCCGACCTGGCCAACCAAGCCGCCGCGGCCTGGACCGAGGACAAGCCCTTCATGGGCGTGCCCGCCCCCACCTTTAACGAGCACCTGGAGCCTCTGCGCGAGGGCCTCTTGGAGGTCTTTGCCGAGGCGACTCCCGATTGTGTGGCGGGGGATATCTCCACTGTGGCGGATATCTGCCTCATCACCTCCAACAGCGGCCTGATCACGGGTAAGCTGACCTATCAGCAGCTGTCCGAGGGACTGGAATCGGGCGGTGCCATTGACCGTATTTACGGCGAGCTCATGGATAACCCCTGCACCGCGACCCTGGCGGGTAAGATGCCCGAGGTCGCCCTCCGCATGATGGCTACCGCGCTGAAGGAATCCGGCTTTGACGAGCTTCGCATGAAGTCCCTCATGACCCACCTCTCCGACTCCATGAACCGCATCAACGGCATGGGCATTTCGGGCCCCGCGCGGGTGGAGCACATGGCCGAATACATCACCTACTATACCAAGATGTACGGGGTCAAGGTCCCCGACTCCCTGGCCGAGATCGCCGCCGTTGCCTTCGTGGAGAAGCTGGCTCCCACGGGCAAGAAGATCACCGCCGATCAAATGTACAGCCTGCTTGAGCAGTATATGAAGTAATACTATTCTCTCATAAGAACATTGAACACGAGAATGGGCGTGCGTTCCTATATACCAATGGGGTAGGGGCCCCATGGTGATGCCCTCTATGGCTCTTGGTGTTCTCTCGTAGCCCCACAGCCCTTTTATAAAAGTTTTTGGGATTCTTAAGGGCCTTTTGTAAAAGGCCCTTAAGCCGCCGGAGGCACGCTCTCCTTGTTCAAGATTTTAATCCGAGATTAGTATAAGTCCAATCCCTCGTGAAAGGAACACGCACATGAGTTTCAGTTTCGATCTGGCCGTCCTGTACGTCAAGGACGCGCTCATTATTCTGGTTTCCCTGGCGGCTTTCCTGTACCTGACCGCCTCGGTCTACCCCCGCCTGTCCCTGCGGATGGTGTGGAAAAAGGACCGCCGCGGCCCTCTGCTCGGGGATCGGGGTGTCCGTAAGCTGACCTTCCCCGAAGGGCGCGCCATTGTCTACGAGCCCGCCCTGGCCTACCGCCGCTATCTCCGCCGTTACGCCCTCATCAAACGAGATGGCTGTACCTACATCCAATGCCGCGTGCACGACGCGATCCGCCACATCCGCTACGATGTGGCCTCCTTCGATAAGCGGGGCCGCCTCCTGGACGTGCTCAGCGTCAGTGAGTGCGTTACCGAGGCGGGACAGACACAGCCCGTCCGCCTCCCCCGTGAGACCGCTTATGCGGCCGTTACCCTGCGAAAGGCGGATGCCATGTACGAGAATCGCGAGGGTTTCCTGGGATATTCCCGGGTGGGCATGGGTGTCTACGCGGGGCTGACGGTGGCTACCACCGTGGCCGCCGCGCTGATCCTGCGTCACTGCCTCCACGAGATCATGTCTACCATCCCCCTGGATTACTACCTTCGCGTTGAAGGCGTGAAGTTCTCCGAGATCCGCGTGACCGAGCTGGGGGCCACCCTGGCGGTTTCCATCCTGATGGGCCTGGCCATTGCCGCCTGGGGCCTGTTCATGCACTACATCCATGCAAGTAAGGTGATGAACCGATGATGAAATTCAGAAACAGAAAGACACTCGAAAGCCTCGAGTATGCCGATTTTTATGAGGAGAGCTCCATCCCCGCCTTGAATCCCGTGAGCAAGGAGCCCTATCTCCTCCCCCAGCCCGAGGGACTGGTGCGGGTCCTGGACCTGCTGTTTGCCGAGGATGCCGCCGAGGGGGGGCGGCGCGTGCTGATACGCTGGACCCTGGAGACGGAATTCCCCGTGGACAGCGTGACCTTTGAGCTCTGCCAGAAGGATGCCGCCGACAACTGCGTGGTATCCACTATGCATACCTTCGGCCAAGAGGAGCTGGCCAACCTCCGCAAGGGAGACGTGTTCGTCCCCACGTGGAGCTATCTCCTGGACAGCCGCTGTGCCTCGGTGGAGATCAACGTGCAAGAGGTTGTCTCCAACCACTACGTTTACCGCGTCAAGGGTACGCGGGTGGAGACGGGCTACCGTGCGCCTGAGTATTGGTCCTACGATATAAAGCCGGGACGGGAGGATGACCTCTCGGCCAAGACCCCCCTGCGGGTGACCTCCAAGGGACGGGGGCGGGTACGGTTTGTCCTGCCCGTGGTGATTCTGTCGGCTGTTTTGATGCTGCTGCTGATCCTTTACCCGTATATCCGCCCCTTCATTTCCGAGCCTGAGGAAGAAACCGCCGCCGGAACCACCGTCGCGGACGTTGACGACGCGGTTGGGATCTACGACGAGTTCATGACCATGGGCGAGGACGGCGTGGCGGAGTACACCACCATCCCCGTTGACCCGACATTCGGCTCCTGATCCCGTCGGCTCCTGCCGTATCGGTGATCGAACACATCTAATGGAGATTGTTATGATGAATCTTACCCAAACCATCCGTAAGCTGACCGAGGCGCAGAAGATCCGCCTGCTGACGGATATCCATAGCCTGGAGGAGCCTGAGCTTGCGGCCTTGGGCGTACCGCCCGTGCGGTGCGGCTCCCCGAAGGACGTAAACGGCGGCGCGTTTCCCGCGCCCTCGGTGCTGGCCCGCTCCTGGGATCCCGCCCTGCTCGCTGACGTGGCGGAGGCGCAATGCCGTGTCCTGGCCCGCATGGGCATCGGTCACGTATTTCTTCCCGAGGCCAAGGCTCGGGTGACCCTCTTTGGAAGCGGCTTGGCCGAGGACCCCGTGCTGTCGGGTGAATTGGCGGGAGCCTGCCTGGAGGGTGCCAACCGCGCGGGTCTGGCCGCCAGCCTGGCGGGCTTCGGACTGACCTCCCTGGAGGAGCTCCGTTTGGGGACTCCCGTGTCCCGCCGCAACCGCTATACCTTCCTGGAGGCCCCCTACGAGCTGGCCCTGAGCCGTGGGAACCGCCGCTGTACGGGCATCGTGATCCGCCAATCCACCGACGAGGTGAGCGGAGTGCTTCGTGATGCGGGAGGCTATATCCTCTGCCGAAAGACCGAGGATGCCGAGACGGTCCGTGCCCTGGCAGAAGGCAAGATCTGCCTGAACGGTTCTGCCCAGGCGGTACAGACCGCCCTCCATAACCACCGCCGTCTGACCTCGGCCATTCAACTGGGTAAAGCCACCACGAGTGAGCTGGAGGATGCCTGCGCGGCGGGTGAGGCTATCTCGGAGGAGACGATGGAGGCCGCGCTGGAGCGTTTGCTCAGCTTTGCCGAAACCTGCGGCCGATCCGCTTCGGAGATCTCCGAGGGAACCGTTTCGGGGACCGAGCTGGCCGCCCTGCAGCGCAAGGCTCTCCTGTCCTCCACGGTCCTGCTGGAAAACCGCCCCCGCAAAAAGGGCGGCCAAAGGCTTCTGCCCCTCCGCTCCCCCCGCAAGGTCTGCCTCATCGGTGATCTGCTGACCACCGCGGGACAAACCCCCGAGTCGGCGGTCGAGGCGCTGCGCGGAGCGGGGTGCAAATCGGTGACCTACGCCCGCGGATACGACCTCCGCGTCCCGCGGAACGAGGCTCTGCTGGAGGAGGCGGTCCAGGCCGCCTTGGAGGCCGACGTGGTGATCCTGCTGTTGGGCATGGATGCCGAGCAGGAGTTCATCTCCAAGCGGGATCGGCGCGCCGCCCTTCCCGCCGATCAGCTGGCCCTCTGCGATGCCGTTTCCCGTTTGAACAAGGACGTGGTGGCGGTGGTTTCCTCGGGCGGCATCACCCCCGATCTGTCCTTCGTGCCCGCGGCGGCCCACCCCTTCCGCGCGGTGCTGTTGGCTCCCCTGGATACATCCGAATCCTTCTCGGTGCTATCGGACGTGCTGATGGGCAAGGCCTCCCCCTCGGGACGGCTGGCGACCTCCCTCTGCGCCCGTGAGACCTGCCCCGAGATCTTCCGCGATGATCGTCTCATCGGTCCCTTCGTGGGGTATCGCTACTACGACTCCCTGGGCGGCGGGGCCCTGTACCCCTTCGGCCACGGACTGACCTATACCACCTTCCTCTATTCGGGGCTGAAGATCCAGGGTGATCGGGTCAGCTTCACCGTGAAGAACACGGGTAAGCTCCCCTGCGCCGAGGTGGCCCAGGTCTACCTGGGCCTGCGTGATTCGGCCATTCTGCGCCCCCGTCGGGAGTTGGTGAGCTATGCGCGGGTGGAGCTGGCCCCCGGCGAGAGCAAGACGGTCACACTCCCCCTGACTCCTCTGCCCGTGTGCACCGAGGAGGGCGAGCTTCTGACCGAGCGGGGGACCTACACCCTGTCGGTGGGCCCCTCGGTCTCGCAGGCCCGTCTGGAGACCACCTTCTCTTTCGGAGGCGATGCGATCCCCGCCGACGGAGAGCACCCCGAGGATTACCTGTCCTCTCTTTCCAATATCCTTTCCCAACATTATTTAATGGAGGCTGAGTATTTGCCTATGAAACCCTCTTTGCGAAATCTGCTGTTCGGAAGCGCCGCACTGGTCCTGGCGGCGAGCGTCAAGGCTTATGACGTGCTGACCCATACCAACTCTCTGTTTTTGGACATCGTAGCGGTCGTGCTTGCGCTGGGAGCCGGCGCCAGCTTTATCCTGGAGCTCCTGGATCGCCGTCGCCAGCACGCCCTGGAGGATGCCCTCCGTGAGGAGGCCGCGGCCTGGGACTTCAGCGATGCCACCGCCGTTGCCACCCTGGATGCCCATGATCTGTTTGACCGTGAGGATCGCATGGAGCGCGCTGCCGCCGAGGCCGCCGAAACCGAGGAGAAGGAAAAGGAGAAGGCTTTGGATAAGCACCGCCCCATCGACGACGCGGATAAGAATCTGACCCTGACCGACGCGGTCGGTGAGCTGGCGATCCTGGCCCGCGAGAAGGGCATCACCGTGGAGGAGAGCACCCTGCGGAGCATTTTCGCCTCCCTGGCTACCTCCCGCCTGGCCGTGGTTCACGGTATGGACGATCAGCGCTTCTCGGCCCTGATCTCTCTGCTGGGTGAGTATTTCGCCTGCCCCGCCGCCGTAGAGTCTGTACGTGACGATCGGAGCGAGACCGATCTGCTGTTTAATTCCGATGAGACGGGAGCCTTGATCCCCAGTAACACCCTCCGCACCATCATCTCCGCCCGGAATAATCTCGAACGTATCCATCTGGCGGCATTGACCAACGTGGATCCTTTGAACCTGTCCGCCTACTTTGCCCCCTTCGCCCGCCACGCCCACTCCCCCCACTCGGGCCATATCGTGGAGTGCCACGGCGGTGAGGGTGCCGAGACCGCCTCTTACGTCCTCTCGGAAAACCTGTGGTTCATCCTGAACCTGAAGCGGGGGGCCAAGATCTGCGATCTGCCCGCCCACATCACCGAGATCGCCACCGTCAACCGTTGGGATCTGGAGCTGGGCGGTTCGGTTGCCGCGGTTCACTCGGAGTTCCGCCGCTTCGTCTACGGTCAGATCCTGTACTACCAAGAGAGCCTCATCGAGAAATTCTCGGCTGACGAGGAGGTTTGGAAGAAGATGGACCGCCTGGAGAAATTCGCGAACCATCTGAGCGGCTTCCGCATGAGCAACAAGCATTGGGTGGGCCTGGAGAACTACATGGCGATCCTCATGGCCTTCGGCGTTGAGGAAAACGCCGCCCGTGACGAGGCTATGGCCGTTAAGCTGATGCCTTCCATGGCCTCCGCCCTGAGCGGTCAGATCACCCGCGGTGAGCGGAGCCTGTCCGAGGTCCTGGATACCGAGTTCGGAGAGGACCATACCGTCCTTTCCCGCAAGGCCATTAAGGACTCGGGAGCGGATCTGACCTGATCCCCGACCCTACCAATCCACCAAGGAGGCTATTCATGCTGAACCTTCCCATCATCCCCCGCGCGGCGGCCCTGCTCTTTGAGAACGCGGGCTGGCCCAGCGTTGCCGATCTGCCGAGTGTCCTGACCTCGGGAGCGGCTATCGTGACCTACATTTTCATCATTCTGACGGTGATCGCCCTCCTGGTGGTGGCGGTGCTCGTCAGCGGGCGGGACCAAGCCTCCGAGGAGGCTGAGGAGCCCTTTGCCCGCATCCAAGACTATGATCCGGACGAGGAGACCCTCGTCCCCGAATCCGACGGAAGCCGCTTCAATCAGCTGATCGCCATCGATCGGGAGAGCCACAGCTACGCCCACGAGAGCTACGCCCGCGGCGTGACGCTGGACCGCTTCTGCGAGGATCTGCGGAATTTCGCGGCCCGCGAGAAAAAGCTGTACTACGAGATCGACGATATCCGCCGCTTCGTGGCGGGTATGGCGGTGTCCAAGATCCTGATCCTGCAGGGTATGTCGGGTACGGGTAAGACCTCGCTGGCTACCGCCTTCGGTCTGTTCGTGGGGAACAGATCCACCGTGGTGCCCGTCCAGCCCATGTGGAAGGAGCGTACCGACCTGCTGGGTTACTACAACGAGTTCACCAAGCGATTCAACGAGACCACCCTTCTGCAGACCCTGTACAAGGCAAGCTACAAAAAGGACATCTTCATCACGGTGCTGGACGAGATGAACATCGCCCGCGTGGAGTATTACTTTGCCGAGTTTTTGTCCCTTTTGGAGCTTTCCCCCGACGAGCGGTATCTGACGGTGGTATCGGATACCTGGCCGAACGATCCCAAGAAGCTGGAGAAGGGCCGCCTCAGACTCCCCGAGAATATGTGGTTCATCGGAACGGCGAACAACGATGACTCCACCTTCGCCATTTCGGATAAGGTCTATGACCGAGCCATGATCCTGGACCTGGATAAAAAGAGCGAGCCCTTTACGGCACCTCCCACCGCGGCTGTACGCCTGGCGGCAGAGGATTTCGTCCGCCTGACCGAGGCGGCGATGCGGGAATACTCGCTCAGCAGCCGCAACCGCAAGCGGTTGCAGCTGCTGGATAAATACCTCATCGACCACTTCCACATCACCTTCGGTAACCGAATCATGAAGCAGATCACCCAGTACGTCCCCGTGTACATTGCCTGCGGAGGCGACGAGCTGGTGGCTCTGGACGATATTTTGGCTAAGAAGATCATCCGCAAGCTGGAGACCCAGAATCCCATCTACCTCCGCAAGGCGGCCGACGATCTGCTGAAATATCTGGAGGAGCTGTTCGGTCCCGAGCATATGACCTCCTGTAAGGATGCCATCAAGCGGTTGCAGAGAAACGCATAATTGAAAAATAAACCATAAGTTGATTTTCGGGCTGTCCAAAGCCCCGTGGGATCTTGGACGGACATCAAGAAAGGAATCATGGTATGAATCAGTCAGATGCCTACTATCGGGCATTACTTGCCTATCGGGACGTGGTCTCGGCCCAGAAGGATTGCGCGCAGAATCAGGAATCCTTTGTCAACGCGGAGGGGCGCGGCGCGATCTCGGTCACGCGGGCGATCTGCACGGTAGACGAGGAGTGGATCGAAGCCATTGAGAAGGGCCTGGTCCACATTGAGAAGGCCATCAAGGAGGAGCGGCAGTTCATCCACTCCAACGGAGAGGTCATCCCCATCGAGAAGGTCAAGAACGTCTCCAAGGACTCGGTAGAGCACCTGGCCCGCCACTCCGCCCTCATCACCCGCGTCCACGAGGGGGAGGACCTGATCCCCGACCAGCTCTACACCGTGGAGCGTCTCAGCGATTACGCGGTCTACGAGAATCGGTTCCTCTATATGCTGCTCTGCTACCTGCGGGACTTCGTCACCCTCCGCTACCAGAATATCCTGGACCTGACCAACCGCTACAACGGCCGCCTGTCGGTGGAGCGTTTGGTCAAGGGCACGGGGCGGACGGTGGAGCTGTCCATCGACCTGAAGGAGACCCGTCGGGATGATCCCTACGTGTGGGAGAAGAATCCCATCCACGATCTCATCGACCGCATCGACCTGATCCTCAAGTCTGTCATGGCCTTCCTGGCCACCCCCCTCATGGAGAGCACGGCCAAGGTGGCTATGCTCAAGCCTCCCATCACCAAGACCAACGTCCTGAAAATGGACAACAACTTCAAGGGGGCCTATGCCCTGTACGAGTACATCGTTTCCTACGCGGGTGACGGCTATACCGTGACCGAGGAGGTTCAGACCCTGGATCCCTTCGGAGGAGAACTGGCCGAGGATATGGCGGAGGCCGAGCTGCTGCTGTCCTTCATCACCTATCGCTACGGACTGAACCTGAGTCAGAAACTCGAGGAAACGCGGAAGGAGGATGAGCGGAAGCTCCGCGAGGATGAAATCCGTAAGCAGGCCAAAAAGCTGGCCTCCCTGCGCCGCCGCATGGAGCGGGAACAGGTGGCCCCCGAGGAGTACATTCTGGACCTGGAAATGCATATCCGTGCTCTGCAGAAGGAGGCCGACCGTCTGGGGCCCCTGTACGACGAGATCAAGGAGAGAAAGGCCAACCAGGCCGAGCTCTCGGAGACGGTGGATCACCTGCGTCAGCAGGTGGAGGACATGACCGAGGAGGCAGGCAGGACCGAAATGGCTCACGCCGAAGCCCTGCGTCTGGCCGAGCAGACCCACGAGGAGGAGAAAAACAACCTCAGCGGCCGCCATCGGGAGGAGCTGGCTGAGCGGGAGGATGCCCACGCCCGTGCGCTGGCCGCCCGTGAGGAGCAGGCCGAGGCCGAGCGCGCCCGCCACCGTGAGGAGCTGGAAGCCCTCCGCCGAGAGCTGGCCGAGCGGCAGGCCGAGACCGACCGCATGAAGGAGGCCGTGGACGCGCAAACCGCGGAGAATCAGATCCTGCGTGCCCGCCTGCGGGGTCAGGAGGCCCTGGAGGGCAAGGTCACCGATGCGGACGTGGAGTCCATGACCGACAAGGAGAGCTTCGACAACCTGGAGCAGGAGCTGGAGGCCTTCGTGGGCCTGTACGAAAAGGTCTGGAAGCAGACCAAAAAGAAGATCCGCAAGGATCTCATCAACCTCAAATACATCAAAGGGCAGAGCGGCAAGAAATAATCCGCGCTGATCACGGTTTGGGATATGAAAATAAAACTGACACGGAAAAAACGCATATTTTATATTGTATTGACCGTCATTCTGGAGGTGATCCTGGCGGCGCTGGTGTTCTACGGCATCCGCTCGTCGGTGCTCCTGTCCTCCTCGGCGGTGGGGGGCGCGGTGCTGATCCTCATGCTGCTCATCCCCGTTCTGCTGGTGGCTCTGCTGCTGGCGGTGATCGCGGGGAAGAAAAAGGGAACCGAAAAATCCCGCGCCGAAGCGGAGCCGGCGGAGTCCGAGCCATCTAAAACCCCTGCGGCCGAATCCGACGGAAGCCGCTTCAATCAGCTGATCGCCATCGATCGGGAGAGCCACAGCTACGCCCACGAGAGCTACGCCCGCGGCGTGACGCTGGACCGCTTCTGCGAGGATCTGCGGAATTTCGCGGCCCGCGAGAAAAAGCTGTACTACGAGATCGACGATATCCGCCGCTTCGTGGCGGGTATGGCGGTGTCCAAGATCCTGATCCTGCAGGGTATGTCGGGTACGGGTAAGACCTCGCTGGCTACCGCCTTCGGTCTGTTCGTGGGGAACAGATCCACCGTGGTGCCCGTCCAGCCCATGTGGAAGGAGCGTACCGACCTGCTGGGTTACTACAACGAGTTCACCAAGCGATTCAACGAGACCACCCTTCTGCAGACCCTGTACAAGGCAAGCTACAAAAAGGACATCTTCATCACGGTGCTGGACGAGATGAACATCGCCCGCGTGGAGTATTACTTTGCCGAGTTTTTGTCCCTTTTGGAGCTTTCCCCCGACGAGCGGTATCTGACGGTGGTATCGGATACCTGGCCGAACGATCCCAAGAAGCTGGAGAAGGGCCGCCTCAGACTCCCCGAGAATATGTGGTTCATCGGAACGGCGAACAACGATGACTCCACCTTCGCCATTTCGGATAAGGTCTATGACCGAGCCATGATCCTGGACCTGGATAAAAAGAGCGAGCCCTTTACGGCACCTCCCACCGCGGCTGTACGCCTGGCGGCAGAGGATTTCGTCCGCCTGACCGAGGCGGCGATGCGGGAATACTCGCTCAGCAGCCGCAACCGCAAGCGGTTGCAGCTGCTGGATAAATACCTCATCGACCACTTCCACATCACCTTCGGTAACCGAATCATGAAGCAGATCACCCAGTACGTCCCCGTGTACATTGCCTGCGGAGGCGACGAGCTGGTGGCTCTGGACGATATTTTGGCTAAGAAGATCATCCGCAAGCTGGAGACCCAGAATCCCATCTACCTCCGCAAGGCGGCCGACGATCTGCTGAAATATCTGGAGGAGCTGTTCGGTCCCGAGCATATGACGTCCTGTAAGGATGCCATCAAGCGGTTGCAGAGAAACGCATAATTGATAAATAAACAAATGATTGAATACCTGACAAATAGGCAGAAGGGAGGAAGGAATCATGGATGATTCCAAAAGACGGATACGGCTGTTCTGTACAGCCCTGGTAGCGGTCGTGCTGATGCTGGGGCTTCTCCTGACGCTGGCGGTATGCGGCGGAATGCCCGTCGGGGACGGTACTGAGGAGGTCACGTGCCCAAGCCTGGCGGACCTTCTGCTGGGCGACCTCATGTCGGGGGAGATATTCCCCGAGACCATTGATTGGGAGAGTGAGTCCGACGAGCCCCTGGATCACGGAGTCGTGGAAATGGACGGCAGTCTGAGCTCCTCCGAAAACGGCGGTTTCCCCGGTTCCGAGGATACGACTCCCGTGATGAATCTGTACGCCGAGATCCGGGACCGCGTCTACCTGAAGACCCGCTCCTTCGGAGACTACACGGGACGGGGCTTTGCCGAGGCCGAGGCCTACCCGAGCTTGTGCAACAACACCACGGTGGATTTTATCCCCTCGGCCGCCATGGCGGCGGTGGAGGAGACTCCCGTCTATCGGCTGGAGATCGAGCCCATCCTGCCCGTGTCGGTCCTCCCGTACTACGTTTGTGAGCGGGAAGGCCAGCTTCCCGTCAGCGACGTGCTGGTGGAGGGCAACTCCAACGATCGCCACGTGGTGACCTATCGCGAGCTGAGCGACGGCAACACCGACGGCGCGGCCCGACGGGTCCGCAATTACGAGCTGGAGTACCGACACTTCGCGCGGGATCAGTATTTGACCATCGACAAGGAAACCGAGGAGTATATGCTGCGGATCATCAAGAAGGAGGGCTTCTCCAAGGATGACCCCGCCGTCATCGCCAAGGTGGCCGCGTACATCCGAGGCTCTGCGACCTATAATCTGGAATACAACACCAAATTGGACGAGGAGTCCAACATCGCCATTGCCTTCCTGCAGACCTATAAGGAGGGCGTTTGCCGTCACTACGCGGCGGCGGCGACCCTGCTGTACCGTGCCCTGGGCATCCCTGCCCGCTACACCGTGGGCTTTGCCGCTACCACCCTGCCCGGTGAGGTCACGGTGGTGACCATGGGCCAGGCTCACGCTTGGGTGGAGGTCTACGTGGACGGCTTCGGCTGGCGGTGCGTGGAGGTGACGGGCTCCATGGGCAACGAAGGGGACGGTGAGCTTGACAAAGAGGAGCTTTTGGGCATGAACGGAAGCCTGGCGGGCGGTAAGCCCACGGGCGAGCCTATCCTGAACCTCTACGGCGAGATCGAGGATCGGGTCTACCTGAAGACGCAGTCCTTCGGTGCCTACACGGGCCAAGGCTTTGCGCCCGCGCAGGCTTACGACGGGTTGGTCAACGGCTACTCGGCTGACTTCCTGCCCCACTACGTCATGGATGCCTCGGCCGCCCAAGGAACCTTCGTGCTGGAGATCGAGCCCCTTGTACCCGTGTCGGTCCTGCCGTACTACATCAGCTCCCGCGACGGCTCGGCCATGACCAGCGACGTGATGGCGACGGGAAATGAAGAAAGCCGCCATCTCACCGCCTACCGACGGGTATCGGACTACGATCCCAAGCAAACCCCCAAGCAGGTTCAGAGTTTTGAACAGGATTACCGCGCGTTCGTCTACGACCAGTACCTGGTTATGGACGATGTATCCCGACAGTATATGGAGATCCTCATCAAGCAGGAGGGCTTCTCGGCGGGAGATCCCGAGATCATCGACAAGGTAGCAAGCTACATCCAAAACGCGGCCTCCTACAATATGGATTACGATACCAAATTGGATCAGGAGCCGAACGTGGCGCTGGCCTTCCTGCGGACCTATAAGGAGGGCGTTTGCCGTCACTACGCGGCGGCGGCCACCCTGCTGTACCGTGCCCTGGGCATTCCCGCCCGCTACACCGTAGGCTTTGCCGCGACGACCGTACCCGGCGGCGCGACCCTGGTCACGGACATGGATGCCCATGCCTGGGTGGAGGTCTACGTAGACGGCTTCGGCTGGCAGTACGTGGAGGTCACGGGCTCCGCGGCTGAAGATCCCGAGGGCAACCAGCCTGATGACGATCCCACCGACCCCGATGGCGAAATGGTTCTGGTGGCTACCCTGCGTCCCGTGTTCCAGTCCAAGCGGTACGATGGAACCCCCCTGTACCATGACGGCACCTTGGAGGGCTTTGAGGAGTTCGAGGCGCGTGGCTACAGCTACCGTGCCGAGGTGGCCCATGACCCCGTCACCATCGGATCCACTCCGGTGGAGATCGCGTCGATCACCATCTTCGACCCCAATGGGAAGGACGTGACCGACAAGTTTGATCTCACGCTCAAGACGAACCTCATGCGGGTCTACTACGAGAAGCTGACCTTCTCGGGTGTCAGTTATTCCAAGATCTATGACGGCAAGCCCCTGTCCATCTCCCCGAATCAGGGACCGAACGGCTATGTCGACGTGCAGTTTGTCGAAGGAAATATGCCCGGCGACATGACCTGGACCATGACCCCCACGGGCGTGCGGAGCAACGCGGGAAAGAGCGCGGCCTCCTTCCACGTGACTCTCATGCAAAATGGGGTGGACGTGACGGATTATTACCTGATCGCGTATCGTTACGGCACCCTGGAGATTACCCCCGCCCCGCTGACGCTGATCGCGCACAGCGCCGAGAAGAAGTACGACGGCTGGCCGCTGACTGCCCCTCAAATGGACTACGATCCTGCCCAGCTGGCGGAGGGACACCGCATCCACAGCTATACGGTGGAGGGCGAGCGGACCTTCGTGGGACGGTCCAGTAACGTCATCACCAAGGTCATCATCGTGAACCAAGACGGTATCGATGTGACCGCCAACTACGCCATTGAGGCCATAGACGGCACCCTGCGGATTCTGCCGTAAGCGATTTGGCGTGTTTTCCCTCGGGACCTCCGCACCTCGGTGCGGGGGCCCCGAAAGCCCCCCATGCTCTTTTGCCGACCCTCCGCTATCCGCGTACCCCGCGGCGGATAACGGCGGATCGGGAGCAGATCATGGATCCGACACAACCCATAGATACGTAAATGTGAAATCTACGGAGGCTATATGCAGTACGAACAATACCAAGGTAAAATCAAAAAAATCGCGGCGGTCCTGTCAAGGATCTACGCCGTGCGTATCGCCATCATCATCACCCTGGCGGCGGTGACCGCCCTGGCGGTATCCGCCGTGGCGGCCAAGGGTGCGGTCATCTCCCAAGAGGCCTGCCCCGCCGAGGTGGTCTACGGCGAGACCCCCGCCTACAAGGCCGCCGCCTTTTTGGGGAACGTGACCTTCGAGTATCGGAGGGCGGGTGAGACCGAGTGGCAGACCGAGGGCCCCGATTTCGTGGGCGACTACCAGGTCCGCGCCGTGTCCACCTCGGCCTTCGGCACTCCCCGTTACGGCGAGGCGCAGAGCTTCAAGGTGATCCCCCGCCCCATCACCCCCGTGGTCACGGCTGCCGAGGCCATCTACGGCGAGACCCCCACCGTGTCCGCCTCCCTGGTAAGCGGAGACGTTCTGTCCTGCGGGGTGGTGTACCAATCCATTGAGACGAGGGTTGACGAGACCTCGGGCGGTATCCATTCGGATGGCTTGGATGATTATTTCTATTTCGTCCCGCGCGAACAGATCGCCACCGTCCACGTAGACCCCGCCACCGTGCGGGTCACCGACGGAGAAGGGAAGGACCGCACCGCCTGCTATACCGTAGCCGAGACCCCCTCGGCCCGCATTACCCTGACCCCCCGCCCCCTCACCGTCACGGTGGGCGATGCCGATAAGGTCTATGACGGCGTGGCCCTGTCCTTTAACGGCTACGAGATCTCCGAGGGCACCCTGGCCCAGGGGGACACCCTCCTGGCCGTGTTCGACGATTCCATTACCATGGCGGGGACCCTTCTCAACACCCCCAGCCTCCAGGTCATCGCCGCCGACGGTCGGAACGTTACCCTTTTCTACAGCATCCACACGGTCTCGGGCACCTTGACCGTGGAGAAGCGTCCCCTCATCGTGGAGACGGGCTCGGCTACCCTGCCCTATAACGGCTTTGAGCAGACCCACACCCAGTTCGCCATCGACCCCGCCACTCCCCTGGTGGCGGGCCAGGAGCTGACCGTGGACGTGGCTCCCTCCCTGCGGGATTGCGGGACTACCTCCAATATCCTGACCTTCTCGGTCACCTCCAAGATGAAGGAGAACTTCACCGACAGCTACTCCATTTTCGTCAATCCCGGCACCCTGACCGTTATCCCCCGGGAGATCACGGTCTACACCGAGAGCGCCGAGCTCATCTACAACGGCCAACCCCAGAGCTACCCCAACGCTACGGCCGACCTCCCCGAGGGCGAGAGCCTGATGGCGGTCATGAACTACGCCCAACTCCGCGACGTGGGCAGCGTGGAGAACACCATGACCGTCCTGGTCAACCGCGGGTCCACCAACGTCACGGATAACTACGTCATTACCTACGAGTACGGTACCCTGGCCATCGTGCCCCGCCCCGTGGCGGTCTACATCGCCGATGCCACCAAGGTCTATGACGGTACCCCCCTCACCTCCAACGCCGTCACCGTGGCCGAGCATCTGAACTCCCAATTCTCCCTGGTGGAGGGCCACGTGCTGACCCTGGAGACCGACGGCTCGGTGGTCTTCGGCGTGGGCGAGAACCGCTACGTGGAGGGAAGCGTCCGCGTGACCGCGCAGACAACGGAGATATATTTCCCCGACGTGGAAATGCCTACCGCACCGTTGTCCGATACGGCTGTCGTTGAGACCGACGAGGAGGAACCCGCCGACAGCACATTTGTCGACGTCACCGCCAACTATGACATCACGGTGCTCCCCGGCACCTTGACCGTCACTCCCCGCCCCGTTACCGTGGCCGCCCTGGATGCCTCCAAGGTCTATGACGGTACTCCTTTGACCGAGCCCGCCTGCGCCGCCCCGGACGAGGCTACCGACCCCGATGACGGTCTGCTGGCAGGCCATACGCTCACCGCCTCCGCGGTGGGCTCCCAGACCGAGGTGGGCGAGTCCCCCAACACCGTGGATCCCGATTCGGTCCGCATCACCGACGAAGCGGGAGCCGACGTGTCGGCCTACTACGCCGTTACGCACCTGGAGGGAGTCCTGAAGGTGACTCCCTGTCAGATCCGCGTGACCACCGCCACCACCACCTGGACCTATGACGAACGCCCCCACTCGGACGGCACCATGACGGTTACGGAGGTGCTGAACGGCGGTAAGTTCGCGGAGGGCCACACCCTGGTGTGCGCCACCACCCCTCTGCCCTCCATCACCGACGTAGGCGAGATCGAGAACCGCATGAAGGCTGTCGTCAAAGAGGGCGACCGCCTGGTGAGCCACAACTATGAGATCACCTACGAGTACGGCACCCTGACCGTTATCCCCCGTCCCATCACCATCCGCATCCCCGACGCGGCCTGGATCTACAACGGCCAGCCCCGTGAGGTCACGGACGGCTATGCGGTGGACGCAAGCTCCCCCAACCCCTTGGCCGGAAGCCAGTGGATGATCGCCGCTCCCTCGGATGAGCCCCCCACCTACTGCGACGCGGGGACCTACGAGAACAACCGTCCCGCCATCATTCAGGATTCCAAGTACAGGGATGTGACGGCCAACTACCATATCACCTACGTCAACGGCACCGTCAAGGTCTCCCCCCGCCCCCTGCGGATCAGCCTGAACGGCGAAAAGATCTACGATGACAAGCCCCTGGCGGGAGATGAGATCCAAGTCGACTACCACGGCGACTATGTCATCTGCGACGGCCACGAGATCACGGTCTCCCCCAAAAAGACCATCACCGACGTGGGCACCCTGACCTCCCGCCCCGATCTGACCACCCTGCAGATCCTGAACGGCACCGAGGACGTGACCGCCAACTACACCGTCACGGGTACGGACGGTACCTTCCTCGTCAATCCCCGTCCCCTGGGCGTGAAGTCTTTCGATGCCGCCAAGCTCTATGACGGTACCCCCCTCACCGAGCGGGACGGCTGTACCACCGAGGACGGTATGTCCGTGGCGGACGGCCACGTCCTGCGGGTCAACGCCTACGGCTCGGGCGTGCAGGTGGGCACCTACCCCAACAGCGTCAATCCCGCCCACGTCCGTGTCACCAACGCCGACGGCGTGGATAAGACCCGCAACTACACCGTGGTCTCGGTCATCGAGGGTACCCTGACCATCCTGGATCAGCCCATCACTATCAAGGTGACCACGGGCAGTGCCGAGAAGCTCTTCGACGGAGCTCCCCTCCGTTGCCCCGAATACGAGGCCACGGGCCAGGAGAACCTGCCCGCGGGCTACAGCCTGCAGGTGGATGCGTTCCCCTCCCACGTAGGCCCCGGCGTGTTCGGTAATGAGCCCAGGGTGGGTGCGATCAGCGACAAGGGCGACCTGGTCACCGACGGCTTTGTCAACCTGGAGATGGACCCCGGTATCCTGAACGTCTTTGAGCTGACTCCCGATATGGAGGAGGAGTACCACCGCCTCATCGTGGGTCTGATCCTCCCCGACAGGGACGGCACCTTCTACCTCCGCGAGCATTCCTACGGCGATTTCAACCGCCGAACCTGGAGCGAATCGGGTCTGAACCGCTATGGCGAGACCCTGGACGGCGGCTACGGCTACCAGTACCTCACCTCCACCGCCATGGAAAAGCTGGGCTATACCCTGTCCCACGCGCAGCTCCGCGAGATGCTGCTGTTCATGCTCCCCTACTACCCAAACCCCGACGGCACCACCCCCGCGGTGGGATCGGATACCTTGAATTTGGATACCCAACTGCCTGAATACGGGGTCAATTACTTCTACACCGACTATGAAAACCACCTGGTGACCCGTTACATGGCCCTCTCTGAGGCCCAGCGCGCTACCCTTCTGGGCGACCTGGCCGACGAGGAGCTGGCCTACCGCGAGTTCGTCTATGACCATTACCTGGAGGTCCATCCCGAGACCCGCTCCTTCCTGCAGGATATCATCCGAGAGCAGGGCTTTGCGCTGTCGGATCCCGAGCTCATCCTCAAGGTAGCCTCCTACATCCAGTCCGCGGCGGAGTACGATGCCGATCCCTACCTGGCCTACCAGATCGAGACCAGCGAGGATGCCGTCATTGCCTTCCTGCGGGACTTCAAGAAGGGTCTCTGCCGTCACTACGCGTCGGCGGCGGCCATGATGTACCGTACCCTGGGCATCCCCGCCCGCTACGCCGTAGGCTACATGATGCAAGGCGGCAAGGCAGGGACGTGGAACGAGATCATCAGCAGTAACGGTCCCGATAACATGGGCCACGCCTGGGTAGAGGTCTACCTGGACGGCCTGGGCTGGGTCGCCGTGGAGGTCACGGGCGGATCTTCCGATAACGGCACAGGCGGTGGCGGCACGGGCGGCAAACCCGAGGCCCCCAAGCCCACGCTGGATCTGACCCCCGTATTCCAAACCAAGATCTACGACGGATCCCCCCTCCAGGCAATCCCTGAGCTGGAAATGACCCGCGACCTGCAGGAGCTGATGGCCAAGGGCTACCGCTATACCGTGACCGTGGCAGGCACCCAACTGGAGGTGGGCCAGAGCGACAGCTACATCCTGGAATTCTATCTCTACGATTCCCGCGGCCGCGACGTGACCGAAAGCTACAACGTGGTCCTCCACAACGGCCTTCTGAAGGTGACCCAAAAGCCCGTGCGCCTGTTCCTGTATCCCCAGGAGAAGGTCTACGACGGACAAACGGTGACCTGGACCGACGAGGATTACGAGATCCTGTCCCTGCCCAAGGGTTACACCCTGAAGATGGATATCCATATCTCCGCCTACGAGGCAGGGGTGGTGTCCCTTTCGGACCTGAACCGCAATCCCGAGAGCATGGTCACGGTTCAGATCTTCAACAGCCGAGGCCGCGACGTGACGGCGGACTTCACCCCCATATTCGTGGAGCCCGAGGGTATGATCAGTATGCCCGTCCTGCAGATCCGTAAGCGTGTGCTGGAGCTGACGGCCTCCTCGGAGACCGCCGTGTACGGACAGACCCAAGGCCCGTTGACCAACCCTTACGTGTATATCTCTCTGGGTAAGCTGGTGGAGGGCCACACTCTGCAGGCCGAGGCTGTCGGCAGTCAGACCACGATCGGCTCCTCTGACAACCAGGTGGATTCCTCCACGGTGACCATTCTGGACCAAAACGGCAACAACGTGAACAAGAATTATTCGATCACCACGGTCAAAGGCACGCTGACCCTGTTGGAGGATTGACCGCCTCCCATACCGCGAAATCCCATCCCCCGCTCCAAAAGCGTGATGTCCTTAACGGAGAAATCACAAACAACCGAATAGGACAACAGAAACCGTACAGAATTCAGAAATGAGTCCTGTACGGTTTTCTGTGTTTTTGTTAACAGTTTGTTTTCTGGACTTTTGATGGCTTCTGTGGTATGTTGTTGTGCTAACAGGAGGTGCAACGCAATGTCAACATCTATATCCTCTATAGGAAAAAGAATTGCCCTCGCAAGA
>CAYRTP010000008.1:0-30052 GCA_964427175.1 uncultured Clostridium sp. | reverse complement strand
TGTTGACCACCACGATGACCTTGTGGCCCAGCTCCAGTGCCTTCTGCAGCACGAAGCGGGTCTGGGGCATGGGACCCTCTGCAGCGTCAACCAGCAGCAGAACGCCGTCGACCATCTTCAGAATGCGTTCCACTTCGCCGGAGAAGTCGGCGTGGCCCGGGGTGTCCACGATGTTGATCTTGGTATCCTTATAGTGAACCGCGGTATTCTTGGCCAGAATGGTGATGCCGCGCTCCTTTTCCAGGTCGCCCGAGTCCATGACGCGGGTGGTGGTGTCCTGGTTTTCGCGGTAGATACCGCCCTGCTTGAGCAGACCGTCCACCAGGGTGGTCTTACCGTGGTCAACGTGGGCGATGATGGCTACGTTTCTCAGATCATTACGAATCAATGTTTTATCCATCCTTTTCCTTGGGGCTTTGTCTCCCGCCGTGGGACGGCGTTCGGCCAAAACCGCGCAATATTTCATTTTATTCCAACATCCTATTATACCATATCCCACGGGTTTTGAAAAGATTGAAAAAAACGATATTGAACAAGGGTTGGGGGTGGGTTTTTGTAAATGTTGACAAACCAAGCGCCCAAAACCACCCTCAATCGGGCAAAAGCCCTTGACTTCCCATACAAAATATGCTATACTGAAACCACCCCAATCCAACGAAAGGAACCCAACACATATGATCTACACCAAACTGGTCTCCTCCCTGGAAAAGCCCTTCCTCCATAGCCATATCGAGAACTACGCCCCCCTCTCCTTCATCCGTATGATGAAGAACCAGCGTCTGTCCTTCCAGTTCCTTCATACAGCAGACGGGGATTCCCCCCTCCGCTCCATGCTGACCCTGCAGATCGAGGGTCTGCCCGCCGAGTACACCACCGCCCGCACCGTGGAGGTAGTCCCCGTGGCCTACCCCATCGACCCCGCCATTCCCGATGACAACTACCTGTCCAAGGAGCCCGGCCTCTACCCCGACTGGCTCCAGCCCCTCCACTACGGAAGCACCGTCCAGGTCATCCGTAACCAGCTCCGCTCGGTGTGGATCCAGTTCGATCCCCTGGGAGGCCTCCCCGCGGGCACCTATCCCGTCACGGTCAAGCTGTGGGCAGGAGAGGAGCTCGTTGCCTCCGAGAGCCTGACCATCGAGATGCTCAACGCCGAGCTGCCTCCCCAGGAGATGCTTCTGACCCAGTGGTTCCACTGCGACTGCCTGGCCAACTACTACCACTGCGAGCCCTGGTCCGAGCGGCACTGGGAGGTGGTGGAGAACTTCGCCCGCACCGCCCGCAAGAACGGCATCAACCTGCTTCTGACTCCCCTCTTTACCCCGCCCCTGGACACCCGCGTGGGCGGTGAGCGCACCACCAACCAGCTCCTGGACGTGACCGTCTCGGCTGACGGTACCTACTCCTTCGGCTTTGACAAGCTGGACCGATGGGTGGATATGTGCGACCGCTTGAACATTCCCTACCTGGAGATCTCCCACCTGTTCACCCAGTGGGGCGCGGGACACGCTCCCAAGGTCATGGCCACGGTGGAGAACGCCGACGGAACCAAGGAATATAAGCGCATCTTCGGCTGGGAGACCGATGCCACGGGAGAAGAATACACCCGCTTCCTGCGGACCATGCTCCCCGCCTTCCTGGAGCACATGAAGGCCCGCGGCGACGATCAGCGTTGCTACTTCCACATTTCGGACGAGCCCGGTCTGGATCAGCTGGAGCAGTACAGCAAGTCCAAGGCCGTGGTAGCCGATTTCCTGGAGGGCTACACCATTATGGATGCCCTGTCCAACTACGAATTCTACCGTCAGGGCGTGGTCAAGACCCCCATTCCCTCCAACAACCACATCGAGCCCTTCATTGAGGGCGGCGTTCCCGGTCTGTGGACCTACTACTGCTGCGGTCAGTGCGTAGACGTATCCAACCGCCTCATGGCCATGCCCGCCTGGCGCAACCGCTCCATCGGTATGCAGATGTATAAGTACGACATCGCGGGCTTCCTCCAGTGGGGCTACAACTTCTACAACAATATGCACTCGGTCAACACGGTTCAGCCCTACGCCGATTCCAGCGGAGAGTATTGGGTCCCCGCAGGCGACACCTACTCGGTCTACCCCGCCGAGGACGGCACCGCCTACGAGTCCACCCGTATCATCGTCTTCCACGAGGCTCTCGAGGATGTCCGTGCCATGAAGCTCTGCGAGTCCTTCTACGGCAAGGAGCGTGTGGTAGCCGAGATGGAGGCGGTCTTCGAGCAAGAGATCAAGTTCTCCCGTTGCGCCCGCTCCTCCGAGACCATGCTGGCCATCCGCGCCAAGATCGACGAGATGATCGCCGAAGCCGTGAAATAAACATCCTAAACAAAAACCGCCCAATTTCTTGGGCGGTTTTGCCCCTTGACCGAGCGACCCGTATCGTGATATAATAATCTATTGGTACAAATTCAAAATCTTATGGAGGTTCCCTATGAATTTCAAGCGTACCCTCTCCGCCATCCTGGCGGGACTCCTGCTGGCCGGTTCCCTGACCGCCTGCGCCACGAGCGACGATACCCCCGCAAGCGACACCAAGCCCGCCGCTCAAACCACCGCACCTGTCGAGGAGGGCGAGACCGAGCTCTCCGACAACCTGCCCAAGGACCTGGACTTCGGCGGGGAGGAGATCACCTTCATCAGCCGCGACCGTGACGGCTGGACCGACCGCGAGATCTGGGTGGAGGACGTAAACGGCGAGCCCATCAATGACGCGGTCTACGAGCGCAACAAGGCCGTGGAGCAGCGGCTGAACATCAAGATCGCCAACGTCTTTGAGGATAACATGGACGGCTACGTCATCGTCAACCGTGTGGACACCGCCGTTAAGGCAGGCACCAACGAGTATGACGTACTGGGTGCCGCCTGCTACATCACCCTGGGCCAGTCCATCAACGGTACCTTCGCCAACCTGCGGAACTCGGCTTACCTGGACTTCGACCAGCCCTGGTGGTCCCAGGGTCTCAATGACGCGACCCACTACAAGGAGCTCCAGCACGTCATCGCAGGCTCCATGCTCCTGTCCATCTACCGCTTCGCCTACGCCACGGTTTTCAATCAAAAGATCTTCGACGATGCGGGCCAGCCCTACCTCTACGAGTACGTGGATAACGGCACCTGGACCCTGGACAAGCAGATCTCCCTGACCCCCATCTTCCACCGCGACAACGGTAACGGCGTAGCCGACGAGCAGGGCGACGTCTACGGCTTCCTCTCCACCCAGCACATCAGCGTGGATCCCTACTGGGCATCCTGCGAGGTAGATATTCTGCAGTTCAACGAGGACGGCGATTTCGAGCTGGTCTTCGACTCGGGCAAGCTCTTTGAGGTAGCCGATAAGGTCCTGGACCTCTACTACGGCACCGACGGAGCCTCCTACATCGTGGACACCATCGCTTGGGACGGCCACATGGATAAATGCCGTGACCTGTTCGCCGACGGAAGAGCCGCCATGGCCACCGTCCGCGTCATGGGCCTGGAGGCCGAGAATATCCGTAGCATGACCGATAAGTTCGGTATCGTTCCCATGCCCAAGTTCAGCGAGGAGCAGGAGGAGTACCATTCCATGCTCCACGATCAGTTCACCGTCATTTCCATCCCCAACACCGTGGTGGATGACCGCCTGGATATGGTGGGTGCCGTGCTGGAAGCCCTTTCCTCCACCGCCTACAAGATCGTCAAGCCTGTCTACTATGAGGAGACCCTGCGGACCAAGATCGCCCAGGATCCCCAGTCCTCCATCATGATGGAGCTGGTGATCAACTCCCTGACCACCGACTCGGGTATCTTCTACACCGATGCCCTGGGCGGCTTCCAGAACGCCTTCCGAGACATCGTCGCCAAAAAGACCAACACCGTGGTCTCCACCTACAAAGCCTCGGTCAAGTCGGTCAACAACAAGCTCCGCGCCGTGACCCGCAAGTTAGATAAGATGAACGACGAGCAGGCCTGATCCCCCATTTCCCTCAAATTCGACTCGCGAGGTATGCACCATGATCCCCTTCAAATCAACCACCCTCCCCGCCTCGGTCCCCCAAGAGGTGATGGAGCGGGTCTATGAAACCATCAAGACCCCGATAAAATACGGCCCCGTCATGAAATTCGAGCATGACTTCACAGACAGCCCCACGGTCTTCCGCAAGGACGGGATGTTCTATATGTACTTCATCTCCATTTCCAAGGACACCGGCGTATCGGGCTACGAGACCCACATGACCAAGTCCTCGGACTTGAAGAACTGGGAGTACGTGGGCACCATTTTCCGCCGCAATGACCTGAACCGCTGGGACAGCAAGCAGTGCGCGGGCTACGCCGCCTACCCCTCCATTGAGCTTGAGGGTGCCTGCGAGCTCCAAAAGGTGGCGGGTGCCTACCACATCTCCTACCTGGCGGGCAACAGCGACGGCTACGAGCCCGATCCCCTCTACATGGGCCTGGCCCGCAGTGAGGATCCCACGGATCCCCATGCCTTCACCCGCTTCCCCGAGCCCATCCTCCGCCCCGAGGACCCCGACAGCCGCCCCTTCGAGAACAAGACCCTCTACAAGAGCTTCCTGTTCCGCGACGAGGCCCGCACCACAGGCTACCCCTACGTCAATATCTACAACGCCAAGGGGCAGGACGGCCGCGAGCGCATCTTCCTGGCGGTCTCGGAGGACGGCGAGCACTTCGAGCGCTACGGCGACCGCGCGGTGCTGGACCTCACGACCCATCCCCAAAAGCCCGTCATCATCACGGGAGATCCCCAGATCATCAAGCTGGACGACCTCTACGTCATGCTGTTCTTCCGCCTGGACACCGACGGCCGCGCCTACGACACCTTCGCCTGCTCCTATGACCTGGCCAACTGGACGGTCTGGGAGGGCGAGCCCCTGGTGGCCTCGGTCATGGAGTGGGAGAACACCTACGCCCACAAGCCCTGGTTCATCCGCCACGAAGGGGTCAACTCCCACTTCTACTGCGCCGTCAACACCAAGGGCGAACGGTTTATTGCGCTGGCTCATTCGTGATTGGGAGAGCTTGCCTCCGGCGGCTCAAACCCTTTTTGAAAAAAGGGTTTGAGAATCCCAAAAACTTTCAAAAAAGATCTTTATGGGTTACGAGAGGATACCAAGGACCATAGAGGGCATCACAATGGGGCCCCTGCCCCATTGGTATATGAAAGTCTCAAGATTTTTCTCATAAAATAGTATAAGCATCGACGTTCGACCCGCCACAGAAACGCATCCCACAGGTTTTCGGCCTGTGAGATGCGTTTTTTCATTTTCCCCCCTTGACAAACCGCCCATATTCTGCTATAATAGATATATCGTAATACGATGCATCTCAATCCGCTATAAAGAAAGGAGATCACACTATGAAAATCAATAAGGAACTGCTGAAGGGCTCCACGGGCATCATGGTCCTGGGGCTGTTGGGCGAGGAGGATATGTACGGCTACCGCATCATCCGCGAGATCGAGGAGCGGTCCAAGAACGTCTTCCACATGAGCGAGGGCTCCCTCTACCCCATCCTCCACGCCATGGAGAAGGACGGTCTGCTGGAGTCCTACCGTCAGACCAGCGAGATCGGCAAGGAGCGGAAATACTACCGCATCACCGCCAAGGGCCGTCTGCAACTGAGCCTCCGCCTGGAGGAATGGGCCGCCTTCACCGAGGGAGTCTCCGACGTTCTGTTCGCCAACCGAAAGGATACCGCCCATGACTGAGCCCATGAATCAATCCATCAGCGAGGCTTCCCTGCGGGAGATCCAGCTTTTCGCCGCCACGGTCTGCCGCAGTGTCCGCCCCACGCGGGTGCGCTACGCCGTGGAGCAGGAGCTCTGCGAGCACGCCGAGGACCACGCCTACCGTCTGATGCTGCGGGGTGTCCCCGAAACCCAAGCGGTCACCCAAGCCCTTGCCTCCATGGGAAATGCCGACAACCTCTGCCACGCCCTCTGCGCCGTCCATAACCGCATCCCGCCCGACCTGGGCAAGAACCTGTTTTTCCTGGCCCTCCGCGCCCTGGCCGCCTTCGTGGTCGGGAGTATCCTGTGGGCCTTCGGATTGCCGGAAAGCCTCCCCGTCACCCACCTCATTCCCGTCCTGATCGTCTTCGGCCTGGCCCCCCTTCGGTATGCCCGTTCTCTGATCCTTCGTATCAAGCATACCGCCCGCCTCCGCCGCCTGTGCCGTCAGATGGGATTTGAGATCCACCGCCAGGCATCCCCCATCCTGTCGGTCTTCATCCCCACCCGCCGTCCCGAGTGGCTGATCGAGACCCCCACCGTGACCTACTGCGTCCACTTTTTGGCCATCCACAACCGCCACGCCCACCTGGACCTGCTGGATAGCTTCGCCTACACCCTCACCACGGTCCACGGCCAAGCCGCCCGCTTTTGGGGGCGACACGGCTATTCCATTTTCTTCCATACCAGAACCGGCGACCAGACCTATGAGAATCAGTCCTTCCATACCCTCCACTTCCCCATCCAAGTGGAGCAGGACACCGCCCGCGTGGAGCGCATCCTGCTGCTCAACCCCGTTCCCTCCGAAATCCGCTACATCAAAGGGACGACCTTTGAATACGTAGGCAACGGCGACCGCGTCTATGATTTCACCCTCCACGACGCGAAATCCTTCGCCGCCCACCTCACAAACCGAAAGGAGCAACAATCATGACCCCCGAACAAACTCCCCCGCCCAAGACCTATGAGCCCGAAAAGATCAGCTACAGGCGGCTGTCTCTGAACACCCTCCTGCTCATGCTGGTCTACCACGGTGTCAGCTGGCTTTTATACGACCTCTCGGGTGTCCAAACCATGGTCAAAGGCGAGCCCGATATGGATGCCTACTTATCTTCATTCATGCGCTCGCTGGTCTTTCTCTGCATCATGGGTGTCATTTTTGCGGGGATCTACTTCAAGAACGCCGCCCGCAGGCGGGCCTTCCTGGATGCCACCTCCATCGAGCTACGGGGTGTCATGGGTGTCCGCGAGGGTGCGGCCCGCTACCGCCGACTGGCCCTGACCGAGTCCCTGGTCTGCGCCCTGACCGCCGGGGCGCTGTGGATCATTCCCTCGGTTTTCTACCTCATCTCCCTCCACCTGTGGGGCTACGGCTACCGTTACGCCCTGGCCTGGCCCATTGAAAAGGTCTTCATCGGCTTCACAGGCCTCTGCGAGCCCTTCCAAAACCCCTTGATCGGTATGCTCATCGGCATGGCCGTCCTGCTCGCCTTCCACTATATCGCCCGTCGGTATTCCCATTACTACTGGCAAGAGCATCGGATCAGACGGTGAGGTGCCCCCCGCGACCGCCGTATCTTGTTTCATCTGAAACCGAATGCCGGTAGGGGAGGGGCTTGCTCCTCCCGAAATCTGCCAAAATTGAAGATCTATATCGAAGATATCCGAAATTTATCGCGGAAACGGGAGGAGCCCCTTCCCTACGGCAACCGAAAGTTTTAGGCGTTACAAGATCGCCCGCTCCCCCTCCCCGCGCGGACGAGCAATGCACGCCCTACCGGCGTATTGCCATGAACACACTATTTTCAAAAGGAGAACCCCCATGAAATACCCCACTCCCCCCAAGGCCCCCGCATATCAGCCCGAAAAGCCCAACCACAAGCGCACCGTCACCAAGACCCTTATCCTCATGCTGGCCTACCACGTGTTGACTATGCTGGTCTACCGCCTGTTTTTCAGTGCCTCGGTCAACCAGCTTGCGCGGGATGAGCACTGGTCCCGCGCCTACTGGACCCTGTTCGGCTTTGCCATCGTGGGCCTCTTGATCATTGCCGCCGTACAGGCCCTCCTCTACTTCAAGGACGGTGAGCGCAAGCGCGCCTACCTGGCCGCCACCTCGGTGGAGATCCGCGGGGCCGAGCAGGTCGCCGAGGGCCATACCCGCTACCGCAAGCTGGCCCTCAAGGAAGGCCTGTTCTGCACCGTCGCAACAGGTGTCCTGTGGCTCATCCCCGCAGTGCTCTATTCCATCTTCCAATCCGCCTCGGGCCAGGGCTTCGGCTACGGGTCCGCCTACGGCATCGAGACCTTCTTCATAGGCTTCGTCGGCCTCTACGAGCCCTTTCGGAGTGCCTGGGTCGGCTGGCTTTTGGGCCTGGCCATCCTGTTTGCCTTCCATTATATAGGCCGCCTGTTCGCCCACAAGAAGTGGAACGAGGAGCGCATCAGACGGTAACGCATCCCCTTCCCCAATCCATTTTCAGGAGGTATTTTCCACGTCAAGAAAAGAAAAAATTCCCGTCCTTTCCAGTATTCTGCACGTGGCCCTGTCGGTCCTTGTCACCTTTGTCGCCATGATGCTCAGCTCCATCATCGTCTCCGCTGTGCTCAATGAGTTTGACAATCAAGTCGTCAAGACCCTGATATCCGATGTCATCATGCTGGCCGTCTACGCCGTCAGCTTCTATAAATTCCACCAAACCGACCGCATCAACACCTACGCCGAGCATACCGAAGGCTTTGACCCAAAGGCCGAGATACTGGCCTACCTCCGCGGCGAGGGCAAATATATGTTCATCTTTTTCGGGGTCTGCGCCGTGCTTCGTGAGGTTTTCGGATTGATCCCCGGCGGCTTCATTTCTTTGGTCGGTATGATTTTTGTGGACATCCTTCTCAACTCCATGGTCAACTTCCTGCATATCCCCGTACTCAGCTCGGTCATTGCGTTCGTCTATGCCTGCGCCCTGCTCTGCCTCCTGGTGGTGATCCGCAGCCGCAGGATCCATCGGGATGACGCGGGCGTGAGACGAAGATGACCGCCTTCCCCTCCCAAAAACCGCACCCTACGGGTCCGTCGCGGGACGGTTCCTCCGTGGGGTGCGGTTTTTCGTGATGTTGCACAAAGAAATACGGTGTTTTCGATTCAGCACCAAATGGTAATTGGCGAAATCGGCCCGAAAACTCGTGATTTCGGCCTGTTTCTCATAGGTGCAAAATGCGGTATTAAACCTGAGCGCGGAATTTTTGTGGATCTTGACGAACATTTTACGCCTTGAAAGCCTGTAGCTCCTCGGCGTACCGCACGGTCTCCATTGCGTCGGCGGCGTACTTATCCGCCCCGATCCGGGCGGCGTAATCGGCGGTCAGTACCGCGCCGCCCACCACGATCTTGCACCAGGGGGCATCCTTTCGCAGGACGCGGATGGTCTCCTCCATGGCGGGGACGGTGGTGGTCATGAGGGCCGACAGGCCCACCAGGGGTGCGTGGAGGCGGACGGTCGCCTCGGCCACCGCTTCGGGGGACACGTCTCGTCCCAGGTCGGTAACGGGGTAGCCGTAGTTCTCCAGCAGGAGCTTGACGATGTTCTTACCGATGTCGTGGATGTCTCCCTTCACCGTGGCCAGCACCACGGGGGCCTTGGCGGCGGACTCAACCGTGTCGGCGGTGGCGGTCATATTGGACTTGATGACCTCAAAGGCGGCTTTCGCGGCCTCGGCGGCCATGAGGAGCTGGGGAAGGTAGGTGGTCTTCTGCTCGAAGCCGCGGCCCACGATATCCAGGGCGGGGATGATCTCGGTCTGCACCACCGTGAGGGCGGGGGTGGCGGTCAACGCCTCGGCGGTGAGGGCGGAGGCCTGCTCCTTGAGGCCCTTTATGATAGCCTTTTGCAAGGGAGTGGCCCCCTCGGCGGCGGTGTTCTTCCCCGCAGAGGCGGCAGTTCCCTGCCCCGGAGCGGGAGCCGTGAAGGCGGGGAGGGTCTGGGCGAAGCCGATATAGGATCCGCAGTTCTCATCCAGGCCTCGGAGGGCGCGATAGGCGTAGTAGGTCTTCATCATGTCCGCCGAATGGGGGTTCATGATGGCGGCGGACAGTCCGCTCATGAGGGCCATGGCAAAGAAGGTGCCGTTGACCGCGTCGCGGGCGGGCAGGCCGAAGGAGACATTGGATACCCCCAGGGAGGTGTGACAGCCCAGCTCCCGACGGATGCGGGACAGGGCCTCCAGGGTAACGTTGGCGGCGTTGGGTGCCGCGCTGACCGTCATGGCCAAGGTATCGAAGACAATGTCCTTCTTGGGGATGCCGTACTCGGCGGCGGCGGCCAGGATACGGCGGGCGATCTGTACCCGTCCCTCAGCGGTGTCGGGGATGCCCGACTCGTCCAGGGTCAAAGCCACCACCACGCCGCCGTACTTCTTGACCAGGGGCAGGACGGCTTCCAGGGATTCGGCCTTTCCGCTGACCGAGTTGATCATGGCCTTACCGTTGTAGCGGCGCAGGGCCCGCTCCATGGCCACGGGGTCGGAGGTGTCGATCTGGAGGGGCAGGTTGGTGACCGCCTGGAGTTCGCAGACCGACTCGGTGAGAAGGGCGGGCTCGTCGATCTCGGGGAGACCCACGTTCACGTCCAGAATATCCACCCCTGCCTCCTCCTGCTTGATGCCCTCCGAAAGGATATAGCCCATATCGTGCTCGGTGAGGGCCTGCTTGAAGCGTTTCTTACCCGTGGGGTTGATGCGCTCACCGATGAGGACGGGATGATCTCCGAAGGTGACGGCGTGGGTGTAGGAGGACACCATGGTGACCTCCTTAGGGGTCACGGGGACGGCGATGAGGCCCCGGGCCTTGATCTCGGCGGTCAGGGCGGCGATGTAGGCGGGGGTGGTGCCACAGCAACCGCCCGCAACACGGACACCGTCATGGACCAGGGCGGCCACGTCTTTTGCGAACTCGGCGGGGGAGACGTTGTAGACGGTCTCACCGTCCACCACGGCGGGCAGGCCCGCATTGGGCTTGAGCAGGACGGGAACCGAGGAGAGGCGCAGGTACTCGCGGACCACGGGAGCCAGTGCCTTGGGCCCCAGGGAGCAGTTGACACCGATGGCATCCGCGCCCATACCCTCCAGCATAGCCACCATGGCGGCGGGAGAGGCCCCCGTCATGAGCTTGCCGTCCTCACCGAAGGCGCAGGACACCAGCACGGGGAGGTCGCTGTTCTCCTTGGCGGCCAGCAGGGCGGCCTTGGTCTCGTAGCTGTCGTTCATGGTCTCGATCATGATGAGATCGGCACCGTATTTGACACCCAGCTTGACGGTTTCGGCAAAGACGGCTACGGCATCCTCAAAGTCGAAGTTCCCCAGGGGCTTCAAGAGCTTCCCCGTGGGGCCGATGTCCAGGGCGACGAATTTTTCGTGATCCCCCGCCGACTCGCGGGCGGCGCGGCGGGCGTTCTCCACGGCGGCGCGGACGATATGATCCAGCTCCTCTGCCGAGAACTTGAGGGAATTGGCCCCGAAGGTATTGGTGTTGACCACGTTGGAGCCCGCGTCGTAGTAGGCGCAGTGGATGGCGGTCACCTCATCGGCGTGGGTGATGTTCCAGCGTTCGGGGAGTTCACCGGGAGCAAGGCCCGCCTTTTGCAGGAGGGTGCCCATGCCGCCGTCCAGGATGGTCAAATGGTTCTGTAAAAAGGTACGAAATTCCATAATTTGCCTTTCGGTATAATGAAAAAAATTTTCTGAAGGTTTCGGAGATTCTAAAGAACCCTTTTCAAAGGGTTCTTTAGCGGGGGACAGGGGCAGAGCCCCTCGCTCTCCCTCACCCCAAAATCTCCGACAGATTCTCCAGGATCTTACGGGCCACGTCGGGCTTGTTCATGGTGTAGACGTGGACGTTTTTGATGCCGTTGGCGTAGAGATCGATGATCTGGTCGGTGGCGTAGGCGATGCCCGCCTGCTTCATGGCGGCGGGATTATGGCCGAACTTGTCCACCAGGGACACGAAGCGGCGGGGCATGAAGGAACCCGAGAGTTGGATGGCGCGGGCCACCTGGTTGCCCGCCGTGATGGGCATGATGCCGGGGACCACGGGGACGGTGATGCCCGCCTCGCGGATCTTATAGAGGAAATTATAGAGCAGGTTATTGTCGAAGAACATCTGGGTAGTGAGGAACTCCACGCCCGCGTCCACCTTTTCCTTCAGATATTGGATGTCCGCCCGCTGGTCCGCCGACTCAGGATGGACCTCGGGGTAGCAGGCTCCGCCGATGCAGAAGTCGGCTCCGCTCTCCTTGAGCTCCCGCACCAGGTCCACCGCGTAGCGGTAGGGCCAATCCGAACGGTCCTTCCCCATCATATCCGCGGGAATATCCCCCCGCAAGGCCATGACGTTCTCGATGCCTGCCGCCTTCATGTCCTCAATGCGGGCACGGACCGTCTCACGGGTGGAGGAGACGCAGGTCAGGTGGGCCAGAGTGGGGACCCCGTGGGCCTCCTTGATATTGCGGGCGATGTCCAGGGTATATTGGCTGGTGCCGCCGCCCGCGCCGTAGGTGACGCTGACGAAAGTGGGATGCAGGTCAGCGATGGCCTCGGTAGCGGCCTTCACCGACTCGAAGGCGGTGTCGGTCTTGGGGGGAAACACCTCAAAGGACAGGGACAGTCCCTCGCGGGCGAGCAGTTCGGAGATTTTCATAGGATCTTTCCTCGGTTCCAATCAAATTTGATTTAATAATGTTCCATTATAGCACATATTCCTTGATTTGACAAGGGTTTTTGGGCAAAAAGTCGGATTCGGGGTTGACAAATTCGCGTTTTTATGCTATGCTGATGATGCACATCCAAATTCTCATTGGGAGGTACCTCATGAAACTCATCGGAAACATCATTTGGTTCATCCTGGGCGGTCTGTGGCTGGGATTGGGTTGGGCTCTTTTGGGGCTTCTGCTCTGCATCACCATCATTGGCATCCCCTTCGGCAAGCAGTGCTTCAAGGCGGCCAAGCTGACCTTCGCCCCCTTTGGCAAGCAGGTGGAGGTCCACTTCGACAAGCACCCCATCGCCAATCTCCTGTGGGCGGTTTTCTTCGGCTGGGAGATGGCACTGGGTTACCTCTGCTCGGGTGTCCTTTGCTGCATCACCATCATCGGCATTCCCCTGGGGCTTCAGGCCTTCAAGCTCATGAAGCTGGCATTTTTGCCCTTCGGCGCGCGGGTCAACTCGGGCAAGTGATTTGTGCAAAAGGCGCATATCCGCCATCCGTTTTCGGATGGCGGATGTTTGTTTTTCCAAAATTATGAAAATTATGCAAACCCTCTTGACAATTTCGCCTCGGATGTGTATAATTAAGCCAGTTAGCGTAGGCTAACTTATAAAGTCCCGCATCAGGAGGAAGAATATGAAAACGCTACGCGAAACCAAGATCGGCGGTACCGCCAAGGTGGTCAAGATCCACGGCGAGGGTGCCATCCGCCGCCGCATCATGGATATGGGCATTACCCGCGGAGTCGAGATCCGCGTCCGCAAGGTGGCCCCCTTGGGCGATCCCTTGGAAATCACGGTACGGGGCTACGAGCTCTCTCTCCGTAAGGCCGACGCGGCCATGATCGAGGTCGAATGACGCTCGCACCCGCCTCACGGTATTTTTTTGACAAGGAGTTAGTGCGGGCTAACCACCAAACGGATATCCAGAAGGAGTTTTGAAGGAATCATGGAAAAGAACACCATCCGCATTGCCCTCGCGGGCAATCCCAACACGGGTAAGACCACCCTGTTCAACACGCTTACCGGCTCCAATCAGTTCGTGGGAAACTGGCCCGGCGTGACCGTGGAGAAGAAGGAAGGCAAGCTCAAGAATCACGATGAGAATGAGACCATCATCATCACCGACCTGCCCGGCATCTACTCCCTCTCTCCCTACACCCTGGAGGAGGTGGTGGCCCGAAACTATCTGGTCACCGAGTGCCCCGATGCCATCCTCAACATCATCGACGGTACCAACCTGGAGCGCAACCTCTACCTCACCACACAGCTCACCGAGCTGGGCATCCCCGTGGTCATGGCCATCAACATGGTGGACGTACTCCGCAAGCAGGGTGACAAGATCGACCTGGAGGTCCTGTCTCACCGCATGGGCTGTCCCGCCGTGGAGATCTCGGCACTGAAGAACACCGGCATCGACGAGGCTGTGGAGCTGGCCATTCAGACAGCCAAGCACGGCCGCAACGTCCCCCACCACATCTTCTCGGGCGAGGTGGAGCACACTCTGGCCCACATCGAGGAGGCCGCGGTCCACGGGATGCCCGCCGACCGTCAGAGATGGTACGCCATCAAGATCTTTGAGCGGGATGACAAGGTGCTGGCCGAGCTGAACCTGGATCCCTCCATCCTGTCCCACATCGAGGAGGACATCCGCGAGACCGAGGCACTGTTTGACGACGATGCCGAGGCCATCATCATCAACGAGCGTTACAATTACGTGGCCTCCATCCTCAAGGGTTGCTTCAAGCGTAAGAACGAGGGCAAGCTGACCCCCTCCGAGAAGATCGACAAGGTGGTGACCAACCGCGTAGCCGCTCTCCCCATTTTCGCGGTCATCATGTTCCTGGTCTACTACATATCCGTTTCCACCGTGGGTACCTTCGCCACCGACTGGGCCAATGACGGCGTGTTCGGTGACGGCTGGCACCTCTTGGGTGTGGGCGGCGACGAGTACGCCGAGGCCTCGGGTCACCAGGCCCTGGTTGACGAGCTGATGTCCCGCGCCGAGGAAGTCGGCCTGGACACCTCGGCCTATGAGACCGCCGTGGAGGCAGGCAACGCCGATGCCGCCAAGCTGGCCGCCTCCGCCATCCTGGCCGTCTATCCCGTCTCCACCGATGCCGACATCGACGGCGACGGTGTCCAAAACGACATCTACCTGTGGACCTACGAGGACGAGGAGACCTTTGAGACCTGTTACATGACCCACGACGAGGTATCCGAGTCCATCGACGCGGCCCACGCCCTGGGCTTTGCCGAGCCCGATCCCGCCGACTATGGCTGGCTGTGGATCCCCGGTATTCCTCCCCTGGTGGAGAAGGGCCTGGTGGCCGCCGGTACCCCCGAGTGGCTCAACAGCCTGATTTTGGACGGTATCGTGGGCGGTGTGGGTGCCGTGCTGGGCTTCGTTCCCCAGATCCTGGTGCTCTTTATCCTGCTGGCCTTCCTGGAGGCTTGCGGATATATGTCCCGAATCGCTTTCGTGCTGGACCGTTTGTTCCGCAAGTTCGGTCTGTCGGGTAAGTCCTTCATCCCGATTTTGATCGGCACGGGCTGCGGCGTGCCCGGTATCATGGCCTCCCGTACCATTGAGAACGAGCGTGACCGCCGCATGACCATCATCACCACCACCTTCATTCCCTGCGGTGCCAAGCTCCCCATCATCGCCATGATCTCCGCGACCCTCTTTGGCAACGCCTGGTGGGTAGCTCCCGTCTGTTACTTCATCGGCATCGCCGCCATCATCATCTCGGGCATCATGCTCAAGAAGGCCAAGATGTTCGCGGGCGATCCCGCCCCCTTCGTTATGGAGCTTCCCCCCTACCATCTGCCTACCTTTATCAACGTCATGCGTTCCATGTGGGAGCGCGGTTGGTCCTTCATCAAGAAGGCGGGTACCATCATCATGCTCTCCACCGTCATCATTTGGGCGGGCTCGGTCTTCGGCGTGGCGAACGGCTCCTTCGGGCTGTACCTGGAGATGCCTGAGGGCGGCATGAGCCTTCTGGAGTGCATCGGCTCTGTGATCGGCTGGATCTTCGCGCCCCTGGGATTCTCGGATCCCACCGCCGCCGTGGCCACCCTCATGGGTCTGGTCGCCAAGGAGGAAGTGGTAGCCGTATTCGGTGTCACCGACTTCGCGGGTCTGGGCAAGCTGGCAGGCTTCTCCTTCCTGGTGTTCAACCTGCTCTGCGCTCCCTGCTTCGCCGCTATGGGTGCCATCCGCCGCGAAATGAACAACGGCAAGTGGACCGCCTTTGCCATCGCCTACCAGTGTCTGTTCGCCTACGCCATCTCCCTGATGATCTACCAGTTTGGGCTCCTCTTCACGGGTGCCACCGCGGGCTTGAACTTCCTGTGGCTGGTAGTCGCCGTCCTGGCCATGGTCGGCATCATCTTCCAGCTCTGCCGTCCCTATAAGGAGGCAACCAAGCTGGAGAAGAACGTGAAGGTCCGGAAATAATCACATTCGGGAGAGCGTGCCTCCGGCGGCTTAAGAACCCTTTTGAAAAAGGGTTCTTAAGAATCTCCTAAAACTTGATAATACTGAAAGGAGGACTTCCCCATGCTTGAATGGTTGAGTCAAAATATTGGAACCATCGTCATTATCGCCGTCCTGGCCGTGAGCTTCGGCCTGATGCTCCGCAGTCTGATCCGAGATAAGAAGGCAGGGAAATCCTCCTGCGGCGGAAGCTGTGCGGGGTGTGCCAACGCCTGTTATTGCCACCCGCAAGCCGCGGCCAAGGATCCCCGCTCCGAGAAAAAAGAGCCTGCGGCCAAGACCGAGGCTCCCGAAGGAGGAAACTGATATGATCCGCCTGACCGTCAAAGTGGAGGGCATGATGTGCGGGATGTGCGAGGCACACGTCAATGACGCGGTGCGCCGTTCCCTGCCCGTTAAGAAGGTCACGTCCAACCACAAGAAACAGGAAACCGTCATCCTCGCCGAGCAGGACATCGAGGACAGCTGCGTCGAAGCGGCCATCAAGGACAGCGGCTACACCTTCCTGGGGGTGACCCGCGAGGAGGAACAGCCCCACGGGCTGAAGGAGCTGTTCAAAAAATGATATCTCCTCTCATAAGAGATATGCCATACATTCCTTCTGAACCGGCCCTGTCGGAACGGGAACTCCGATAGGGCCCCCTACGGGGCAGGAACCCCCGTAGTACAAATGAGCAACCGCCAAGCTCCGTCGATTCATGCGACGGAGCTTGGCGGTTTTTAGGTAAATCATGTAATCTCGTTCTCCGCAAACCAATGGGGCAGGGGCCCCATGGTGATATCCTCTATGGCACTTGGTGTTCTCTCGCAACCCAACAAATCCCTTCTTAAAAACTTTTGGGATTCTTAAGGGCCTCGCAAACTTCGCCGTAGGCGAATTTGCACCGAGCGTAGCGAGGAGGTTTCCAAAAGGCCCTTAAGCCGCCGGAGGCACAACTCGTCAAACTCAATGAGGCAGAAGCAATTTCTTCAAAACGAAGAATATGGCCTTCCACGCCAGCTTGGTGTTGCGGTACTCGTTGCGGCACTTGATGTACTTGTCGCGGGACTCCCGATAGTCGGTGACCGATTCGCTGAGGGCGGGCTCGGCCTGCGCCTTCAGGGTCTTGAGGTGACGCTTATACAGCTTCTCGGTGCACTTGAACAGCTTCTTGCACCGTCCGTAGGTCTCGGGGTCCAGGGTGTTGAAGCCCTTGGTGATGCAGGCTACCAGCCCGATCTGAAGCTGAATATCGGTCTGGGCCGCGTCGTAGCGGTTGGTAAATTGGATCAGGTCGGTGTACAGCTGATCCCATTGGGTAACCCGCCAGTCCACCATTCCCAAACGGATGCGTCCGAGGATCTCCCGCTTCTCCAGGGCAAAGCCGTGATTTCCGTCCTCGGACAGGGGGACCGCGTCGCGGTTGCCGCAGGACTGACAGAGATAGTAGGCGTACTGCATATCCGCCCCGTCCTGTTGGACCAATCCGCCGCAGACGGGGCATTGTTTTTTATCCAGGTTCATGCTTTTCCGCCATCCTCTGCTTACTGGCGCATGGAATTGATCTCGTCAATTTCCATGCCGATGTTGCGGATGGCCGACAGGACCTCCTGCTCGTCCCATTCGGGCTTTTGGAGGGTGGTTTTCAGGACGTTGTACCTCTTCTCGATGCGGGCCTCGGATTTCTTGGCATCCTTCAGCTGGGTAGCGATGGTGTACTGGAAATCCTGCTGCAACTTCTTCAGAGCCTCGGTGACCTTCTCATTCTCCTCGGTGTAGCGCATCAGGCCGTTCAGCTTGATGGCGTAATCCTTGAGGAAGGCGTTATCTCTGGCCACGTTCTTTCCGTATTTCTTCTTACCGAACAATCCCATGGTTCATCTCCATTCCGCCGCTCTGTGGCGGCTCACGTATTTTTTATATTCCCTGCTTATGCCTCGTTGGCGGGCGTGACCATCAGACGGCCCAGGATGGCACCCGTGCTGCTCTCGGCGATGGTCAGACCGTAATCCTCAAAGATATCCTTGAGCTTGGGGTAGAGCTCCTCGCTGATGCGGAGGAACTCCGAGGGCTGCAGGCCCACCAGGTTGGACAGGGGGCGGTTGAGGGTCTCCAGGTATTCCTGGATCTTGGCACCGACGCGGTTGATGAAGGCCTCGGCCAGCTTGTCGCGGAGCATCTCGGTGGTCATCTGGGCGGGGTCGCCCTGGGTGAGGAGCTTACGGTAGAAGCGGTCGGCGTTACGGCCGCCATCGCTGGGCTCGATCTCGATGTAGAACACACCGCTGGCACCCACTCGGTAGGGCTTTTGGGTGTCGTTATCGAGCATCAGGAAGGGCACCTTGGTGCCCCAATACACCTTCAGGTTGAAGGCGTTGGAGAGGCAGACCACCTTGGCGCGGTGGAACTGCCCCTTTTGGGATCGGGATCCCTTTTGCGTGGGATCTACCGCGAAGGGGAAAATACTCCCGCCGTAGGGGGTGGGGGTACCCAGGAACTGACCGTCTCTGTAGAACAGGTTGTACTGGTCCGCGCTGGTATCCACGCAAAATTCATGGGAGCAGTCCTCGGACTTGCCCTCCCACACGGCGCAGAACTGGTTTTCGTTCAGCCGCAGCTCGATGGAGCCTTTTAACAGTTTTCTTCCAAACATAGCATATACTTCCTTTCAAGGATAATTTTTTTACGCAAGGGGTCTGTAATGGAAGGTCAGGGGGATCCCGAAGAAATCGCCGTTGTTTTCATCCACGCTGACCGCTTGCCAGTCGGCCTCACTGCCCATGTAGCCGATCTCGGTGAGAGCGGGGCAGTTTCGGACAGCCTCGTAGTCGATGCGGACCACGCTGTCGGGGAGGACCAGGCGGGTCAGGCTTTGGGATTCGGCGAAGGCGTTATCCCCGATCCGCTCCACGTCCGACGAGAGAGTCAGTTCGGTGAGGGAGCAGAACTCAAAGGCGCGGGGCTCAATGATCTTGACCCCCTCGGGGAGGGTGACCTCGGTTTTTTGGATGGGGCACTGGAGGAGGCGGGTCAGATCCTCGGTATAGAGCAGGCCGTCCTCCGAGCGGTAGGCTTGGTTCTCCTCGGCCACCGTGATGGCGTTCAGCTCAAAGCAGAGGTGGAAGGCCCATTCTCCGACGTGCTCCACCGAGGCGGGGATGTAGATCTCGGTCAAGTGGGTGCCGTCAAAGGCCCAGGCTCCGATGGAGGTCGCGTCCTCGGGGACCGAGTAGGTCTCCCCCGGCCGCGCGATGGGGTAGCGGACCAGGGTAGAGCGGTCGGCGGTGAACAGGATGCCGTCCTCCGAGGTATAGTGTTGATTGTCGGGGTCTACCTCGATCGCGGTCAGATTCTGACAGGCGTTGATGGCGGTGGCGCTGATCTCGGCCACGCTGTAGGGGATATACAGAACGGTCAGACGATTGGCATCGTCAAAGGCCCAGTCGGCCAGGCGGGTCACGCTCTCGGGCACGTCGAAGCGGTCGCCCTCGCGGGCGGAGGGGTACTTGATGAGGGCGGTCAGCTCCTTGTCGAACAGGACACCCTCCAAATCACGGAAGTGAGGGTTATCGGGGGAGACCGCGATGCCGGCCAGGTTGTAGCATCCGCGCAGGGCTTCGGGGTCCAGGTGCTCAACACCGCCGGGCAGGTAGATGGCGGTCAGGCGGTGGCAGTCGGCAAAGGCCCAGGCGCCGATGGTCGTCAGGCTCTCGGGGAGGTTGATGAGGGTCATGTTCTCACAGCCTTGGAAGGCGTTGGGCTGAATGGTCTCCACCCCCTCGGGGATGGTGACCTGGATGATGTCCCCGCACCAGCCGAAGGCCCACTCGCCGATGCTTGTCACCCGCTCGCCCTCAAAGGCGTGGGGGATACGGATATGGAGGTCGGTACAGCTTCCGCGGCCGATAACGGTACAGGTGCCGTCACCGTTGGAGCTGTACTCCAGGCCCACGGAATAGGCCTTGATGGTTTCGGTCACGGTGATGCCGCAGACATCGCAGTTTCCGTGACGGCTTCCCTTCACCCCGGGCTCGGCCTCGCGGTCGATGATCCACTCGCTGACCGAGTGCCCTGCGGGGGCTTGGGTCCGAGGGGGATTCAGGATCTCACCGCAGAAGGAGCAGTGGGAGCCCTCGGTATAGCCTGTTTCGGTACAGGTGGGATCCACCGCGGGATCCATCCGTTCGGTATGCTCGTGGTCGCCGTAGGCGGCGTGGTAGCGGACGGTAGCGGAGTCCAGAGCCTCGTTGCCGCCCTCCACGCGGATGTTCTGCCACTCCGCCTCGGAGCCTGTGTAGAGGATCTCTTGCAGGGAGGTACAACCCAGGAAGGCGTCCTGCTCGATCTGCTCCACCCGCCGGGAGAAGGTGATGCGGGTGAGTTTTTCACAACATGCGAAGGCGTTGTTTCCAATGCGGGTCATATCGTAGGGGAGGGTCAGCTCGGTGAGCTCGGTGCATCCGTCAAAGGCTCGGTTCCCAATCTCGCTCACCCCGTGGAGAACCTCGGCTGAGGTCTTGCGGGCGGGGCAACGGAGCAGGCGGGTTCCGTTTTTGGTGTAGAGGATGCCGTCCATTGAGCAGAGGTGGGGATTGTCGGGGGATACGGTGAACCGCTCCAGGCTGATGCATCCATGGAAGGTAAAGTCCCACACGTTCATCACGCTGTCGGGAATGACGATCTCGGTCAGACAGGCGTTCACGAAGGCAAATTCCGCCAGGTCGGTCACGCCATCGGGGATGCGGTAGACCGAATCTTCCCCGTCGGTGAGGCAGGCGATGAGGCGGGTCATGTCAGCGGTGAACAACACGCCGTCCTCCGAACGGTACGCCGTATTGGCGGGGTCCACCAGGATCTGCGCCGCCTTCTCGAAGGAGTGGAAGGAGGCACCGCCGATCTCGGTCACGCCTGCGGGGATATGGATCTCGGTCAGGAAACGGCAACTCACGAAGGCGTTGCTCCGGATACGGGTCACGTCCTCGGGGATGTGATACACGCTTTCCTCGCGGCCTGCGGGGTATTGGATGAGGCAGGTCCCGCTCTCGTCAAACAGCACGCCGTCCCGATCGGTATAAAATTCATTGTTGGGGTCCACCGAGAAGTGGGTAAGGCCGCCGCAACCCGGGAAGGCATCTTCATGGATGAAGGTGACCCCGACGGGAATAAACACTTCGGTCAGAACAGCGCAGTGGCTGAATGCCCCTTGGTGGATATCGGTCAGACTCTCGGGGAGGCTGATTCCCGTGAGGCCGTCACAGTTTTGGAAAGCGGAGTTGCCGATGTCGGTCATACCCTCGGGGAGGGTGACCCATTCGATGCCGCCGCATCCCTCAAAGGCGTAATCGCCAATGCCCGTCACCCGCTGTCCCTCATGCTCGGCGGGAATGCGGAGGACGCTGTCGGTACAGGTGCCGAGGCCTATGACGGTACAGGTACCGTCCTCATTCGAGGCGTATTCCAGGCCCTCGGAGAAATAGCCGTAGGGTTCCGAAACCTCCTCACCGCAACGGGAGCAGGTTCCGTGGCGCAGGCCGTCTTCCTCTATGGTGGCCTCGCGGTCGATGATCCACTCCTCGGAGGAGTGGCCCAGAGCGGGCAGGGGTTCGCGACGGACCAGCTCCATACCGCAGACGGCACAGTGTCGGCCCTCGGTCATTCCCTCCTCGGTACAGGTGGGCTCCACCGCCTCGTCGGAGATCTCCTCGTGGATATGGTCGGAATAGGTGAAATTGAAGAAGATCTCGGCGGAATCGAGGCCGTGATTCTCCTCCGCGATGGAAATGGCCTGCCATTCCCGCTCGGTGCCCGTATAGTAGACCGCCGACAGGTTGGGACAATTGGCAAAGGCCCAACCGTCGATCTGCATCACGCTGTCGGGGATGAGCACCCTTTGCAGGGACGGGCAGTTGTCAAAGGCACTCGATTCGATCACGGTCAGCTCCTCGGGGAGGATGATCTCGATCAGGTCGGAGCAATTGTCGAAGGCGACGTGCCCGATGGTCCGCACGGTATCGGGGATGCGAACCGAGGTCTTGCGGGCGGGGCACTCCTTGAGCACGGTCATGGCCTTATCGTACAGGACTCCGTCCTCCGCGCGGAGGTGGGGGTTTTCCTCGTCCACGGTGATCTCGGTCAGGGCCGTGCAGTTGAAGAAGCCGCCGCTGCCGCCGTTGTCTCCGATTCGCTCCACGCTGCGGGGGATGAACAGGTGGGTCAGATACGGGCAGTCTCGGAAGGCGGATTCGGCTACCGTGGTCACGCCCTCGGGGATGTCGAAGCGGGTATCCTCCTTGGCGAGGGAATACCAGATCAGGCGGGTACCGTCACTGCTATATAGCACGCCGTCCTCGACCCGCAGATGGGGACTTTGGGGGTCAACCGACAGGTCGGTCAGATTGGCACACCCCGAAAATACGCCTACGCCCAGCTCGCTCACCGAGGCGGGGAGAGTCAGCTCGGTCAGCGATACGCAACAGTCGAAGGCCCAATCTCCGATGGCGGTCAGGCTCTCGGGCAGGTAAATTTCTTGCAGGCTGTGGCATTGGTTGAAGGCCCCTTGGCCGATGGAGATCAGTCCCTCGGGGAGGGTGATCCCCGTCAGATGGCCACACTCGCTGAAGGCAAGCTCGGAGATGCCCACCACCTGCTCGCCCTCAAAGACAGGGGAGATGCGGAGGTACTGGTCGGAGCAATGCCCCAGGCCGCTGACCAGGCAGGTTCCGTCGCCGTTGGACGTATACTGCAAGCCCTCGGAGTAGGCAGGGATGCTCTCGTAGATCCGCTCGCCGCAGGTGTGGCAGGTGCCGTACCGACTTCCGTCGGCTCCGATCTCGGGCTCGCGTTCGGTATGCCAGGTCCGTATATCGTGGCCGAGGGCGGCGCGGACCTCTTGGGGGATCAGGATCTCCCCGCAGAGCTCGCAGTGGGCACCCTCGCTCAGGCCGTCCTCGGTACAGGTGGGGTACACCGCCGAGTCGGCTGTGATTTTATGTACGCAAACAGCCGACGGCTCGCGGGAATCGGGCCCCTCGGTGTCGGCGGTGTCGGATTCTCCCGGGGAATCTATGGCGGGATCGTCGGGCTTTGAGAGGGACAGCAGCCAACCGCCCACCAGCGCGGCGGCGAGGGCTACGCAGGCGGCGGCCGCCAGAGGCTCCTTTTTGCGCTTGGGCTTTTGGACCGAGGCGGGGTCTGTCGGGGAGACCGCTCCTGCGGCGGGGTCATCCTTCCCCGAAATGATGCGGTCGATGGCCTCGTCCAGGTCGCCGTAAAAGCTCCGCCGATTGGCATCGAGGCATTGCATGGACGACAGCGCGCGGGGGAGCTCGGAGGGCTGGAAGCCGTCACAGGCCACCAGCAGGGAGTTCGGCTTCTTCTCCCCTTCCGCCATGCGCTTTTGGTACCGCGTCCATTCGTTTTTCAGCCAGGTGGAGGTGATGTACTCGGGCTTGCTGGCGTACACCAGCATGACCTTGGCGGTGGAGAGGGCGTTGAAAATGTAGGGCTCGTACTTCTCACCCACCTTATCCCGCAGGCTCTCGCGGCTGTAGAACACCCGATAGCCCTTGTTGCACAGGTGGATGTACAGGTCCTGGGTAGCCACGCTGTCCCAGGTGCGCTCCACACCGTTGGCGAGGTCGCTGTCCTTATAGCAGATGAAAATATCGTAGGGCTTTTCCTTGCGGGCTCTTTCCACCCATTCCTTCCGCACCCGCTCGATGTAGGCGGCCTGATTTTCGTAGAAGGTCCGATTCTCGGCATCGGCGTATTGCAGGGCCGCCAGGTAATCCGAGGTCGACGTGATGCTCTCAATGGAGGTGGCGTAACAGGTGGGGATGCGGCGGCCGTCGAAGTCCTCCTCGTACTTGATGCCGTATTTGGACATCAAACGGCCCCAATACCCGTTCGGGTTCCGGGGGTATTTCTGAATGATATCGTCGAAGGCCTGCTCCGCCTCGTCGAAGTCCGCCAGGCGGAGCTTTTGGGAGGCGGTATAGAGGAGGGTCACCTCCTCGTTGGACAATTCCTCGGGCTTATACGATCCGCAGGCACGGCAGATCCACCGACCGCCTCGGTATTCGTAATCGCCTCCGCAGAGATTGCATATATTGGGATTCATAATCAACTCCATTCCTCCGCTTTGCGGCGGAACCCATGTCCTTGTAACGGGAAATCGGGGGGTAGGATGCCTTGAAACGTCACGCGGTTCTCCGTATGGATGGTCAGAATTATTATACCATATTTTTCTTGATTTGTAAAGGGTTTTTTCGCCATTTTATACGAAGGTGGGATTTTTTTGTACAAAAAAAGATGCGGTCTTATTTGCCGCATCCTTCAGGGCCCCGCCCGCTCCCCTCCGATGGAGGGGGGCGCGGGCTTTATGAATGATTATGCATTTTCGTCCGAGGCCATGCGCTCGCTGATGGCCTCCAGACGTTGGATACAGGCGAGGTAGCGGGGATGGTTGCGGATGGGGTCGAACCATTCCCAGCCCTTGGGTGCCTCCAACAGGCATACATCCACGTACCAAATGCGGTTTCGGCTTTTTTCCGCGGTGCAATAATACAGCACCCCCTCCGTCGTTTGGCGAATCAACGCCAGATCGGCGGCTGTGAGCGCAGAGCACTCGTCCGTTGGCTGAAGCTCCACGCAACACCAAGGCCCCTTTATGGTGTAGGACACAATTTCGGCATCCATGCGGTCCAAAGTGGGGGTGCGATAGGACAACACCGAGCCTGTGGGTAAGCTGAAAAAGGTCTCCATGGCGGTCACGGTGTTCTCCAGGATATCCAGCGCCTCCTCGGTCCTCCCCAGGGCGGTCAGGGCGCATGACAGACGAAGTCCTGTCCAATATTTTACCGCAAACCACAGATCCGGCTGGGGATCCACAATGCCTGCAAGTCCGTCCGAGGGCTCCGCGTAGTAGCCTGTCAACAGATGCAGAATTTGCATGGACGTCATCTGTATGCGGAGGCTTTCGGGTGCCGAGGCAGGCGTAGTCCTGCCCAGTCTCTCGTTCAAAAGTGTGAGAAGCTGATAGAGCAGATTTCTCTGGCGCATCTCCTCGTAACGCGGCCAATCCTTTCGGTTCAAATATCGTGTCTCCAAAAGCGAATTCCGATCAAATCGCTGGGTATAGCGGTTCAGAAAATCCGAGGTAATATCCTCCTCCTCGGCGTTGTGCAAAAAGATTTTGGTCGCATCCCAACGATACGACTCATTGGGGCATTTTTCCAGCACCTCCATCGTCAGAGCGCGCAGTTCTTCCCTACGGATGCCGTGCCGGGCTATGAGATTCAGCATTTCTTTCACGACGGACCATTGCTCGGGAAATTCCGCCTTCATGCGCGCCAAATGCTCGAAACGTGCCTCCGGGTCCTCAATAGCCTCCCCCTCATCCCACAGGCGGGACAGGCGTTGCTCCTTGGCGGATTGGGTATGCCCCATCAGCTCGTCCAGGGTGATGCCGAACAGGTCGGCCAGCAGGGGCAGAAATTCGATGTCGGGGTAGGTGGTGCCATTCTCCCAGCGGCTCACCGACTGGCAGGTGACACCCAGCCGCTCGGCCAGTTGCTCCTGGGTCATGTCCAGGGCGCGGCGGCGGTCGCGGATGGTGGGTCCGATATTCAGTTTCATAGGTTCCTTCCTTTCTTTTCTCGGAATCGGGCTCTGCGCAGAGTCGGGTGTAACGTCATCTTTACCGGTGTCTTTATTATAGCACATCCCTGCGGAGAACGCAAGGGCGCGTTAAGTGAGATTTTTTCACGTTTTGCGTACAAAAACGCCAAGCCTATGCGGATCACGGGCTTGGCGTTGGGATTTTACTGTCTCCGATTATTGAAGATCCGAATCAACCGCTTTTTTACGATCGGTCAACGATCCGTCTGACGAGATCGGTCATGAGAGAATCCCGCCAGATATGGTAGACGTAGCGGATGGGATCACCGTTCGGAATCTGCTCGTAATAGTGGCTGTAGGAAGGACGGTGCATGGGGATGATCCGCGACATCATGAACCGATCGTGATCGTTCATCAGCCACGCCACCGCCGTAACGTCCCAGATACAGCGGGTCCAGGCACTTCCTGCGGCATAGCTTTCGGCCTCGCGGATGGTATTGGAGGCCAGGTAATCGGCCACGGGATTTTTCCCCTTCAGCCAGTATTCCAGCTCGGGCTTGGAAATCGTGAAGCTGCTCACAACGCCCTGGCACGGAAGCTGGACAAAGGGAACGCCGCTGCTCATCACCACCCGCGCCGCCGCCACGTCCTGGTGCATATTGAATTCGCGGGTGTCATGATAGTGCGCGGCATGACCGCCCAGCCACACGATCACCGTGTTTTCCGCCACGGCGGGATTCAGCAGAATGGCCGAGGCCACGTTGGTGATGGCCCCGATCGCCACAACGTACAAGGGCTTCTCCGGGGAGTAGGCCCGAGCTCGCTCGGCTAAATCCAAAGCCGCGGGCGACTCGATGGGGGTCTTTTCATTTTCCAGATAGGCTGTGGAGCCCTTAAAGACGGGCGCGTCCTCGCCCATCAGGGAGAGCAGCTTCCGAATCTCGTCATAGCTTTTCTCCATGCCATCGGCAGGGCTTGTGGAATTGGCATTGAAAAACGGAGCGGCATAGAAGGCCTTGGCATTCAGCTTTTCCTTGCATGACAGGAGGTAAGCGATCGCAAACTGGTCGTCGATCTCGTTATAGGCATCCGTATCCAGGATCACGTCCACGGGGCCGCTCGGCACGGATAGATTTTGGATCCTCTGCTGGTTTGTCATGTGTTTTTTCCCCTTTCTTGACGGAAACGTAATGGTGTCTGACCGTATTTTTCCTTGAATATTTTGCGGAAAAAGCTCTCGTTTTCATAGCCGACGGAATGGATGATCTCTTTGATGGGCAACGCGGTATTTTCCAGCAGATCCGCCGCCATACGGCATCGCTTATCCTGCAGGATGGCCGAGAAGGACACGCCCGCAAGCTGCTTGACCAGATGTCCCGTATAAATGGTGGAATAGCGCAACACCTTGGCCAGTCCCTCCAGCGAGGCATCCTTTACGTTCTTTTCCAGGTATTCATCCATCTGCTTACGCAACAGCTCGGACTTACTGCCGTATCCGTTGGGCTGCAGGAATTTCAAGCTTTCCAGGACCTCATTCTTCAGGGGGATCGAGGGAGCCGCGCCGTTTCTGGAAACCGCAATGGCGGCGGCGGCACTAGCCATTTTCATGGTTTGGGCGATGGTCTGACCGCAAGCCACGCCTGCCGCGAAATAGCCCGTAAAGGTATCTCCCGCCGCCGTTGTATCCACCACGTGAACCTGAAACGCGGCCTGACGGATTTCCAGGGGACCTTTCACGTACAGGGAGCCCTTTGCGCCCAGCGTCAGAACCACACACAGGTCGGGATAGGCCTCTCTGAAGTAGGCCAACGCGTCCTCGGGGGTATCCTTACCCGACAGCTCCCCTGCCTCCACCTCGTTGAGTATCATGTAGGAGATCTTATTCAGATCGAACCGACGGATCTCATCGCGGAACGGCGACGGAGTCAGCAGGATACACATACGTTTCTGATGGGCTTTTTCAATGATGTAAGCCACGTTGCTGATTTCGTTCTGCAAGAGGAGCATATCGCCTTCGCCAAAATCCTCCAGGACCGCATCCACGAATTTCTCGGTCACCATTTCGTTGGAGCCTGCATACAGGAAAATGGAATTATCCCCGCGGGCACTTACCTGGATGATGGCGTGTCCGTTTTTGGCATCCACCGTGCGAACATGGGAAATATCCACGCCGTTATCCGCAAGCAGCTCGGTCAGCATGGCCCCGTCGCGGCCGACACAGCCTGCATGGTAGACCTCCGCCCCTGCGCGGGCCATGGCCAATGACTGATTGAGTCCCTTTCCGCCCGGAAAGATCTCCAGCTTATAGGTAGACTGGGTCTCACCGATCCGTACGATATGGTCCAGGGAATACACGTAATCCACGTTACAGGAACCAAAATTCAAAATCTTCATAGAAATCCCCCTATTGGCTCCATTATATCACACTCCGCAACGGTTCGCAAGGGCGGTTCACAAGCAAAAACAGACCAATTGCAACATTTCTCTGCGTAATCCGTCACTATGGGTGAGGCGTATGCCTCCGGCGGCTCGGATCTCCAAAAAATTTTTGGTACGTATCCGTACAAGGAATAGACCCCGAGGCCCGGGCCTCGGGGTCTTTCGCGTGACGGAAAATCACTGTCTCCGATTATTGTTAAAGATCAAGATCAACCGCAGGAGCGAGGCCAGGGAGGTGGCCAGGGCGGCCACGTAGGTCATGGCGGCGGCGGTGAGGGTCTTTCTCGCGGCGGGGAGCTCGTCATCCGCCAGGAGGCCTCCGTCCTCCAGGGCTTTCATGGCGCGGGAGGAGGCGTTGAACTCGGTGGGCAGGGTGACCAGCTGGAACAGGGTGGCGAAGGAGAAGAACAGGATACCCGTCAGCATAAGGGTCTCTCCGATGCCGCCGCCCACGTGGCTCCCGCCCGCAAAGATCAGGCCCAGGAGGAACAGGGGCATGGACAGCTTGGAGCCGATGTTGGTGATGGGAATGATGGCCGCGCGGAGCTTGATGGGCACGTAGCCTTGGGCGTGCTGGCAGGCGTGGCCCGCCTCGTGGGCGGCGACACCGATGGCGGCGATGCCCGTGGAGGCGTAGGTGGCATCCGACAGGCGGATGACGTTCTCACGGGGATCGTAATGGTCGGTCAGGTGGCCGCGGATGTGCTCGACACGGACGTTGTACAGCCCTGCGGCATCCAGCACACGGCGGGCGGCCTCGGCCCCCGTCAGCCCGCGGCGGCTACGGACCTTGGCGTATCTTTTAAAGGTGGAATCCACCTTGATCTGGGCCCAAAAGGCAAAGATCATGGCGGGGATCAGGACTATGAAGGTCCAATCGCCCCAGAACAAGCCGAAATACATGAAGTCGGCCTCCTTTCATTTCAGAGTGCTGTGGGTATTATACCACGGAATTGTGGATTCAATGTAAAGTCAGTTCAGCACATCCCCCACACCCACCTTACGGCCGCGGATGTAGTCGGCGGCGTTCATGCGGCTCTTGCCCTCGGGGGTGACTACGGTGAAGATCACCGAGCCTGTACCGCAGGCGACCTCGATGCCGTTATCCAGGGACAGGACGGTACCGGGAGCGGCGAGGCTTCCCGCCTCGGGGGACTGACCACGCTTGGCGGCGGGGACCTTCAGGAGCTTACCGTCGGGGGTATGGGTGAAGGCCAGGGGCATGGGCGACAGGCCTCGGATGCGGTTATGGACGGTATGAGCGTCGGCGGTGAAGTCGATCAGACAATCCGCCTTTTCGATCTTGGCGGCGTAGGTGGACAGCGAATCGTCCTGGGGGGTGGCGGTCAAGGTACCGGCTTTGAGGGCGTTGACGGTTTCAACCAAGGTCGCCCCTCCGCACAAACCCAGCTTATCGTGGACGGTCTCAAAGTTGTCGTCCTCTTCAATGACTACCTCGGTTTTGAGGAGCATATCGCCCGTGTCTATGCCTTCGGCCATGTACATGGTGGTAACGCCCGTGACGGGGTGGCCCTCCATGATGGCTCTCTGCATGGGGGCCGCGCCGCGGAGGGCGGGCAGGAGGGAGCCGTGGACGTTGATACAGCCATACTTGGGGAAGTCCAGCACCGACTTGGGCAGGATCTTACCGTAGGCCACCACCACGATGAGCTCGGGGTTCAGCTCGGCCAAGGTCTCGTCAAAGGCCCCGTTTTTCAGCGTCGTGGGCTGGTAGACGGGGATGTTCTGCTCGGTGGCGTAGACCTTGACGGGGGGCGGGGTGAGCACGTAGCCTCTGCCGCGGGGCTTGTCGGGCTGGGTGACCACGCCTACTACGTCCTCGCCTGCCTCCACAAGGGCCTTCAAAGAAAACAGGGCAAAATCGGGGGTGCCCATGAATACAATACGCATAGTTGTCTCCTTTCTCCCAGGGCTCTGCCCTGGACCCGGTCCAGGAACTTTTTGAAAAAAGTTCCTTGACCATCTTCAAAAACTTTCAA
>CAYRTP010000007.1:0-30256 GCA_964427175.1 uncultured Clostridium sp. | reverse complement strand
TTTGGTGGAGATAAGGGGAGTCGAACCCCTGACCTCTTGAATGCCATTCAAGCGCTCTCCCAACTGAGCTATACCCCCGTGTGAGTGGGTTGCTTTTTGCAACGGTGATATTATAGCACAAGTCGATTCATTTGTCAATAGGTTTTTGAAAAGTTTTTTGAAAAAAATAAAAAAAGATTGGGAGCGCTTTTTGACTTGACAAAGTATCTCGGATATGTAATCATTCAATTGATTGCGCTCCTGGTCAGTATTTTCAAAGACAATGACCATCATAACGATACAAAAAAGAAATAACCGCCCGCAACCCTGACAAGTTAAGGCAGTTATTTCTTTAGCTTAATAGGGAAGCAACCGTCAACGGTTATCGGTAGCCTCTCTATCTAGTATTATACAGCAAAAGGCCCTATTTGTCAAGGCCTTTTGCTTTTTTTGTATTTTTTTTGATCGGCGCGTCAGTTGGTCGTCGCCTTCTCCACCAGCCGTCCTGCGGAGTAGCGCTCGCGGAGCTTGGGCTTTTCGATCTTGCCCGTGGGGTTGCGGGGCACGTCTGCGAAGATGATCTTGCGGGGACGCTTGTAGCGGGGCAGGCCCATGCAGAATTCGTTGATCTCCTCCTCGGTGCAGGTCATGCCTTCCTTGATCTGGATGATGGCCGCGGCGATCTCGCCCAGGCGGGCGTGGGGCAGGCCGATGACGGCTACGTCGCTGATCTTGTCAAAGGCGCGGAGGTAGTCCTCGATCTGAACGGGGTACAGGTTCTCACCGCCCGTGATGATGACGTCCTTCTTGCGGTCCACCAGGTAGATGAAGCCGTCCTCGTCCTGGCGGGCCATGTCTCCCGTTAGGAGCCAGCCGTCATCGGTGAGGATCTCATTGGTAGCCTTGGGGTTCTTATAGTAGCACTTCATGACACCGTCGCCCTTGACCGCCAGCTCACCGACCTCACCCTGTGCCACGGTGTTGCGGTGCTCGTCCACGATCTTGGTCTCCCAGCCGTAGCCGGCGACACCGATGGCACCCACCTTGTGGATGTTCTCCACGCCCAGGTGGACGCAGCCGGGACCGATGGACTCGGAGAGGCCGTAGTTGGTGTCATAGGCCTGGCCGGGGAACTTCTCCTGCCAACGCTTGACCAGGGAGGGGGGAACGGGCTGTGCGCCGATGTGCATGAGCCGCCACTGGGACAGACGGTACTCGTCCATGTTCAGCTCGCCGCGGTCGATGCAGTCCAGGATATCCTGGGCCCACGGAACCAGGAGCCACACGATGGTGGCCCGCTCCTCCGAGGCGGCCTGGAGGATCCACTCGGGGCTGACACCGCGGAGCAGGACCGACTTACCGCCCGCCACCAGGGAGCCGAACCAGTGCATCTTGGCACCGGTATGGTAGAGGGGAGGGATGCAGAGGAACACGTCATCGCGGGTCTGGCCGTGGTGAGCCTGCTCGGTCTTGGCGGCGGCCATGAGGGCGCGGTGATCGTGGAGGATGGCCTTGGGGAAGCCGGTGGTACCCGAGGAGAAGTAGATGGCGGCGTAGTCGTCGTCGGTGATCTCCACGGCGGGGGCGATGGTGGAGCAGTAGTAGACCATCTTGTTGTAGAGGGAAGCGTAGGCGGGGCACTCGGCCTCCTTGCCGACGAAGAAGAAATCGGTGATACCGGTGAGCTCGGGGAGGACGGCATCCACCCGCTCGGTGAACTCGGGACCGAAGACCAGCATCCGCGCGTCGGCCAGGTCCAGGCAGTACTTGATCTCATCGGAGGCGTAGCGGTAGTTCATGGGGACCACGATGGCACCTGCCTTGAGGACACCGAAGTAAACGGGGAGCCATTCCAGGCAGTTCATGAGGAGGACGGCCACCTTATCGCCCCGCTTGACACCGCGGGAGAGGAGGAGGTTGGCGAAACGGTTGGCGCGGACGTCGAACTCCCGCCAGGTGATCTCGCGGCGGTAGCGCAGGCCGCCTGCGGACTCGATCAGATTGAATTCACGCCAGGTGGTGTTCTTTTCGGGCTGATTGGCGGGGTTGATCTCCACCAGAGCGACTTCCTCGGGGCGGAGCCGCGCGTGCTTTTCCAGGTATTCGGTAATGGGCATGGGGAACCTTCTTTCTATGTGTTTGATGTATGGGAACGGGGAATATGAGTGACGAGTGACAAGTGACGAGTGACAAGTGATCAATGACGGGTGGGAGAATGAGTTGCGGGCGATGCGAGAAATTTTGGCGTTTGTCACTTGTATCTTGTCACTTGTATCTTGTCACTTGTATCTTGTCACTTGTATCTTGTATCTAAAACAAAAAGCCCCCTGTACGGACCAGGCCGAACAGAGGACGCAACCGCGATTGCGGTACGTGTTACCACCTCAATTTGTCATTTCCTTGCGGAAATCACCTCATGGAGTACCCGTGATACCCCTGCGCGATAACGGGCGCACCCGGCGCAGCCTACTGCCTCCTGGGAGGAAGGTTCGGTGCGCGGCTCACCGAATGTATTCCGCCGTCCCGACTGACTGCTCGCAGCGCCCGCAGTCTCTCTGAAAATCGTGGTGTCGGCGTACTTCTTTCGGTTCATACGCGTTGAATGGATGAATTATACCACAAAGGTTGGGGTTTGTCAAGGGGGGATTGTTAATTTTTTCGCAAATTTCGTGAGGAATCCGCATCGTAAGGGGATTTTTCGACGGCGGTTGCCGATGGCGTTTCGGAATTGCGGGCGCATACGCAGGTATGTCCCTGCCGTTGGGGGGCATTCGGCGTAGGGCGGGGGCTTGCTCCCGCCGAAGCTCTGTATCCGATGGGGGGACGTTTGCCTTTCAGATATTGCGGCGGGAGCAAGCCCCCGCCCTACGGGGTTCCCTGCGATATGGGTGATCCGTTACGCATTCAAAACCCACAATCCGAAATCTTCTTATCCTTAAAATAAAACTCCTTATCCCGCTCCCCGATCTCCCGCATGACGCGGCAGGGATTGCCCACGGCGACCACCCCCGCGGGGATGTCGTGGGTCACCACCGAGCCCGCGCCGATGACCGTGTTGTCCCCGATGGTCACGCCGGGCATGATGAGGGCTCCCGCGCCGATCCAGCAGTTGTTGCCGATGCGGATGGAGGCGTTGTACTGCAGGCCCCTCGCGCGGAGCTCGGGGTCGATGGGATGGCCCGCCGTGGCGACGGTGACGTTGGGGGCGAACAGGACGTAGTCCCCCACGTAGATGTGGGTGTCATCTACCATGGTCAGGTTGAAGTTGGCGTAGACGTGGTGGCCGAAGTGGACGTTCTTACCGCCCCAGTTGGCGTGGAAGGGAGGCTCGATGTAACAGCCCTCGCCGATCTCGGCAAACATCTCCCGGAGGAGGGCATCGCGCTTATCCATCTCGGTGGGGCGGGTGTGGTTGAAGTCATACAGGCGGTCAAGGCACTTGGTCTGCTCGGTCATGATGTCCGAATCGGCGGGATCGTAGAGCATGGCGGCGTGCATCTTTTCATAGTTGGTCATGGTTCTGGCTCCTTTGGAATTTGACGTATATTTCAAATTATACCATACATATCCCGCTTTGTCAACCGCAAGTTTGTGTAAAAGGTCGAAAACAAATTTCGTGAATAATCTTGATTTTTTCGGGGAAGTATGGTATAATATTCTGCGTGTGTGTAAGAAAACACCATATATTACACGGGTGGTCCGCTGCGAAGCTCTGCATGAACACCCCGGATTAAGGAGGCTAATTATCATGGATTTGATTAAGGCTTTTACCAATGAGCAGCTGAAGGAGACTGTCCCCTCCTTCGAGATCGGTGACACCGTTCGTGTCGAGAACAAGATCAAAGAGGGCAACCGCGAGAGAATTCAGATCTTCGAGGGTACCGTTATCGCCAAGCACGGCGGCGGCATCTCCGAGACCTTCACCGTCCGCCGTATTTCCTACGGTTGCGGCGTGGAGAAGACCTCCCCCCTGCACTCCCCCAACGTGGCCGGCGTTAAGGTCATCCGTGTCGGTAAGGTGCGCCGTGCGAAGCTGTACTACCTGCGCGACCGCGTTGGTAAGGCTTCCAAGGTTAAGGAGCAGATCGACTGATCAGTCGGATCGGATTCTCGATCACATAGAACCGTCCCATCCATTCCGGAGGGGCGGTTCTATTTTTTTGCCTTTGGGAGGGAAGAATGCCTGGGGCAACTGCATTTACTTTATTACACTCGCGGGCTCCCTCACCCGCTTCGCGGGAGCTCCCTCCCGGAGGGAGCCTTGCGTGCCAACCTCCGCGGAGCTTATTCACCGAAAGTATGTGTATGCCCGCGTTCCTTGGCCTCCTCCGGGAGGAGGCTCCGCCCGCAGGCGGTGGAGGAGAATGCGGACGTATGGGTTGGAATCCTTTCTTGAGTGACGGAATATAAAAAGTAAATGCTATTGCCCCGTAAGAATGTCCCACGGCGGTTGACAGACGGGGGCGGGTGTGGTATAATGGATGTATTCGATAACGTAGGGGCGGCCATTGGCCGTCCGCCGATCGTCCGTAGCGGACGAGCGATGCTCGCCCCTACGTTGATAAAAGGTTACCGAACGTATCGGATCAAATATACAAAACCCCGAAAGGAGCCAACTATGCTACTCTTCTACATCCGCCACGGCGATCCCATTTACAATCCCGATTCCCTCACCCCCCTGGGCCGCGAGCAGGCCAAGGCCGTCGCCAAGCGTCTGATGCTCAGCGATATCGACCGCGTTTATTCCTCTCCCTCCACCCGCGCCCGTCAGACGGCGGAGCCCTTCTGCGAGCTGATGAAGAAGGAGATGACCATCTGCGACTGGGCCGACGAGGGCCTGGCGGGGCGGGATTTCTTCCTCCACACCGACGAGGGGATCGGCTGGGGCTTCCAGGTCCCCGCGATGGTCCGCCGTTTCCGCTCCCCCGAGGTGGCGGCACTGGGTCACGAATGGTACAAGCATCCCGATTTCGAGGGCTTCTCCTTTGAGCGGGGAGTCAAGCGGGTGGACAGCGCGGTGGATGAGTTCTTCCTCTCCCTGGGCTACCGCCACGACCGAGTCAACGCCCGCTACGAGGTGGTGGGACCTACTCCCGAGCGGGTAGCGCTCTTTGCCCACCAGGGCTTTGGTATGTGCTTTTTCAGCAGTATGCTGGACATCCCGTATCCCCAGTTCTGCACCCGCTTTGACTTCGGGCACAGCTCCATGTCGGTCATTGACTTCCAGCTCTTTGAGGGCTACGCCTACCCCAAGGCCCTGCAGGTGTCCAACGACTCCCACCTCTATCGGGAGGGCATCCTGACGGGCTACCATAACGAGATCCGCTTCTGACCGATCGGCGGTTTCCTCTTGACAAAACCCGCGTTTCATGGTAAAATGATAGCGTGCAATTCATTAGATGTGTTCGGTAACCGTTTCCCTAATGTAGGGGCGAGCATCGCTCGTCCGCTGCGTGAGGGAGGGGGAGCCTGCGGACGGCCAATGGCCGCCCCTACAGAATGAGGTATCGAACACGTCCATTCTATCCCCAAGGAGCTTGCTATGGGCATCATGTTTTCGGTTTTTCCCATCTTTTTCATGCTGTTTTTCGGGTTGTTCGTGGCCGTGTTCATCTACGTGCTGGTCAAGAATATCTCCCGTGAGAGTCAGAACAACCACTCCCCCCGCCTGACCGTCCCCGCCACCGTGGTGGGCAAGCGGGACCGTCATTCCCACCACAGAAACGGCGGCCACTCCACCTCCTACTACGTCGCCTTCCAGGTGGAGAGCGGCGATCGCATGGAGCTGTGGGTCCCCGGCCGAGAGTTCGGCCTCCTCTGCGAGGGCGACCGTGGGCAGTTGACCTTCCAGGGGACGCGGTATTTGGGGTTTGAGCGGGAGTTTTGAGAGCTGTCTCATCTGCTTTCCCAATGCGCAGATGCGGGACACCTTCAAATACTCAAATTTCCTTCACCGAAAGGAGACACGGCTATATGAGCTATCGTGTTTTTTTCCCAACCTCCATGGATGAAATCGCCGATCCAACCAATGACAACGTGGACGTATGCGTAACCACGGCAGACGGCGAGACCTACACCTTGGTTTTTATCACACCCGACAATCTGAAGCACATGATGGAATCCAACAACGAGGATTTCATTTCGCCGACCTTTAAGTATATCGTCATAAAACGCATAGATGAACGTGTGATTCGCATGGCGTTGGACGAGATCCTGCGCGATCCGACTCCTTTGGCCTACTTCGGAAAGGATTCAATTCTAAGATGTTGAAAATAGCCGATTGCAAGATGGTCAAATTGGGCTGCTCGTTCGGCGTAGGGATGCCCGGTAGGGCGGGGGCTTGCTCCCGCCGATACAACCAACAGGTTTACAAACCATCATTTTCAGAGAAATTTCGGCGGGAGCAAGCCCCCGCCCTACGAGGCACACACCAATTTTTGAGTTTTACAATCGCCTAAAGATATTGAACAATAAAGGAGACCTCCCCATGAACAAATTTTTCCCCGAGATCCAAAAGAATTTCGGCTTCGGTATGATGCGCCTGCCCATGACTGAGGGCGGCGTGGACATTCCCCAAACCTGCGAAATGGTGGATGCCTTCCTTGCGTCGGGCTTCAACTACTTCGACACCGCCCACGGCTACATCGGCGGCAAGAGCGAGCTGGCGGTCAAGGACTGCCTGACCTCCCGCCATCCTCGGGACAGCTATATCCTCACCGACAAGCTCTCCCCCAGCTTTTTCAAGACCGAGGCCGACATCCGCCCCTACTTTGAGTCCATGCTGGAGGCCTGCGGGGTGGAGTATTTCGATTTCTTCCTCCTCCACTCCCTCAACAGAGGCAACTACCCCCACTACACGGGCAACCGCGCCTTTGAGATTGCCGCCGAGCTCAAGGCGGAAGGGAAGGTCCGCCACGTGGGCATTTCCTTCCACGATACCGCCGAGATGCTGGAAAAGATCTTGACCGAACAGCCCGTCATCGAGGTGGTCCAGCTCCAGTTCAACTACCTGGACTACGAAGACGAGCGGGTGCAGAGCCGCCTCTGCTACGAGGTCTGCGTCAAGTACGGCAAGCCCGTCATCGTCATGGAGCCTGTCCGCGGCGGAAGCCTGGTGAATCTTCCCCAAGCGGGCATGGAGGTTATCCGCGAGCTGGGCGCGTACTCCCCCGCGGGCTACGCCATCCGCTACGCCGCCAGCTTTGACAACATTTTCATGGTGCTCTCCGGCATGAGCAACATGGAGCAGATGCGGGACAACATCAAGTCCATGAAGGACTTTACCCCCTTCACCGAGACCGAATACGCCGGAGTCTACCGCATTGCGGACATCATCCGCGCCATCCCCACCATCCCCTGTACGGGGTGCAAGTACTGCGTGGACGGCGACCACTGCCCCATGTCCATCAACATCCCCTCCCTGTTCAACGTGGAGAACAAGGCCCGCCGCTTCAACACCGAGGATGCCCGTGGGAGCTACGGCTGGGCCACCTCCAAGGGCGGTAAGCCCGCCGATTGCATCGGCTGCGGTGCCTGCGAGGAGATCTGCCCCCAGCAGCTCCCCATCCGTGAGCTTCTGCAAGCCATCGACGCGCGGTTTGCGTGAGTGGGGGAGCGTGGGAGAGCGTGCCTCCGGCGGCTTAGAACCCTTCTTGAAAGAAGGGTTCTAAGAACTCCCAAGAACTTTAAAAAAGGATTTTGGGCGATGTGCCTGAACCGGGAAGGTCTCGGTTACCCCCATGGGGCCCCTGCCCCATTTGTGTGGAACGTGGGCGCGGGCTTTGGTTGAGAAACGGTGTAATAAAGAATCTGTTGGCGTACCCGTCCGTGGCGGGTGCGCCATTTTTTTTTAACTTTTTGCACAAATTCCCTTGCAATTTTCATTGAGTTATGCTATACTGAACCCAACGACCTCATCCTTATACTATTCTCTGATAAGAACATTGAATCAGACGAGCATTCATATATACCAATGGGGCAGGGGCCCCATGGTGATGACCGCTATGGCTCTTGGTGTTCTCTTGCACCCCCTATAATCCTTTCTTTAAAGTTTTAGGGATTCTTAAGGGCCTTTTTCAAAAGGCCCTTAAGCCGCCGGAGGCAATCAAGTTTTTAATCGGAGATGAGTATCACGCTTTCGAAAGGAGTTTGTATATGAGAACCCAAACCTTTGTTTTGGATGATCGCTATCCCGATTGTACCTTGACTACCTACATCCACGAGCCCCACGCGGAGCTGAATATCCCCTATCGGCGGGCCATCATCGTCTGTCCCGGCGGCGGCTACGGCGGCCTCTCGGAGCGGGAGGCGGAGCCCGTTGCTCTGCAGTATTTCGCCGCGGGCCTGAACGTCTTTACCCTCCGCTACTCCCTCCGCGAGAAGGCGGCCAACGATAATCCCCTGGTGGAGTCCGCCCTGGCGGTGAAGCATATCCGCGACCACGCCGAGGAGTATTTCGTTGATCCCGCCTACGTCTTCATTACGGGCTTCTCGGCAGGCGGTCACTGCGCCGCTATGTGCGCCACCCTGTGGAACGATCCCGTGGTCCGCGAGGCCCTGGGGATTGACAGAGGGGAAGCACCCGAGGGCATCAACCGCCCCACTGCCTCGGTCCTCTGCTATCCCGTCATCACGGGCGGTCCCTTCGCCCACCGCGGCTCCATCGACAACCTCTGCGGCTACCCCAGCGCGGGCACCGAGGGGGCTGACCGCTACTCCCTGGAGCTCCACGTGGATGCCACCACTCCCCCCGCTTTCATCTGGCACACCTTCAATGACAACGGCGTACCGATCCAGAACACCCTGCTGTATGCCAACGCCATGGCCGCCGCAGGGGTGTCCTTTGAGCTCCACGTCTACCCCGACGGAGTCCACGGCCTGTCTCTCTGCAACCGAGAGACCTCGGTGGGTCAGCCTTACCTGGAAAGCCCCGTCTGCGCGGGCTGGATCAAGGAGGCCATCCGCTACGTTAAGGAGTTCAAGGCGTAATATATCCGCAAACACCTCAATCTTTTCTATCAAAAAGGAGAAAAAACTATGAAACTCGGTGTATGTACCTCCCCTGACCAGCTGGCTACTGTGTATGCCCAGGGCTACGATTACATTGAAGCCAACTTCGGTTGGCTCGTCGGCATGAGCGACGAGGATTACGCGGCCAATACCGCCCTGGTGGAGAAGTCCCCCATCAAGGTGGAGGCCTACAACTGCTTCTTCAGCGGCGGGTTCCCCATCTACGCCGCCGACGGCGATCAGACCGACATCCTGCCTCAGGTCGAGGCTTACTGTGAGAAGGGCTTTGCCCGTGCCGCCGCTTGGGGCGGTAAGGTGGCCGTCATCGGAAGCGGCTGGGTCCGTAAGATCCCCGAGGGCATGACCCGCGAGCAGGTGGAGCCCCAGTTCGCCCGCGTGCTGGCGGTCTGCGGTGAGGTCGCTCAGAAGTACGGCATGAAGGTGGTGGTGGAGCCCCTGTCCTTCAACGAATGCAACTACATTCACCTGGTAGCCGAGGGCGTGGCCGTGGCCAAGCTGTCGGGTCACGAGGCTGTGGGCGGCCTGGTGGACTTCTACCATCACGGCAACAACGGCGAGGACCTGGCTACTCTGCCCGAGTCCGCCGACCGTCTGTACCATGCCCACTACGGCCGTCCCGGTGACCGTGTGGCTCCTCAGCCCGGTGACGAGGCCTACCTGTCCGCTGTCGCCGCCGCCCTCAAGCAGTGCCCCGGCGTGGAGCGTATGAGCCTGGAGTGCGGTCTGGTCCCCGATTTCGAGACCGGTCTGAAGATCGCAAGACCCCTCCTGGAGGTCATCAAGCAGGTCTGATGGCCTGTAGTCATAACCCCAAGCCCCGCCGCATAGATTGCCTGTGCGGCGGGGCTTTGTGAAGTTTTTATGAAAATCACCTGCCGAATTTGGTAAAGATGTGCCGTATTCCCATTGAAAAATGACAAAATATATGTTATAATAGTGCTATTCCAAGCAAAAACATTCAATTGGAGGAAAGAAAAATGAATAAGAACAACGTATTCCGCACCAATGCCCGTGCCCAACTCGGCGGGAATATTTTCAGCAACACCTGGCTGATGGCTCTGGTGGTCTGCCTCTTGTACTCGGCCATTATGAGCGTGGCCAGCTCGGTTTTGGTGGGCGCTCTGATCCTGGGCGGCTTTTTGATGTTCGGTCTCTGCCGCGTATTCCTGCAGATGGTCCGCAGTCAGAAGGACAAGATCGATATCGCAGACCTGTTCTGCGGCAGTGAGCACTTTGGCGATCTGCTGGTGCTGTTTCTCCTGCAGGGCCTGTTCACCGCTCTGTGGACCCTGCTCTTCGTCATCCCCGGTATCGTCAAGTCCTACGCCTACTCCATGGCCTTCTACATCAAGCACGACCATCCCGAGTACGACTGGAAGAAGTGCCTGGACGAGAGCCAGCGTTACATGAAGGGCTATAAGTGGCAGCTGTTCTGCCTGGATTTCTCCTTCATCGGTTGGATCCTGCTCAGCCTGCTCACCCTGGGTATCGGTATGCTGTGGGTATCTCCCTACCAGATGGCCGCCCGCGCCAACTTCTACGAGAATCTCCGCGCCATCTACGAGCCCGAGGCTCCCGCCGCTGAGACCGTAGGTGAGACCGTGAATTCCGATATTCCCGAGTATTACGACGCAAACTGATCCGAATCTTCCATCCCTCCGCCCGCGCGGGGGGATTTCCTTTTGGAAATCTGTTGGGCAAATCGCCAAAATCCGGGGAACATACTTGCTTTATCCGTGAAAATGTGCTATAATACCCATATCTGTGTGATTCACGATGAAATTATTTTCTAAACCACAATATATGTCAGGAGGAACCTATTATGGCAAAAGACCGCAGCACCGTCCCCGCCCATCTGAAATGGCGCGTGGAGGACATTTTCGCAAGCACCGAGGAATGGAACGCCCTGTACGCCGAGTGTGAGTCCGAGCTGGACTTCTCGGAATTCGAGGGCAAGCTGGACAGCGTGGAGAACGTGCTGGCCTGCATGACCAAGCTCAACGCCCTGATCCTCAAGCTCAACAAGCTGGCTATCTACGCCCACATCCGTCACGATGAGGACAGCCGCAACTCCGAGTTCACCGCCCTCTCGGCCCGCTTCTCCATGCTGGGCATGAAGCTGTCGGGTGCTACCGCCTTCATCACCCCCGAGCTCACCGCGCTCCCCGTGGAGACCCTGGAGGCTTTCGCCGCCGATCCCCGCATGAGCGATTACGACTACACCATCAAGTGCATCATCAAGGATAAGCCCCACGTCCTCTCCCGTGAGATGGAGCAGCTTCTGTCCCAGGGCTCCCGTGTCTTCGGCGGCTACCAGCAGGTATTCGGTATGCTGGACAACGCTGATTTCCCCTTCCCCACGGTGAAGGTGGGCGACGAAAAGGTCACCCTGTCCCACGGTATGTACGGCGTTCTGCTCCGCCATCCCGACCGCCGTGTGCGTAAGACGGTGTTCCAGGCCTACTACAAGGCTTATATCGGCCTCATCAATACCATCACCGCTACCTACACGGGCAACGTGGACAAGGACATTTTCCTGGCCCGCGCCCGCAAGTACGAGTCCTGCCTGGACAAGGCCCTGGCCTCGGAGGACGTGGACGTAAAGGTTTACAAGAACCTGCTCCGCGCCGTCAACAAGGGTCTGCCCCTGCTCCATCGCTACTTCCGTGACCGTAAGCGCGTGCTGGGCATGAAGTCCATGCATATGTACGATCTCTACACCCCTCTGGTGGAGGGTGCCGAGCTGAAGCTGGACTATGAGGATGCCTTCAAGCTGGTCAAGGAGGGCCTGGCCCCCCTGGGCGAGCGTTACCAGGCACTCCTGCAGGAGGCTCACGACAACGGCTGGATCGACGTGGAGGAGACCGAGGGCAAGCGTTCGGGTGCCTACTCCACGGGTGCCTACGGCCTGCCTCACCCCTACGTGCTCTTGAACTACCAGCCCACCACCAATGACGTGTTCACCATCGCCCACGAGCTGGGTCACGCCATGCACTCCTACCACTCCCAGCAGAGCCAGCCCCAGGAGAAGGCCGACTACAAGATCTTCGTGGCCGAGGTGGCCAGCACCGTCAACGAGGTCCTGCTCCTCAAGCACCTGCTGAGCAAGACCGAGGATGAGAGCCTCAAGAAGTACCTGCTGTCCTACTACATGGACATGATCAAGTCCACCTGCTTCCGCCAGACCCAGTTTGCCGAGTTCGAGTTCCTGGCTCACGATATGGCCGAGAAGGGCCAGCCCCTCACCAAGGACGCTCTGTGCGACGCTTATCTGGAGCTGAACAAGAAGTATTACGGCCGTTCGGTGGTTTCGGACCCCGAGATCGCCTACGAGTGGGCGCGCATCCCCCACTTCTACCGCGCGTTCTACGTTTACAAGTACGCCACGGGCATCATCTCGGCCATCTCCATCGCCGAGCGCATCTACGCCGAGGGCGCACCCGCCGTGGAGGACTACTTCAAGTTCCTGTCCTCGGGCGGTTCCGACAGCCCCGTGGAGCTTCTCAAGCTGGCAGGCGTGGACCTGACCAAGAAGGACGCATTCGAGGCGGCCATGGCTTCCTTCAAGAACGCTTTGGAGCAGTTTGAGGCGTTGATGTAATCACTTCACGCAAGCCCATTACCCCATACATCCCCCGCAGGAGACCCCACCGCGTCTCCTGCGGTTTTTTGTGCGAAAAAAACTCCCCTGTCTGCCAAAAAATTTCCCCATACCACTTGCATATTTTTATAAAATGTTATATAATAAATAGATATCAAATAATAGATATGTTCGATAGCTGTTTTCCTGATGTAGGGGCGAGCATTGCTCGTCCGCTACGTGAGGCAGGAGAGACGCGGACGGCCAATGGCCGCCCCTACCGGATCGGTGTTCCGTTTCCCGCGGATTTGCGGAAACCTTTCGTGAACGGGCAGGGAAACCCCGCCCCTACAGAACGAGGTTATCGAACACGTCTAATGACTTTCGATTTGGAGGCAAATTTTGCGTACACATATACTTTTGGATACCATCCGCGGCGGGGACTGCACCGTGTTGGGATACGGCGTGTCCAACCGCCCGCTGGTGGAGTGGCTCATGGCCCACGGGGCGAGGTCGGTGACTATCCGCGACAAGCGGGATGCCGCCGCCATGGAGCGGGACGGGGACACCGCCCGCATCGCGGCCGCAGGGGCTACCCTCATCTGCGGGGAGGACTACCTGGCGGGGCTGGCGGGGGATATGATCTTCCGCTCCCCGGGCTTCCGTCCCGACCTGCCCGAGATCAAGGCCGCCGTGGAGGCGGGGGCGGTCCTGACCTCCGAGATGGAGCTGTTTCTGGCTCTGACCGAGGCCACCGTCCTGGGCATTTCGGGCTCGGACGGCAAGACCACCACCACCACCCTCACCTCCCTCATCCTGGAGGCCGCCTGCAAGCGGAGAGGGAAGGGCCGCGTCTATCGGGGCGGCAACATCGGCACCCCCCTCCTCCCCCTGGTGGAGGACATGACTGCCGACGACTTCGCCGTGGTGGAGCTGTCCAGCTTTCAGCTTCAGACCATGGGCGAGGGGGCCGCGGTCCATCGCGGCGCGCTGACCAATATCAGCCCCAACCACCTCAACTGGCACACCGACATGGCGGAATACGTGGCCGCCAAGGCCCACCTCCTGGGCGGAGACGTGGCTCCCCTGGCGGTGCTCAACGCCCGCAACGGCTACACCCGTGAGCTGGGCAAGGCCATGACTACCCCTGTGGTGTGGTTCACGGGGGAGCGTGACCTTCCCGAGGGCTATTTGCCCGACCTTCTGAACCCCGAGCGGGGAGATCTGGCGGTGTACGAGCGGGAGGGAACCATCCTCCTGGCTACTCCCGCCGAGGAGGGGGTCAAGACCGTCCCCATCCTGGACCTCACCCGCATCCGCCTGCCCGGACGGCACAACGCCGAGAACTACATGACCGCCATTGCCCTGACCTGCACCGCCATCGGGGGGGCTGAGCCTCCCGCGATGGCCGAGGACGTGGCGACGGTGGCCGACAGCTTTACGGGAGTCCCCCACCGCCTGGAGCTGGTGCGGGAGATCCCCGGAGAGGGCGGGAGCATCCGCTTCTACAACGGCTCCATCGACTCCTCCCCCAGCCGCACCGTGGCGGCCCTCAACGCCATGCGTGAGACCAACACCCGCGACGGGCGCAGGGATCCCCTGGTCATCTGCGGCGGGCAGGATAAGCACGTCCCCTTCGATCCCCTGGCCGAGGCACTCTGCCGTCTGGCCTCCCGCGTGGTCCTGACGGGTCAGGCGCGGGATCAGATCATGGCCGCCCTGGAGGCCTGCGCCGACTTCGATCCCGCAAAACTCCCCGTGACGATCATCCCCGATTACCGCACCGCCATGAGGACGGCCTGCGAGATGGCCGCCGACGGGGACACGGTCCTGCTGTCCCCCGCCTGCACCAGCTTCGATGCCTTCAAGAACTTTGAGGAGCGGGGCGAGGTGTTCCGCCGTATCGTGACCGAATTCTCCGAGGTCTGACGGTTCGGCATTGAATTTGTAAAAAAAAACGAGAGGAATAAACATATGACACTGAAAGAACTCATTATCTCCCTCTGCGGCATCATGTCGGTCAGCGGCAACGAGCGGCGGGGCGGGGAAGAACTCCAGAGCCTGGTGGGCGGTGTGTTCGACGAATATCGGACCGATGCCCTGGGCAACCACCTGTTCATCAAGCGGTGCGGCCATCCCCACGCCCCCAAGATCCTCATCGATACCCACTTCGACGAGATCGGCATGATGGTCACCGACATCAAGGAGGGCGGCTTTCTGACCGTCACCAACATCGGCGGCATGGATACCCGCATCCTGCCCGCCTCCGAGGTCATCATCTACGGCAAGGAGCCCATCTACGGCGTGTTTGCCGCCAAGGCTCCCCACCTGTCCACCGCCGCCGATATGGAAAAGCTCACCCCCCTCTCCGAGATGCTCATCGACACGGGCTACTCCAAGGAGGAGCTGGCCGAGCTCTGCCCCATCGGCACCCCCGTGGGCTTCAAGCCCATCTACCGCGAGCTCCAGAACGAGTGCCTGGCGGGCAAGGCCTTTGACGACAAGGCCTGCGGTGCCTGCGCCATCTTCGGCATCGACGCGGTGCAGAAGAAGGACCTGGCGGGCGACGTTTACTTCCTGTTCTCCGCCTTTGAGGAGACGGGCATGGTGGGCGCGCGGGTAGCGGGCTTCGGTCTGCGTCCCGACTACGCCCTGGTACTGGACGTGACTCACGCCTCCACCCCCGAGACCAAGGAGAACTTCCTGCCCGAGCAGGGCAAGGGCGTGGCCATTGCCGCCTCTCCCGTCACCAACCGCAAGCTGACCCACCTGCTGGCCGACACCTGCCGCGCCGCGGGGATCCCCTACACCATGAAGGTCAGCACCCGCAGTACGGGCACCAACGCCAACGTATTGGGCATTTCCGCCAACGGTATCCCTACCGCCCTGTGCAGTCTGCCCCTCAAGTCCATGCACACCTCCGCTGAGGTGCTGAGCATGGAGGATGCCAACGCCCTCAAGCGAGTGGTGACGGCCTTCATTAAATCCAAGGAGATCGGGGAGGTATTCGGAAAATGAAACTGACCGGAATGAATCTGATCCGCGAGCTGTCCCTGGCCTTCGGCCCTTCGGGCTGTGAGGACGGGGTCCGCGAGCTCATTATGGAGCAAATCCAGGGGGATTGCGACACCTATACCGTGGACAAGGCGGGCAACCTCATTGCCGTTGTTCGCGGCCGCGGCCTGGACTACAATCCCGACAAGCCCCGCCGTCTCATGCTGTCCGCCCACATGGACGAGGTGGGCTTCATGATCACCGAGATCACCGAGGAGGGCTACCTCAAGTTCGACACCGTTGGCGGTATTGACCCCCGCGTGCTCTGCGGCCGCCACGTGAAGATCGGTGACGAGCGCCGCCGTATCCACGGCGTGATCGCCTCCAAGGCCATCCACCTGCAGACCGCCGAGGAGCGGTCCAAGGCGACCCCCATCCGCAAGATGTATATCGACATCGGAGCCTCCGACCGCGAGGATGCCAAGCGCTACGTAGCGGTGGGCGACTACGCCACCTTTGATTCGGATTTCGTGACCTTCGGCAAGGACGGCCGTATGATGAAGGGCAAGGCCCTGGATGACCGCGCGGGCTGTGCCATGCTCATTGAGATCATGCGGGACCTGCACCGCGATCCCTGCGATATGCCCTTTGACGTGTGCTTCGCCTTCACCTGCTGTGAGGAGGTGGGCATTTCGGGTGCCAACGTAGCCGCATTCGGCATCAAGCCCGAAACCGCCATCATTCTGGAGGCCACCGCCGTCAACGATCTGCCCGGCGCGGGACGCAACAAGGTCTCGGTCCAGGGCGAGGGCGGGACTCTGACCCTGGCGGACCGCGGCACCATCTACGATATGGGCTTCATTGACTTTGCCCGCTGTACCGCCGAGCAGAAGGAGCTGAAGTGCCAGATCAAGCAGGCCATGACCGGCGGTACCGATGCCGCCCACATCCAGCGGAGCATGACGGGCGTTCGCGTCCTGGGCCTGTCCCTGCCCACCCGCTATATCCACAGCGCATCCAACGTGGCCCGCTACGAGGACTTTGAGCAGATCGTCAAGCTGGTTGTAGCCATGCTGCGCGAGTGGACCTTGGACTGAATCCCTGCATCCCACCAAATAATTGAACGGAGAATTACGATATATGCTGAACCTTATGAAAACTCTCACCGCCGCGCGCGGGATTTCGGGCCGTGAAAAGGCCCTTTCGGACAAGCTCCTGACCATCGTTGCCCCTCTGACCGACAGATGCTGGAACGATGCCATGGGCAACCTCATCGCCGTCAAGAACGGCTCCGCTCCCGAGGAGGAGCGGGGCAAGATCATGCTCTGCGCCCACATGGACGAGATCGGATTCCTGGTGACCTACATTGAGGAGAGCGGTTTCATCCGCGTAAACGCCATCGGCGGCATCAACTGGGTAGCCGCCGCCTACTCCACCGTGGTATTCGGCAACGGTCTGAAGGGCATCCTGGTGCCCGAGGCGGGGACCGCGCCTGCGGATCTGAAGCAGGAGAAGATGTACGTGGACATCGGTGCCAAGGACAAGCGTGAGGCCGAGCGTCGGGTACAGATCGGTGAGTTCTGCGCCCTGGAGGGCGGGATCACCCGTCTCTGCGGCCGCCGCATTGCGGGCCGTCCTCTGGACGATCGCATTGGCTGTGCGGTACTGGTCAAGATCGCCGAGAAGCTGAAGGACGAGCCTGTGGCCGATGACGTATACTTCGTCTTCTCGGTCCAGGAGGAGGTTGGTATTCGCGGTGCCAAGACCGCGACCTACGGCATCAAGCCCGACATTGGCATTGCCTACGACGTGACCGGCACGGGTGACAGCGCGGGTGCCAAGCCCATGGCCTGCTCGGTGGGCGGTGGCGCGGCCATCAAGCTGAAGGACAGCTCGGTGATCTGCGACTACGAGCTGACCCAGGAGTTCGCCGCTGTGGCCAAGGAGTGCGACATCAAGCACCAGTTTGAAATTCTCGCCGCGGGCGGGACCGATACCGCCGCCATGCAGATGAGCGGCTCCGGCGTTCGCGCCGCCGCCCTCTCCATCCCCACCCGCTACATCCACTCGGGTGTGGAAATGCTGGACCTCAACGATGCCGAGGCCTGTGTGGATCTGACCGTAGCTTGGTTGAAGCGGTAAGAGCGGGGGAGCGTGCCTCCGGCGGCTTAAGGGGCTTTTGCCAAAAGCCCCTTAAGAATCCCCAAAAACTTTTAAAAAGGGATTTATGGGGGACCGAGGGGGGAGCAGGTTGCGTAGGGCGCTTCACCGTGGGGCCCTGCCCACTGGTTTAGGGAGCGAGGGGCTCTGCCCCTGGCCCCCGCTTAAGGGACTTTTTGAAAAAAAGTCCCTTAAGAATCCCCAAAAACCGAAAATAGACGTGTTCGACAATCTCGTTCTTGGTAGGGGAGGGGCTTGCTCCTCCCGTCACCCAAAATCTCCGAGTCCTTTTTTTATCGTGTGTTTCGACCGATTTCGGGAGGAGCAAGCCCCTCCCCTACGTTTTTTTCGACGGTATCAGAAGCAACGCAAGGTTATCGGACACGTCTAATATACAGCTTAAAAATATCAAAAAAGGAGCCCATCTATGGACAGCAAACTGATTCAACAGATTTTTGACAACACTGCCTATATCCGCACCGGCGGTTCTCCCGAGGAGTTGAAGGCCGCCGAGTACATCCGTGAGATCTGCCGCGGCTTCGGGGCCGAGGCGGTCCTGGAGGAGTTTGACGTGCAGATGGCTACCATGCACACCGAGAGTCTGACCGTGGACGGCTGTGAGATTCCCTGCAAGGGCTATCTCAACGCGGGCTCCCACGAGGTGGAGGCTCCTCTGTACTACCTGACGGGGAAGGACAAGTACGCCCTGGAGGGCTGTCGCGGCAAGATCGTGCTGTTTGACGGCTACCTGGGCTACTGGCGTTACCGCGACATCCTGGAGCACGGCGCGGTGGGCTTCATCACCTATGACGGAAGCGTCAACTACGCCGACCGCGACATCGACCGCCGTGAGCTCCGCGCCATGGTGGCCGAGGGCGTGGAGAAGATCCCCGGGGTCAATATCAACGCCAAGGACGCGGTGACCCTCATCAAGGGCGGTGCCAAGACCGCCAAGATCACCCTGTCCCAGGACGAGTATATGGGCAAGTCCCGCAACGTGGTCCTGGATCTGCCCGGTGAGCTGGAGGAGACCATCATCTTCACCGCCCACTACGATTCCACCTCCCTGTCCCAGGGTGCCTATGACAATATGTCGGGCTCGGTGGGACTTCTGGTCATGGCCGAGCACTTCATGACTCACCCCCACAAGCGTACCCTGCGCTTCGTATGGTGCGGCAGTGAGGAGCGGGGACTTTTGGGTGCCAAGGCCTACTGCGCCGATCACGAGGAGGCCCTTTCCAAGATCGCGCTGTGCATCAATTTGGACATGATCGGCTGTACCATGGGCCATCTCATCGCCTGCTGTACCTCCGAGGAGGCCCTGGTGTCCTACATCAGCTACCTGGGCCGTGAGCTGGGGACTCTGATCGACCCCTACCAGGACGTGTATTCCAGCGACTCCACCCCCATGGCCGACAAGGGCATTCCCGCCGTCTCCTTCGCCCGCATCTCCCCCCGCGAGGCGGCCACCATCCACAACAGCTATGACACCGCCGAGATCATCAAGGTGGAGAATATGCAGGTGGATATCGACCTCATCACCGTCTTTGCCGAGCGCATGGCCAACGCCGCCTTCTGCCCCGTGCGCCGTGAGATCCCCGACAACGTCAAGGAGAAGCTGGACGAGTATCTCTGCCGTAAGAGAAAGAAGTAATCACAGGAGGACTCACCTATGACGACCAAGCAACGGATCCTCAACGCCATCCTGGGTAAGGAGGTGGACCGCGTTCCCTGGTCCCCCTTCCTGGCCTACTACTGGGAGCATCTGACCGACGAGGAGCGTGCCTGCGGGCAGGCGGAGTACCTGAAAGCCATGGGAGCCGACCCCATCCTGCGGGGCTTTGGCCAGGCCTTTTCGGTGGAGCAAAAGAATTGCACCGTCACCTCCTGGGGGGACAGCCGTAAGAGCTACACCTCCTTTGAAACCAAAGTGGGCACCATCACCCAGGAATATACCTATTCGCCGAGCGGGAACACCTGGTTCCTCACGGGCCACCCCGTGGAGACCGAGGAGGATTTTCGGGTGCTCCAATACATCACGGAGAACCAGACCGTGGTGCCGAATATCGGCGGTGTGGAAGGGCTGTATCGGGATATCGGGGAGGAGGGCCTCATCATGCCCCTCCTCGGCGTGCACTACAAGACCGCGTTTCAATCCCTGGTGGAGCGGTGGTGCGGTACCGAGAATCTGACCTACGCCCTGTACGATTTCCCCGAGGTGGTGCAGGAATGCCTGGAGGTCATGTGGGAGAAGGATCAGGAGACGGTCAAAGCGTCGGTCAACACCTCCGCCGAGGCCTTCATCTTCTGGGAGGACAGCTCCACCACCAACATCAGCCCCGCCATGTTTGAAACCTACACCGCCCCCGAGCTCCGCGCCTGGAGCAAGCTGCTCCACGATAACGGAAAGCTCCTGATCCACCACGCCTGCGGTCACTTGAAGGACCTGATTCCCGCCATGTGCGAGACGGGCATCGACATGATCGAGTCCATCTCTCCGCCCCCTACGGGCAACATCGACCTGCCTGAGGCGATCGCCAAGATGCCCGATCACGTAGGCCTCATCGGCGGCATCGAGCCTACATTCTTCCAAAACTGCACCCTGGACCAGCTGGAGGAGCGGGTCTACTTCCTGTTGGATGCCATGAAGGGCAAGCGTTTCGTGCTGGCCAACAGCGACAGCTGTCCCCCTCACGTGGAGATGGAGAAGTTCAAGCTGGTCAGCGAGATCGTCAAGCGGACGGTGTGAGGCTCTCGCGGCGACCCATGCCGTAGGGGCGGCCATTGGCCGTCCGCACCCCGCATAGCGGACGAGCGATGCTCGCCCCTACATCGGATGAACGGTTATCAATCACGTCTAACATATAAACAGAAAAAATAAAGGAACCCAACCATCATGCAAATCTCCAATAGAATCAAGCAACTCACCGCCGAGGCGGAGGTGGCATTGGCCCCCTACTTTGCCGAGGTGGACCGCATTTCCTTTGAGAACACTGAGCGGGTCATGGATGCCTTCCGCGCCCATCGCGTGGCCATGACCAACTTTGACGGCACCAGCGGCTACGGCTACGATGACCGAGGACGGGATGTCCTGGACGAGATCTGGGCCGAGGTCATGGGGGCCGAGGCGGCCATCGTCCGCCATCAGATCGTCAGCGGCACCCACGCCCTGACCATCGGTCTGTTCGGCATCCTGCGCCCCGGGGACGTGATGCTCTCGGTGGCGGGCAAGCCCTACGACACCCTGGAGGAGGTCATCGGCCTCTGCGGCACCCCCGGCAACGGCTCGCTGAAGGATTTCGGCGTGGACTACGATCAGGTGGATCTGACCCCCGACGGGCATTTCGATTTTGACACCATTGAGCAGAAGCTGGCCGCTCTGGGCGAGCGGGCCAAGATGGTCTTTGTGCAACGCTCCAAGGGCTACTTGAACCGCAAGACCCTGTCGGTCTCCGAGATCGGGGAGCTGGCGGCCTTCGTCAAGCGGGTATCCCCCCACAGCTTCGTGGTGGTGGACAACTGCTACGGCGAGTTCGTGGAGACGGTTGAGCCCACCGCCGTGGGCGCGGATCTCATCATCGGCTCCCTCATCAAGAACCCCGGCGGCGGCATGGCCGAGACCGGCGGCTACCTGGCGGGCACCAAGCGTGCCGTGGAGCTCTGCTCCTACCGTCTGACCTCGGTGGGCGTGGGCGGAGAGGTGGGTGCCACCTTCGGCCACAACAAGAGCTTCTACAAGGGTCTGTTCTACGCTCCCCACACCACGGCCCAGGCCATCAAGACCGCCCATCTGGCGGCGTACATCTTCAACGCCCTTGGCTTTGCGGTGGAGCCCGCCTGGAACGAGGTTCGCCACGATATCATCCAGTCGGTGATCACCGGCTCGGCCGAGGGGCTGTGCGCCTTCTGCCGCGGCATTCAGGCGGGGTCCCCCGTGGACTCCCACGTGACTCCCGAGCCCTGGGCTATGCCCGGCTACAACGATCCCGTCATCATGGCGGCGGGAGCCTTCACCCAGGGCTCGTCCATTGAGCTCTCGGCCGACGGTCCCCTCCGCCCCCCCTACACCGCTTTCTTCCAGGGCGGTCTCACCTACGAGAGCGGCAAGCTCGCCATCATGTCCGCCGCCGACGCGGTGATCGGGTGAGGATGGGGAGGGGAGAGCGTGCCTCCGGCGGCTTAGAACCTTTTTGAAAAAAGGTTCTAAGAACTCCCAAAACTTAAAAAGGGTCATGTGGTATAGTTTATACTCACTTGATATTCAGTCGTTATAATAATCAGATCAAGAAATACATCAAGATCAACAGGAGATCACAAATGAAGAACCGCACGATTAGCCGTATGCTTTGCGCCCTGCTGGCACTTTGTATGCTGACGGGGTCCCTGGTTGCCTGCTCCAAGGGGGACGCGATCCCCGATGGCTACCAGTACGCCACCTGCAAGGGGGAATATTTCCGCCTGTTTATCCCCACCCAATGGCGGACGAGCACCGAGAGCGGTGTGTCGGGCGGGTACTACTCCCTGGCTGAGGGAACCGCCGTTTCCATGGCCGAGGTGGTCTTTGACGCTCCCGCGGCCGACGGGGAGGCGGTGACCGCCTCGTTGGAGGATTTCTACGCCGCCCACGTGGCGGGGATCTCCTCCATGTCCGGCTACAAGGCCGAGAAAGAATTTGACGCGACTCTCGGCAGCTACAAGGCCAAGGACATCACCTATGCCGCCGTCAAGAGCGGTGAGACCCACCGTTTCCGTCAGGTACTGACCAAGGTGGAGGGCCGTTTCTACCTGTTCACCTACTCCTCCAAGGCCGAGAGCTTTGATCGGTGGTTGGACACCGTGGACGGGATCCTGGAGAACATCATGTTCTACGCCTACCCCTTTGAGGGCACCGATGACGAGCGCAAGCTCCCCAAGGTGGACGATATTCCCGACGGCATGAAGCTGGTGACGGGGAATGACGTGGCCTACCGTTTCTTCGCCCCTGATGATTGGGTGGTGGGCGACGCCGAGGCCGCCGCTCTGGTCTACGCCTCGGAGGAGGACCGCTCCAACGTCACGGTCATGGGCTACGTTCCCGAGAGCGACGGCTACAGCGTGGCGGACTACTGGGAGAACACCGAGAAATACTACAAGGACGCGCTGGACGGCTACACGCTCACCGCCGAGCCCGTGGAGCAGACCATGGGCGGACGGAAGGCCACCGTGTACGAGTACACCTACACCCTGGGCGGCGTGACCTACAAGTGCCGTCAGGCCATCTGCGTCTATTCCTACATGATCGTCATCATGACCTATACCGCCCTGCCCGAGCAGTACGATGCCCACCTGGATGACGTGGCCGCCATGCAGGAGGCCCTGACCTTCCGCAAGGCTGTGTTTGGGTAAGGAGAACGGGGGGAACGTGCCTCCGGCGGCCCAAACCCTTTTTGAAAAAAGGGTTTGGGAATCCCAAAAACTTTAAAAAAGTATTCGTAAGGATTCAGTATTACTATGCAAACCATCTATTTGGATAATTCCGCTACCACCCCCCTGTGCCCCGAGGCGGTGGCCGCCATGACCGAGGCCATGGGGACCTTTGGCAACCCCTCCTCCCTTCATAGCGTGGGGCAGGCGGCTCACACCCTGTTGAACCGCGCCCGCGGGCAGGTGGGGGCGGCTTTGGGTGTCAAGGCGGTCAAGCCGAACGAGCTGATCTTCACCTCCTGCGGCACCGAGGCCTCGGCCCTGGCCATCTTCGGTACGGTCTACGCCAAGCCCCGCCGTTTCGGTAAGCGGATCATCACCACCGACTGCGAGCATCCCTCGGTGGAGGAGGCCATGAAACGCCTGGAGGCCGACGGCCTGGAGGTGGTGCGGATCTCCACCCACAACGGTGTTCTGGACACCGAGGCGGCCATCGCCGCCTTGAGCGAGCCCACCCTTCTGGTTTCCATGATGATGGTCAACAACGAGACGGGGGCCCACTTTGACGTGGCCAAGGTCTTCGCCGCCGCCAAGGCCAAGGACAGCCGTACCGTGACCCATTGCGACGCGGTCCAGGGTTTTCTCAAGGTGCCCTTTACCCCCGCCTCCATCCACGCCGACCTGGTGACGGTCAGTGCCCACAAGATCCACGGTCCCAAGGGCGTGGGCGCTCTGTACGTCCATCCCGACATCATCAAGACCAAGCGTCTCATCCCCTACCTGCCCGGAGGCGGCCAGGAGAGCGGTCTGCGGTCGGGAACCGAGAACGTCATCGGCATCTGCGGCTTCGGCGCGGCGGCCAAGGCCGGCTTTGCCGCCCGCGCCCGTGATTGCGCCCACATGGCCGCCCTCCGCGACCGTTTGGAGGACAAGCTCCGTGCCATAGGGGTTCAGATGAACATCCCTGCCGCCGCCCGCGCGCCTCACGTCCTCAACCTCACCCTCCCCGACATCAAATCCCAGACCATGCTGAATTTCCTGTCGGCCAAGGGGATTTGCGTGTCCAGCGGCTCGGCCTGCTCCTCCCACTCCACCCACGTCAGCCCCTCGCTGTCGGCCTTCGGCCTGACCGCCCACGAGGCCGACTGCTCCCTGCGGATCAGCTTCTCGGCACAGAACACCGAGGCCGAGGTGGACGCGCTCTGCGAGGCTCTGGGGCAGGGAATCGAGACTTTGGTGCGGATTCGGAGATGAGCGATGAGCGGCATGACCAATGGGGAAAAGCTGGCTCTTTTAGCCAAGCAAAGCGAGCGGAAGGCGGAGCTGGCATCCGAACTCCCGCCTCTGAGGAAACGAAGGGATACTGTCCTGGACCAGGTCCGATCCCGTGAGCAAAGCCTGGCGCGGGAGACCGCCGAGGTGGAACGGTTGCATGACAGAACGCTGACCAACCTGCTCTACAAGGTCACGGGCCGTATGGAGCAAAAGCGGGCCGCCGAGGAGGCCGACGTGGAGACCGTGAAGGCCTACTACGAGGAAGCCAGGTCGGAATCCGAGGAGCTGACTGTCCGCGTGGCCGAGATGGAGTCCGAGCTACGGAGCCTGGGCAATTGTGACAAGGATTTTGAGGCACTTTTGGAGAGTATGACCAATGAGGCCCTCCGCGGAGAGGGAGAGCTCGGGGCCGCCGTGGCCGAGATCACCGAGCGGATTCGCCGCAATCTGGCCGAAGCCGCCGAGCTGGAGGAGTTGGCTATCCTCGGCAAGCGGCTGATGCGTAAGACCGACGAGATCACCGACGTTTTGCAACGAGCGTGGAAGGCGGGACACAAGAGTAGCCACCGCAGCGATGTTGTAACCGACGCGGTGGTGACCGCGGTGGTGAGACCCGGCCTGATCAGCGACATTCTGCGGAGCGCGGAGGACCAGATCCCCGTGCTGGTGGAGCTGGCCCAGGCCTTTCGGAGCGATATCATCGACCTGTCCCCCGTGGGACGGCTTCAGATCCTGCAAAACACCTTCCGAGGCAACCACGGTGAGGCCTCGGTTACCCAACTGGAGACCGCCATGTCCGAGATGGAGTCGATCCGCCGCTCGGTGGAACGGTCCGTCGAAAAGCTTGAGCGCATCCACCCTCTCCGAATCGAAGCAGCCGCCCGCGCCCGAAGCGAGCTGGTTGAGGTGCTGGCGGGGGTATAAATGAGAAAACATCCCGAGGAGCTGTGGGCTTCAAGGGATGTTTTTTTCGTTCATACTATTTTACAATAAAAATCTTGAATACAGCCCCCGTATACCAATGGGGGAGGGGCCCCATGGTGATGCCCCCTATGGCTCTTGGTGTCCTCTCGCATCCCTCATAAATCCCTTTTCAAAGTTTTGGGGATTCTTAAGGGCCTTTTTCAAAAGGCCCTTAAGCCGCCGGAGGCACGCTCTCCCATTCAAGTTTTAGTATCAATTACCTTTCCCCAACCTCTCCCTCTCCCGCCAGTCCGGCAACACCCGTTCCACCTCCCGCCAAAAGCGGTCGGAGTGGTTGGCCTCCAAAAAGTGGCAGAGCTCGTGGACCACCACGTATTCGATAAAGGGAACGGGGTACTCGCACAGCCGCGCGGCGAAGTTCAGAGATCCCGTGGCGGGGGCACAGCTCCCGAAACGGGACTTGATGCACTTGACCCGTACTGCCTTGGGGTAGGGAATCCCTCGCGCGGCGAACAGCGGGTGGTAGCGGGCCACCAAGGCCTCCACCAGGCGGCGGGTCTCGGCCTTCTCAAAGGTCTCCACCGCGGCGGCGCGGAGGTCGGGGTCGTTTACGTCGGGGAGGGTGACCGTGAGGCGGCGGTTCTCCATGTCCGCCTCCACCCGGGCGGGGGTGCCCGTCTGCCACAAAACCGCCAGGCTCCCGCCCAGGTAGGGCAGGGAATCCTCCACCGCGTCCCCCGCGGGATGGGCCTCGGCTCGCTTCGACATGCGGTCCAGGGCCCCCAGGAGCCAGTCCTCCCGCTCGGTGAGGAAGGCCTCGGCGGCGGCAATGGTGGTGCGGGTGGGGATGGACAGGTACACCGTCCCATCCCGACGGACGCGGAGATTGAGGTTCTTTACGGCCTTGCGCTCCAGCTCAAAGGCGAGGGTGCGCCCCGAGCGGGGAAGGACCAGGGTACGGCTTTGGATCTTGGCGGTGGGCATATGAGGGACTCCTTTGGATTTGATGGCATCAGTGTACCACAAACCCCTCCCCCTGTCAAGACCGCGGACGGGAATTTTTCAGGGAAATCCAACCATTGTTCATACCCCATTCATAACCAGCGGGTATAATAGGAACAGAGCATATTTCCGAAAGGAGGCCGTCTCATTCCATGAAACTGCTTCGTCAGCTATTTTCCCGCGTGGTGCTGGTCAGCCTGGGTATCGCCATCCAGCTGGCCTGGCTGTTCTTTATTGTTTTCTACCTGTCCGCCTACTACCTGCCCTTTGCCTTCGCCCTTAACCTTTTGAGCCTGGCGGCGGTGGTATTCATCATCAACCGACCCGGCAACCCCCAGGTCAAGATGGCTTGGATCGTCCCCATCCTGGTGTTCCCCCTGTTCGGCGGGATCATCTTCCTCATCTCGGGCGGTAAGGGACCCAAGCATAAGCTCCTCCGCGCCCTGGAGCAGAGCGGGGAGATATTGGCTCCCTACAAGGTCAGCAACCTGGATCCCGCGCTCACGGAGATCGCAGAGTCCCCCTCGGCGGCCGATATCCCCATCCCCCGTGAGGACCTGTACCTGGTGGGGCAGAGCCGCTACCTGGCCCGTAACGGGTTCCCTGCCTACACCAACACCGACGCGGCCTACTACGCCGATTGCAAGGCGGGCTGGGAGCGGATGCTCCGCGACCTGGAGACCGCCGAGCATTTCATTTTCATGGAGTATTTCATCCTCAACCCCGGGGTCATGTGGGACCCCGTCCTGGAGATCCTCAAGAGGAAGGCCGCCTCGGGGGTGGAGGTACGGCTCATGTACGATGACGTGGGATGCATCTCCTACCTGCCCCGTAAGTACCATCGGGAGCTGGAAGCCTACGGCATCCAATGCGTGGCCTTCAACCCCTACCGCCCCGTGTACGCCGTGGTCATGAACCACCGCGACCACCGCAAGATCATGGTCATTGACGGCAACGTGGGCTATACGGGCGGGGTCAACTTTGCCGACGAGTACATCGGGGAGGATATCCGCTTCGGAGAGTGGCGGGACAACATCATCCGCCTGGAGGGGGAGGGCGTGCGGAGCATGACCCTGCTGTTTTTGGAGATGTGGAACGCCAACCGCCCCACCGACACCCGCGAGGCGGTGGCGGCTTATATGCCGAACCCCGAACGCTCCGCCGCAGTCAAGTGCGCGGGCATGGTCCAGCCCTACGGCGACTCCCCCGTGGACAGCGAGATAGTGGCCGAAAACGTCTACCTGAACGTCATCAACCAGGCCACCGACTATATCTACATCTACTCCCCCTACCTGGTGCTGGACTACGAAATGATCCGCGCCCTCTCCCTGGCCGCCCGACGGGGGGTGGACGTACGGCTGGTGGTCCCTGCGGTTCCCGATAAGAAGGTGGTCTACGAGCTGACCAAGTCCTATTTCCCCGAGCTCATCGAGAACGGGGTCAAGGTCTACAAGTTCACCCCCGGCTTCGTCCACTCCAAGGTGTTCGTGGCCGATGACCGCCAGGCCGTTGTGGGCTCGGTGAACCTGGATTACCGCTCCCTGACCCTGCATTTTGAGAACGCCTGTATGTTCGTGGATCATCCCGTCATCCCCTCGGTGAAGGCCGATTTCGAGGAGACCTTCCCGCGGTGCGAGCCCGTCACGGTCAAGAAACGGCGGTTCAACGTGCTGTACGATCTGTATTTGGGGCTTCTGCGGTTGTTTGCGCCGTTGTTGTAAGCATAAGATCGAAAACATGTACGCGGGGCGGGAGGAGCAACCCCTCCCCTACCGCAATTGGTTGAAAAGGAGTGTTTATGAACCATCTGCGCCCCAAACATTGGCTCATCCTCGGCATCGCCGCGGCGGTCCTGGTAGCGGGGGGACTTGCCGCCGTTCTGCTCATGGGGAAGGATACCCCCGACACGCCGCCGTCCGAGACGGCCGCGGATGTGACCGAGATGGAGGGAATCTCCCCCTCAAACCCCTACGCCCCCACCGTCACCATTGCCGACGACACCCTCTCCCTCGGTCAAATGTGGGATATTTCCTTCACCTTTGGAGATGAGGAGCGTCAGCAGCATTTTGAAATGCACGGCGTGGCTTTCTTGCAGTATACGGGAGAACCGGGCGTTGCCTACGCTGTGAACATCAAAAATTCCATGATCAATTCACAGCTCCCTTCGCTTTACGTCCCCTATGGCGCGCCCGACGGAACCTACGATTTGTACGTCGGTATGGAGAATATGACCACGGAGGGCTGTCTGGAGCTTGGATGCGAGTCCTTTGAGACCGTACGCATAGAAAACTTCCTCACCGTCCTCCCTCCCGCCTACGAGGACTTCACGGTCGCCGCCACCCTCTCCCCCAACGTCCTGGAGCGGGGGGCGGCCTTGGACGGGATCCTGTCCATTGACGTGAGGCTCAACGCCCCCAACGTGTCCCTCTACCCAGCCCCGGAGCTCCGCAGCCTCAACTGGAAGGCCGAAATGCGGCAGGTTGACGGGGACTACAGCTTTGAGGTTTGGAATCCGAACGTGGCACACATACTCAGCGACAGCGCCCTGCTTCGCAAGAACGCTATCCCCGCGGATGCCCCCGAGGGCTTCTATGACCTGGCGGTAATCATGGAGGAATACGGCTACGAGTGGGTCTTTCCCAAGATCATGCTGGTGTGGCCCGAGGGCAAATCCCTGTACGACGATCTGCCCGCCTACGAGGACTTCACCTGTACCGCCGAGATCACCGACAACTCGGTCACCTGTATCCGCGGGGATGCCCCCGAGATCACGGTGGATCTGACCTGCAAGGGGGAGGTCTACCGAGATTTTGAGGCCTACCTGGAGTTCAATCAGCCCTCGGTTTCCAATCCCTATACCATCCCGCTGACCTTTGACGAGGAGACGGGACGGGCTGTTTTCCGACCGGATTTCGGAACCTACACGACAACCTATACGCTGGTGGTCAAGGACACCCGAGGCGGGTATACCTGGCGGTTTCCCTCCTTCGTGACGGTGGAGCATTGGGATTTTTACACCGTATCCGATAGTATAGAGCTTAAAATGTACACGGGAATCCGCGCCCAGACCCTGACGTGGGGGGATGAGATCGAGACCTATTTCCTGCTGGATTCCCCCGAAGGTCCCCTTACCGCTGTTTCTGCCTTCCTGGAATATGTGGGACCCGAGTCCGTGGTCTACACCATGCCGATTTGGGAGCCCTGGAACCCCTCGGCCGACATGGTCACACAGATCCCCGAGGATGCCCCCGCGGGCCCCTATGACCTGGTGATGGAGGTCCGACCTATTTTGGTGCCCTCTGAACCGAATTACGGAAGACGCTCCTGGCGTTACCCGGATTTCGTAACCGTGATTACGGGAGAGGATGAAACCGTGTATTAAAAAGTCAAGAGGTGTCCGCCCCGCGCGGACACCTCTTTTTTCAAAAAAACTGACGGCGGACCCGCCAAAATGGTCAAATTCCAAAAAAAACTATGGCTTTTTTGAAGTTTTCTCGTCAAACCCCTTGAAAAAAATCCGAAAAACTGATATAATATACTGTAACGTTCTTTTGCCGTCAGGCGGCAGGCCATTTTTGGCGTAGAGCGGTACCGGTTCGGAGAAGGGAGGCGTTTCATGCTCGTCAATGCAGATGCTCGGGTGTGCGTCATCGACATGATGGCGTACTGGACCAGCCACTATTTACGGCGGCTGCGCGCGCTTTCCCATCAAACACCATTTTGTAAATAATTTACAGGAGATAAGAATTATGGAACAGATCAGAAAAGTAGGTACCGTATCCCGGGGCATCCGTTGTCCCATCATCCGCGAGGGCGACGATCTGGCCGCCATCGTTACCGAAAGCGTGATCGACGCCGCTAAGTGCGAGGGCTTTGAGCTCCGTGACCGCGACGTCATCTCCCTCACCG
>CAYRTP010000006.1:1867-31627 GCA_964427175.1 uncultured Clostridium sp. | reverse complement strand
GCCATCAGCTACGGCCACATCGGTGCCGACCTGATCACCATGTGCTCCATGCTCCGCATCCCCGTTTGTATGCATAACGTCCCCGCCGCCGACATCTTCCGTCCCGCCGCCTGGAACGCCTTTGGCAGCGACCCGGAGGGCCAGGACTACCGCGCCTGCGCCACCTACGGTCCTATGTACGGTAAGCTGAGCAAGTAATCGTTACGGAATCGCATCAACAGTTTGCTCTCCCTCCTTTGGGGAGGGCAAATTTTGAACGTAGCAAAAAAGAAAGGTAGGATCAATATGAGAATCCGACGATTGATCACTTGTATATTGTCCGCCGCGCTGATGCTGGGCGGTATGGCCGGGTGTACCCCCTCCGGCGGGGATGAGACCCAAACCACGGGTAAGCCCGGGACCTCCGCGGCAGACACGAAAGCAGATACCGATGCCGCAACCCTGCCCGAGACCGAGGAGGCGACCACTCCGCCCGCCCCTCGGGCGGTGACCTTTACCACCAAAAAGGTTTCGGGACGCTACCAGAATCTCCTGGCTATGACGGCTGAAAATTGGACGCTGTCCATCGGTTACTCGGACTCGAGTGTCCGTTTCCACGAGGGCCAATTCGGGGATATGGAAGTAAACGCGGGTGTGGTGTTCACCATGGAGATCCGCGACGGTGAAGGGAACGTCCAAAGCGTGGATTCCCAGGCCGGGTGGAGCTCGGTGGATGTGGCTTACGGGGACGATGCCGTGACGATCACCATGACCGAGCCCAAGGGCATCGCGGGCATTACGGTGGAGCTTACGGGCGAGGCCGATGGAAAGGGGATTTCCTGGTACACGAAAGTAACCAACGAGTCTGCCACCCACACCGTTATGAACGCTAGTTACCCCACTCCCGAGCTGAAGGGCGAGGTCATCCACGCCTTCCTCCCCGAGCGGAGCGGACGCATGATCCAAAATGCCCACGAGGTGGGATGCAGTCTGTCACTGGACTATCCCGGCCATCTGCTGTCCATGCCCTATTTCGCTTACTGGGGTGAGCAGGGCGGTATTTACCTGGGTGTCCACGACGCCGCGGGCAGTATGAAATCCTTTTCCACCAATGTGAGTCGGAACCGTGCGAATCTGACCGCCAAATTCCCCGCCATCGGGGCAGGAAACGTGGGCAATTCCTTCGACCTGGGCGGCTGTATCCGTTGGGAGGCCTTTGAGGGCGACTGGTACGACGCCACCCTGCTCTATGCCGATTTCGTCCACAATCACGCAGAGTGGCTCCCCGAGAAGGGCCGCCCCGACACCGACGAGAAGTTCAAGGATATCGCCATGTGGCTGGTGGACTACACCCACAGCACCGACCTGCAAGCCGCGTTGATGCTCCGTGAGAAGATGGGCTACCCCATCGCGGTCCACGCCTACTCCTGGCATGAGATCGCCTTCGACACCTATTATCCTCACTTCCTCCCCGCCAGGTCCAACACCGTGGACCGCTTCACCCAAATGCGGGACGCGGGGATCTACGTCATGCCCTACATCAACGGCGTGAGCTGGGGCACCCTGGACGGCTCCCAGGGTTACGAGACCAACTACGACAACACGGGCGTGAACGGTGTGGCCCTCTACCCCGACGGGAATCCCTACGTCGTTGCCTACGCCAATCCCCTGGCGGTCATGTGTCCCTCCTTTACCACCTGGCGTCAGATCATGAAGCAACTGGTGCGGGACATGGAGGCACAACTCCCCATTGACGGCGTGTACTTCGATCAGATCGCCGCCGTGGCCCCCATTCCCTGTAGTAACCCCCTCCACGGCCACGTCACGGGCGGAGGCTCCTACTGGTCCGACGGCTACAACGACATGGTCCTCGACATCATCAGCGGCCGTCCTGCGGGTTCCTTCTATTTCAGTGAATCCACAGGCGAAGCCTACGTCAAGTCCTTCGACGGCCTCCTGTCCTGGATGTGGAATCTGAACGATATGGTCCCCGCCTTCCCCGTGGTCTACGCAGGCTACGTCCAGATGGTGGGCCGTAACTCCGACGCGGTTGGCACCGAAAACGCCTTCCGCTACCACTTCGGCGAGGCCATGCTCTTCGGCCAACAGCCCGGCTGGTGCTCGGCTACCCAGTTCTTGTCGGCTCCTGAGTCCCGCATCAGCTTCATGAAACAGGTCGTAGATGCCCGCATGCAGTACATTGACCTGTTCAACTACGGCAAGCTCATGCGTCCCCCCGTGGTGGAGACCGAGCTGGCACCTGTGGACGGTTACCGCCAGGTGATCTCGGGCGTATGGCAGGACGAGGCGGGCGAGAAGACCGTGCTGTTTATCATCAACGTATCCGAGCAGGCAACCACCGCCACCCTCACCCTCTACCCCGATGAGTACGGCGTGGACTGCGACACCGCCATGACCGTGGAGCTGGAGCCCACGTCGGTCAAGGTTATCGAATTGAATTGAAAGAAGGTATATCCCATGAGAAACATCATCCAAACCCCCAACGCCCCCTCCGCCATCGGCCCCTATTCCCAGGCCATTACCTGCGGGAACCTGGTGTTCACCTCGGGGCAGATCCCCCTGGACCCCGCCACGGGTACCGTGGTGGGCGAGACCATCCGCGAGCAGGCCGGGCAGGTCATGAAGAACCTGACCGCCGTCCTGGAGGCCGCGGGAAGCTCTCCCGAGAAAGCGGTCAAGACCACCTGCTTCCTGGCCGACATGGCGGACTTCGCCACATTCAACGAGGTCTACGCCGCCTGCTTCACCACCAACCCCGCCCGCTCCTGCGTGGCGGTCAAGTCCCTTCCCAAGGGCGTGCTGGTTGAGGTTGAGGTCGTGGCTATTGTCGGGTAATATGTAAAAGAAACCCCTGAAATGAAACCAGCCGTGAGGAGAGAATCCTTGCGGCTGGTTTTTTGGCTGGTTTGGCTTTTTTTACGGTCGGAGTGGTTGCAAAATTCCCAAATCTGTGCTATAATGTACCTCATACTAATTTACCATTAAAATCTTGAACATAGCCCCCATATACCAATGGGGTAGGGGCCCCATGGTGATGCCCCCTATGGCTTTTGGTGTCCTCTCACATCCCTCATACATCCCTTTTCAAAGTTTTTGGGATTCTTAAGGGGCTTTTGCAAAAGCCCCTGACAGGCTTGCCTGTCGGACGCCAGGAGGCACGCTCTCCCTTTCAAGTTTTTGTTTGTGAATTTAGTATCAAATCCCACCCACAGAAAGCGAGGACTCACCATGTTCACCGATATCACAGGCAAGCGCCGCCTCAAGGTCGGCCTGCATACCCATACCACCCTGTCCGACGGCCGCAAGTCCCCCGAGGAGATGGCTGCCATCTACAAGGCGGCGGGCTACGATGCCGTCGCCATTACCGACCATTGGAAGTACCATCCCGGCGGCGAGATCGACGGCCTCACCATCCTGTCGGGCTGTGAATACAACGTCTGCGGCATGGACAGCACCTCGGGGATCGTGGAGACCTACCACATCGTAGGTGTCGGCATGACCCGTGAGCCCCTCATCCCCGACGCGTATATGACGGTGCCCGGGAACGTAACCGACGGCCGCATCCGCGACATGGTCCGCATCCTGGTCCGCGCTATCCGCGAGGCCGACGGCCTGGCCATCCTGGCCCATCCCGCCTGGAGCGTCAATACCCCCGAGCAGATCCGCGCCTGCGGGGACTTCGATGGCACCGAGATCTACAATTCCACCTCGGATTGGGGCATGAACGACCGCCCCTATTCGGGTATCATCGTGGACCAGCTGGCCACGGGCGGGTACTACCTCCCCCTCCTGGCCACCGACGACACCCACCACTATAACGGCGACCAGTGCCGCGGCGCGGTCATGGCCGATGCCGATGCCGTGGAGGAGCTGGGTATGGTGGAGGCCCTGCGCCGTGGGTTCTTCTATGCCACTCAGGGCCCCGAGGTCCACCTGGAGCGTGTCTCTCCCGACACCGTCAAACTGACCTGCTCCCCCGTCTCCAAGATCGCCATCCTCTCCAACCAGCCCTGGGTCTATGACCGCATGGCTCGCGGCGAGGGACTGACCTCCTTTACCTACCGTTTTAAGCCGACCGAGACCTATATCCGTGCCGAGGTCACCGATGCCGAGGGGCGGGTGGGCTACAGCAACATCATCCCCGTATGAGCACCGAGGCCCTCCAAGCCATCCGCACGGAGCTGAAAGCCCACGCCGATGAAGGTTACCGCGCCTTTCAGGCTCCCCTCATGCCTACCGTGGACCCCGCGGCCATCATAGGAGTCCGTACCCCCATCCTCCGCCGTATGGCCAAGTCCCTCCGCGGTACCGAGGGCGGGGAAGCACTCCTGGGGGACCTCCCCCACGCCTGCTTCGAGGAAAACCAGCTCCACGCCTTCCTCATCGAGGGCATCGGGAATTTTGAGACCGCCGTCGCCGCCGTGGACCGTTTTCTCCCCTACGTGGATAACTGGGCTACCTGCGACCAGCTTTCTCCCAAGGTCTTCAAAGGACGATTCCGGGACCTCCTCCCCCATATCCGCCGTTGGATGGCCGACCCCGCACCCTATACCTGCCGTTTCGGCCTGGGGATGCTCATGCGCTACGGCCTGCGGGATGATTTTCATCCCGACTTCCTGGCCGAGGCCGCGTCCCCGTCCATCACCGAGCGGGATCACTACTACGTCCGCATGATGGCGGCCTGGTTCTTTGCCACCGCCCTGACCCATCAGTACGACGCGGCCCTTCCATACCTGACCGAGTGCCGTCTCCCCGATTGGATTCACCAAAAAACCATCCAAAAGGCCTGCGAGAGCTACCGCATCCCCGCTGACCGCAAGGCAGACCTGAGAGAACTGCGGATGCGGCGGTGCTTTTAGGGAGCATAGAAAACGGTCAAAACGATCAAAACGGTCAAAACGGTCATCCTGAGCGAAACGGAGCAAAGGGGAGATCCTTCGACTCCGCGGTGCTTTGCACACGCTTCGCTCAGGATGACTCTATTAGGGGACGATTCAATGGTTTAAAACAGGATCCGTATAAGTTCCCCAACATCCAAGCAAGCAAAGGGCACCGCCAATCGGCAGTACCCTTTGTTTTTCGTTTTTTAAGGATTCTTAAGGTGCTTTTTTTCAAAAAAGCACCTTGAGTGGGGTTTGGGGCAAAGCCCCAAGCACTCCCCTTACTCCTCCTCCTCCTCCTCCTCATGCGCCTCGGCGCATTCGATCATGCGGCGGACGGCCTCCTTGAAGCGTTCGGTTCCGCGGATGGGGGACCAGATGCGGGCGGCGAAGCTGCCCCGCAGGAGGCGGGCGCACTTGCTGATGCCCTTGGCCTCGGTGTCGGCCTCGCGGTCATAGGGAACGCGGTTGATGATGACCGAAGCGTAGGTGGCGGTGGCGGGACGCTCGTCATAGCGAATGGCCCACTCGGCCATCTGCTCAAAGCACTCCAATGCCTCGGCGGCGTAGCCCGAGGACAGGTAGAGCATGGCCAGCTGACGGTAGGAGTTGGCCAGACGGTCCGCGTAGAACAGGGGCTGGTCGTCAAAGACCACCTCGAACAGGGCAATGCCCTTCTTCAGAATGGCGATCTTCTCGGCGGTGGAGTAGCGGTCCCCCGCAATGTCGGGCACGCAGGCCAGGTTGTACAGGTGCCACCACATATTGTCGGCAAAGAGAATGAGGTTCTGCTGGGCCTGACCGAAGGCGATGTCCCCCGTCAGCATGGTGGCGCGGATGATCTCGCGGGAAACGCTCATGCCGTGAAGCTGGTCGGCGATCTCCTCGGCCTGGGCCAGGTTGCCCAGCTGGTGGGCGTAGATGTTGCAGAGGGTCTTCTTGGTCTCGTCGCGGAGCCCGTCGTCGGTGGAGTCCTCCAGAATGTGACGGCAGAGGGAAACCGCCTCCGAGAGCAGAGCGGTGATGGCCGCCTCTACCCGCTCACCCGAGCCCGATTCGTCCAGCATCCCCGCATAGAGGGACAGAACCCCCGCGGTCTCCAGCTGGAGCGAGTGGTCCGAGGGGATCTCGGCCATGGCGCGGCGCAGAAGCTCCAAGGCCTCGGCCACCTTGTCGCGGTCCAACAGGTGCTCCACCTCGGCCAGGTAATCCTTGACCTTGGCGGCCTTCTGCACACCCGTGTAGCAGAGGAGCTCGTCCATGCTGACGCTGAAATAGTCGGCAATGGCGGGCAGAGCGTTCATATCGGGGTAGCAGACCCCGGACTCCCAGCGGGACACGGCCTGGGGAGTCACACCCAGATGGTCGGCCAGCTTGTCCTGGGTCACGTCATTCTTCTTGCGGAGCAGTCGGATCTTTTCTCCGATCTTGATCTTGGTTTCCATTTATGTACGATTCCTTTCAAAGGGTAGATAATACTAATTCACAAACAAAAATTTGAATAGGAGAGCGTGCCTCCGGCGGCTCAGCACCTTTTTGCAAAAAGGTGCTAAGAACTCCAAAAAACTTAAAAAGGGATTTATAGGGGTGCGAGAGGACACCAAGAGCCATAGGGGGCATCACCATGGGGCCCCTACCCCATTGGTATATGAGACTGTATTCAAATTTTTTTGTAAAATAGTATGAATATAAAACATATTGTACCATAATTCGACAGAAAAGTCAATAGAACGTAGAAAAAACAATGAGAAATTGGGAAAAACGCAATTCCTTTTGAAAAAAGTGTAAATTTGCGAAATATTTCCCCATGGCGGTTGACTTTTGGGGCAAACAGTGGTATAATCATATATTGTAGTGTCATTTCGGGACCGCAAATGGAACGCGCCCGCCCGTGAGCGCGCGGGTCCCCGCATGACCTGTCGGACGTATGCCCGACGGATAATGGATTTTTATGAAAGGAAGATAGAACTATGTCTGAAAATTGTACCCACGGTTGCTCTACCTGCTCGGCCAATTGTTCCTCCCGTCAGAAGAGCCGTGAAGAAATGTTCGAGCAGCCCAACGCCCTCTCCTCCGTCAAGCACATCATCGGCGTGTGCAGCGGTAAGGGCGGTGTCGGTAAGTCCCTGGTCACCTCCATGCTGGCCGTCAATATGCAGAGACGCGGCTATAAGGTCGGTATCCTGGATGCCGACATCACCGGTCCCTCTATCCCCAAGGCCTTCGGCCTGAACAAGCCCGTCGAGGGCGAGGGCCTGGGCATGATCCCCCCCTCCACCACCACCGGTATCGACATCATGTCGGTCAACCTCATGCTGGAGGATGAGACCCGCCCCGTGATCTGGCGCGGTCCCGTCATCGCAGGCACCGTCAAGCAGTTCTGGACCGATACCATCTGGAATGACATCGACTACCTGTTCGTCGACTGCCCTCCCGGAACCGGTGACGTGCCCCTGACCGTGTTCCAGTCTCTGCCCCTGGACGGCGTGGTCATCGTTTCCTCCCCCCAGGACCTGGTGTCCATGATCGTGCAGAAGGCCGCTCACATGGCCGACATGATGAAGGTCCCCGTGCTGGGCCTGGTGGAGAACATGAGCTACGTCATCTGCCCCGACTGCGGCAAGGAAATCCGTGTGTTCGGTGACAGCCACATCGAGGAGATCGCCAACAAGTTCGGCTACGATCTGTTGGGCAAGATCCCCATGGATTACAAGCTGGCCGCCCTCTGCGACAAGGGTTGGATCGAGATGATGGAGAACAACTACCTGGAGGCCGCCGCCGACGCGCTGGAGGCCAAGTGCCCCGTCTCCCAGGACGAGGAGTAAACCGTTCGTTCGCTGAGGCTCACGGAAACCGTGAGCTTCAGCAACCCCGCACACCCGAAAGGAGCGTAACCCGCCGTGAAAAAGAATCAGAAGCTACCGTCCGCCCGTCAGAACTCCTCGGCGGCCCCGCGCCTCTTGAGCTTTTTCGCGGGACTCCCGCGGCCGTGGAAGTCCCAAGACGGCAAACGCTCCTTTTTCCGCGCCCTGTGGAAGACCGCCCTGCTGTTGGCCCTGTGCGGATGCCTGATGCTGGGAGCGGTGTTGATCGTCAGCCTGTCCATGGTGTCCATTACGTCGGGGCGCGTCACCACCGAGGAAGCCCTGGCCCCCGACCTGCAGGTAACCGTCGGGGCGGGGAAGTATGACTGCATCCTGGTCCTGGGCGCGGGGGTACGGGCCGACGGCTCCCCCAGCGAAATGCTGTTGGATCGGGTGACGGTTGCCTGCTCCCTCTATAAGGCGGCGGGGGAGGCCGACGTGCCCCTGCTCATGAGCGGCGACCACACGGGAGACTACAACGAGGTAGGGGTCATGAAGGCCCTGGCCACCGAGATGGGAGTCCCCTCGGAGCAGGTCTTCCTGGACCACGAGGGCTACTCCACCTACGAGAGCCTCTACCGCGCCCGCTATATATTCGGTGCCCGCAGGATGGTCATCGTGACCCAGGAGTACCACCTCCACCGCGCCCTCTACATCGCCCGCGAGCTGGGCATAGAGGCCGTGGGAGTTTCCGCCGACCTCCGCCCCTATACCCACCAGACCCGCTACGAGGCGCGGGAGCATCTGGCCCGCTTCAAGGACCTGTTCTCCACCGCCAAGGGCGATTATGACGGTCACCTCGACCCGCCCGTAGATCTGAAGGGGAATGGGGATCTGACGAATTGAGGGGAGAGCGGGCCTTCGGCATCCGACAGGCAAGCCTGTCAGAACCCTTTTGAAAAATCAGAGCAAGAATAGAAGGTGTGATCCTTTTACTCTTGCTCTTTCTGTTTGTTGTCATACTATTTTACAATATACGTGATCGGTAACCTTGCGTACTACGGAAAACCTGCCGTAGGGGAGGGGTTATGCAACGGTTATCGAACACCTCTAATAAAAATCTTGAATCTATCCCCATATACCAATGGGGCAGGGGCCCCATGGTGATGCCCTCTATGGTATTTGGTGTTCTCTCACATCCCTATAAATCCCTTTTCAAAGTTTTTGGGAGTTCTTAGAACCTTTTTTTAAAAAAGGTTCTAAGCCGCCGGAGGCACGCTCTCCCGCTCCCCCCATTATTTCCTACTCCTCACCAACACCCGCGCCACCCAGGTTCTGTGGACCTTCATGGCTCCCGCGGGGCAGAATTCCTGACAGCAGAAGCAGCGGATGCAACGGTCGCGGTCAATGACAGCTTTCGCGCCGCGGTGCCCGCGGTTGCTCGTTTCCATGGTGATGGCCTTGGCGGGGCAGATGTGGGCGCACTTGGCGCACCCCACGCACTCGGAGGCCTTGAGCTTGGGACGGGAGGTCAGGAGTGCCTCCAGAGTCTTGCTCACCAGCTTGCCGCGGGAGGTGAACAGGTGTCCGTGACGGACCGCTACGTGTTCAAAATCACGGACCGCGTAGTCCTCCACCGCGGTTTCGGGATTCGGTGCTCCCACGGTCAGCAGGGGAATATCCTCTCCGATCAGTCCCCGCTCCCGCGCCGCCATCAGGGTGGGGACCGCGTCCTCGGTCAGCCCAATGAGCCCGGCGCAGACCGCGTCCACCGTGTGCGGGGAGGCCGAGGCCAGGAGCAGACCGATGTGGCGAGGGGTTCCCTTGGTGGGGCCGTTGCCCTCCATGCCCTCCACCGCGTCCACCAGGCAGAGCTTGACCTTCTCGGCAAAGTAGTCGTTGATATCCACCAGCATCCGGGCGAAATCCCCCATGTCGGGGAAGCGGAAGTGGTACTCGGGCTTCATGGTCCCGGGGATCACCCCGAATAGGTTCTTGGCCGCCGCCGACATTCCCATCATGCCGTGGGACTTCAGCTTGCAGAAGTCGATGATGGCATCGCAGGTGTCCAGCCAGGCGGTGTAGGTGAAGCTCTTGAGCACGTAAGCCTCGGGGAAAACCGTGTCCCGCACGCCCAGATCACGGTTGAGCTCGGCTCCCGTCGCCTCGCAGGCGGTCATGCCCGAAGCGTGGTACACGTGGTTGACGAAGGCCGCCGTGTAGACCCCTCCGGGGCTGTCGCCGATGATCACACGGGCCCCCCGCTCGCAAAGCATGGAGGTCAGGGCGCAGAGCAGGGAAGGGTGGGTGGTGGCGCACTCCTCGGGCTTCATGGCCGAGACCAGGTTGGCCTTGATGCCCACCACCATCCCGGGGGTCACCCAGGACAGCCCGCCCAGGGGCTCCAGCACCGCCGTGAGGGCGGCCTTGACGGCGGTATCCGAATAGTTGGGACAGGGTGTCAGTACCACGGGGGAGTCGGGGGAAAAATTGTATCGGCTCATGGGGGCCTCCTTGGGATGAATGTATGCCTACATTATACCTTGAAACGCCCCGTTTGTCAAGATGGGAGAGAAGTTTCCGCAGGCTTGCCATTGGACGGAACCCTTCCAAAACCGTAGGGACCGGTGTCCTCGACGGTCCGCGTCCCCCAAAACAGAAAACCGCCTCCCGATTTCGGGCAGGCGGTTTCTAAATGCTGATAATTAGTCAGCGATATAGGGCAGCAGAGCCACGTTGCGCGCACGCTTGATGGCGGTGTTGACCTCTCTCTGGTGCTTAGCGCAGGTGCCGGTCATACGGCGGGGCAGGATCTTACCGCGCTCGCTGATGAACTTGCGGAGCTTGTTGGAATCCTTGTAATCAATGTAGGCAACCTTGTCTGCGCAGAAGATGCAGACCTTTTTTCTCTTGCCGCGCACGAAGGGGCGGGCAGGACGAGCATTGGTATTCTCAGTCATTTTCGTATCCTCCAATAAAATTTTGTGGGGACGGCGAGGTGGACCCATCAAATGGGGACCCTTTTAGAAGGGCAGATCGTCGTCAGTCTTGATCTCCTCAAACTTGGGTGCATTGTTGTGCACGGGAGAGGAGTATGCAGGGGCGGAGAAGGGATCGGGAGCACCCATGGAAGGCATACCCATGCCGTCCTGGGAATTGCGGCTCTCGACGAAGTTGGCCTCCTCGGCGATGATGTCGGTCATATAACGCTTCTGACCGTTCTGATCGGTCCAAGAGCGGTTCTGAATGCTGCCGCAGATGCAGATGGCCGAGCCTTTACGAAAGTACCTGGCGATGAATTCTGCGGTGTTTCTCCAAGCGGTGATGCGGAAGAAGTCCGCCTCGGGCTGTTGATTCTGCCCGTCACGGGAGGAGAAGCGGCGATTGACAGCCAGGCTGAAGGTTACCAGGGAAACTCCGCTGGGGGTCTGCTTCAGCTCGGGGTCAGCCGTGAGACGGCCGGCCAGGATAACCTTGTTCAGATTGAGGGACATTCCAAAACCTCCTTGTGGTTTGCGCGGTTATATAAGCGATGGGTGAACCGTGAGCGCGAGATTACTCAGCGTCAGCGGCGGGAGCCTCCTCAACAGCGGGAGCAGCCTCCTCGGCAGTCTCGGGAGCGGGCTCAGCAGCCTTAACGGTAGGCTCGAAGTCCAGACGAACGACCATAGAGCGCAGGATGCTCTCGTCGATCTGGCACAGACGCTCGAACTCAGCGGGGAAGTCGGGCTGTGCCTTGAAAGTGACAACGACGTAGTAGCCCTCGGGCTTGTCGTTGATGGGGTATGCCAGACGGCGCTTGCCCCACTCGTTGACCTCGTAGACGGTCTCTGCATTGTTGCTGATCAGACCGACGAACTTCTCAACCGAGGCCTTGACAGCGTCCTCGCCATCGGTTACGTCGACGACGAACATGCTCTCATAATAGTTGTTGATGATTTCCATGTTTATTACCTCCTTATGGACATCAGACCGCGCACTGAAATTTTACGCGGTAAGGAGACGGCGTTCGCAGATCCCGAACAGCCGTACCGAGATAGTATTATACCACAAAAATTCAAGCTTGTCAATACATTTTTTAAAAATTTGCGTAAGCGGACTTGTCAAAAACTACTTGCATTCGTATGAAAAATGTGGTACAATATACAAAAAGAATGCCGCCCGCGGGCGGCCGAAAGGAGATCACTATGCGTAAAGATTTCGGAGCCAAGACCTGGCTGTACCCCATGCCCGTACTCATCATCGGTACCTACGACGAGGAGGGCACCCCCAACGCCATGAACGCCGCCTGGGGCGGTGTCTACGACACCAACCAGGTCATGGTCTGCCTGTCCGACAACCATAAGACCACCCAAAACATCAAGAAGACGGGGGCCTTCACCCTCAGCTTCGCCACCGCCTCCACCGTTGCCGCCTGCGACTACGTGGGCATCGTGTCGGCCAACGATACCCCCGATAAGTTCGGGAAAGCGGGCTTCCACGCTACCAAGAGCGCACACGTCAACGTCCCCCTCATCGACGAGCTCCCCATGACCGTGGAGTGCAAGCTGGTCAAGTTCAACGAGGACGGCATCTGCATCGGTGAGATCATCAATATCTCGGCTGACGAATCCATCCTGGACGAGAACGGCAAGATCGATGCCAAGCGTCTGGACCCCATCATCTATGACGGCGTGACCCACGCCTACTGGAACTTCGGTGAGCGGGTCGGTCAGGCCTTCTCGGACGGCATGAAGCTCAAATAAACCAAAAGATCGGGAGAGCCGCCAAGGGCCCTCCCGATCTTTCAATATCAAACATCGGAGGCGCGCGCCTCCTCTTTCTTTTTTACAACAAAATCCTGAATAACGCTCCCATATACCAATGGGGCAGGGGCCCCATGGTGAGGTCCTCTATAGCTCTTGGTATCCTCTTGCAACCCCATAGTCTTTTTTTAAAAGTTTTTGGGATTCTTAAGGGCCTCGCAAACTTCGCCGCAGGCGAATTTGCCCCGAACGAAGTGAGGAGGTTTTCAAAAGGCCCTTAAGCCGCCGGAGGCACGCTCTCCTATTCAAGTTTTTTTGTTCATTACTTAAACGAATTGCTGTTCAAAACCAGTGCGCTGTACAGGAACAGCACGTCGGCACCGTCGAAGTTGACCATCTTCATCTTCTCGTAGAGGGAGAGCATACCCGCGTCGATGTAGCGGATGTCCACCACGTAGACGGTGTCGTAGGCCTCCGCCAGAAGGGGAGTTAGGCTGGAGCCGTAGGAGTCACGGAATACCACCAGGGTCTTGCCCGAGGTGGAGGCGGGATTGTCGATGCGGAGCAGGGGCTTGGTGCCCGACAGGAACAGATCGTAGCCGTCCTTGCCCTCAAACTTCTGAAGGTCATAGATGGAGCCCGTGGTTCTGGTCTCGTAATCGTACACGGTGCAGCCGTCCAGCACCTCGTTGGTCAGGTAGACCAGGGTGTCGGGGTCAGGCTTCAGCGCGCTCTGACCGTAGTACACACCCTTAAATCCCTCCAGGCGGTTCTCGGTGTACTCACCCGAGAGACGGTCGGAGATGCCCATGGCAGCGGCCAGCGCGTCCACCACCCCGTCCAGCTTGTCCTGGCTCCAGTGGGTGTCGGTGTAGTAGTAGTCCTCCAGCTTCAGGACCTCGAACAGATCCACGTACTCCATGTCGGGCAGAGCCTCGGTGACCTTGTCGGTCAGAGCCTCGTAGTTGGGGGCGGGGTAACCGTAATCCTTGCCCAGGAAGTAGTTCTTGTCGGGAACCAACGCCAGGTAGTGCTTGCCGCCGTTGTCCTTGGCGAACTGCTCATAGTACTGCTGGAGCTTGCCCACCGAGTAGTTGACTTTGGTGTCCACGAAGTCCTGCTCGATTTTGACGATATAATCGTTCTCAACGGCCAGGCCGTTGTTCTCCTTGAGCTGAAGCACGTTCAGCTGGAAATGAGCCTTGATGCCGCGGAAAAACTCGCGGAAGGGAAACTGGTCCACGCTGTAGTCTTCAAAGTCGCTGATGGCGGTCTTGTTCAAAATGCTCTCCCAGGAGATCTCCTCGGGGAACTGGGCCAGGGGACGGCGCTCCGCCTCGGAGGTGGCGGTGGGATTGAAATATTGTACACAGCACATGGTCACGAAAAAGATCATAAAGGCAATGAACGCGGAGGTCACAACCATGTTTTTAATCTTGTTATTCATAAAAATTACCATGGCTTTCGTTTGCGAAAGCCTTCCTTTCTTGGGGAATTGGGGCTGGTTTTGCGTAGCAAAATCGTTGTTGTCAGGCAACGAAAGCCACAAAACCCGCGTGAAAAAGAATGTTTCACGCTACCTCCTTAATCAGAATCGGAAATACAGGAAGGGGCTGAAGGAGCCGTCCACGAAGTAAGCGGTGACAACGAGCAGCATGACCACCACGAAGATGGGCTCCAGAATATTGATGATCAGACCGCCCACGCGGGTCTCCTTGACCTTGAGTACGGCGGACTTGACCACGGGGGTAGCACCCACCATGGCCATGATCAGCACGAAGGCGTAGCCCGACAGGTAGTACGCGGTCTCAGCCGACCACAGGGGCAGATTGCCCGCGCCGAACATGGCACCGATGTCCGAAATGGCACCGCCGATACCGTTGGCGCTGAACAGCACGAAGCTGATGAGAATGAGGATCACCACGTAGATGTGGGAGAATACACGGGGGATCTTGGCGAAGAACTTGTTGAGGAAGAACTTCTCCAGAACCAGGAACAGGGCAAAGTACAGACCCCAGAAAATGAAGGTCCAGTCGGCACCGTGCCAGAAGCCGGTGAGGAACCAAACCACCAGGGTGTTGAACAGCCAACGCCAGTTGGAGACGCGGTTACCGCCCAGGGGAATGTAGACGTAATCACGGAACCAGGTGCCCAGGGACATATGCCATCTTCTCCAGAATTCTGCGATGCTCTTGGAAATGAAGGGGTAGTTGAAGTTCTCCAGGAATCGGAAGCCGAAGATGCGGCCCAGACCGATGGCCATATCCGAGTAACCCGAGAAGTCAAAGTAGAGCTGGAGGGACAGGGCAATGGCCAGGATCCAGTACATGATGACCGACTGATCGTCGGAGGCCCGCAGGACGTTGGACAGACCGCCCAGGGTGTCCGCGATGAGCACCTTCTTGGACAGACCGATGACAAAGCGTGTAACACCGCAGCCGAAGTTCTCAAAGCTATGGGTACGCTCGGTCAGGTCCTCCTCCACCGTGGAGTAACGGACGATGGGGCCCGCGATGAGCTGGGGGAACAGGGCTACGTAAGCGGCCAGACGCATAAAGCTCTTCTGAACCTTCACGTCGCCGCGGTACACGTCGATGGTGTAGCTCAGGATCTGGAAGGTGTAGAAGCTGATACCGATGGGCAGAGCCAGCTCCAGGAGCTTGATGTCCCCGTTGAACAGGGAATTGATGTTGCTGATGAAGAAGTCGGAATACTTGAAGAAGCCGAGGGAGCCCAGGCAGACGATCACGCTGAACCACAGGCAGATACGGGCCCAAACAGTACCGCGGAGCTTGTCGATGAGCAGGCCCATGATGTAGTTGAGCAGGATGGTGCCCACCATCAGGAAGGTGTAGACAGGCTCGCCGTAGAAGTAGAAGAACAGGCTGGCGATCAGCAGAACAAAGTTCTTGGCCTCAAAGTAGACGTACTCGCCGCTCTTTTTCTTGAAGACCCGAAACTTGAAGGGCACGATGAAGTAGAGCAGAAGCACCGCCGCCAGGAAGTAGTACATGAACGGAATACTGGAGAAAAGCATGATGACCTCCTTAGTGATTTCTCAGAAAAACGGATCGAGAATAAATTCCCGATCCGTTCTGTAGCAGATGGTATTCGGATTAGTTGGCAGCGGTGCCGGTGATGGACTCGATGAAGGTGGTGGTGAAGGCATCCTTCTGCTCGACGGTGAAGCCGAAGGGGTTCTCCTCGTCGATGACGACCATCATGGAGAAGTAAACCACGTTGCCAACGCTCTCGCAAACGGTGGTGTTAGCCATGGTGCAGATGTTCCAACGGGGATCAGCGTTCTCAGTCAGCTCCTTCTTGAAGGCCTCAACGTCGGTGCCCTCAGCAACGCGGAAGACGTAACCGATGAAAGCCTGACCCATCATCATGGGCTGGTAGCAGTAACCCTCAGCGATGCCTGCGGGAATGGTGGGGATACCCTGGAGCCAAGGCTCCTCAACGGTCAGGTCAACGGGCATAACAGCCAGCATGGTGGAAGCGAACTCCTCGTAGGAGATGCGCTCCTCCTCGGGGAGCTCAGCCATGTAGGAATCGTAGGTCTCGCGGGCACCGGTGAAGTCAGCGTACTTTACGACCAGAGTCTTAGCAATCTCCTCCAGGTTTGCGGCAGCAGCCAGCTCGTCCTCGGTGGGACCGGGAACCTCGGTGGTGACTTCATCGGTGGTGTCGGTGGTCTCAACGGTAGCGGCATCGGTGGTCTCCTCGTTGGTATCCTCGACGGTGCAGCCAACGAAGGAAGCGGAGAGCAGCAGAGCTGCAAGAATAATGGCAAGAGTCTTTTTCATGATGGTTTTCTCACTTTCTTTTTTTATGTGTGGGGTCAGCCCGCGCCCGCGTCCCTCGCGGTGTCGGTCGCTTGACCCTTCTGTCTATAATACGGACGAGCCCTCAAAAGGTGACCGTGTTTTTCGAATTTTTTTAAAAAATTTTTCGGGAGTTTTTTGGAGCCTTATTCGGCAGGGAAGTAATCGTGGATCTCCCAGCCGTCTTCCTCGGTGGGGATCAGACGGATGAGCAGATCCGTTTCAGAAGCGTTGACCAGCAGGTTCAGGCTGTCGGTGTCGTAGAACAGCACGTCGGCTACCAGCTCGGTGCTGATGGTGGCGCGGGAGAACTCGTCGCTACGTCCCTCGATGCTCTCGACGGCAATGGTGACCTTACCGCCCGCCAGCGCACCCATAGCCGACTGCTCCTCGGTGAGATCGCAGAACTGAATGGATGCGGTATTGCCGCGGACCACGATCCACTCCTCCTCGGGCATGGAGTAAGCGGCTACGTTCATGTCGTAATTGCCGGCCACCTGATCGGTGTCCAGGGTGCCCGCCAGGCGAACGTCGGGGGCAGGGGGCGCGGTGGGATCATCCGTGCCCAGTCGGGCAACGGTAAAGCCGATGGAGAACACCAGCGCGAAGGCGCAGGCGGCACCCGCCAGACGCATACCCATACCGGATACGGTGGAGGGGGAGAACCACTCACGGTGTTCCGCGCGGCGACGGGCGCGGTTTTTCTGCTCGTGGATACGGGCAAGGGTCAGATCGACCAATTCCTCGCGGGGCTGGATTTTGTCCAGCGAGGCCTTTAATTCTTCTTTTTTCATGGGTTCAGGGTATTCCTTTCTTGAGGAGGTGCTATATAATGGATGTGCTCGATAACCGTTTCGCTGATGTAGGGGCGAGCATCGCTCGTCCACCATGTGAGATAGGGGAGAGTGCGCGGACGGCCAATGGCCGCCCCTACAGAATCAGGTTGTCGAACATAATTGTTTACATAATAAGGACGACGCTGAATAAGGGCTTATTTCCCCTTGCCTTATTCAGCGTCGCTTTCTGTAAGCTCCAGCTTCAGCTTTTGTCTTGCACGTGACAGCCGCTTTTTGATATTCACTTCTGAAGTTTGCAGAACCTGTGAGATCTCACGAATGGACAGGTCCTCATAGTAATACAGCAAAACCACCTCTCGCATATTCTGCGGCAGCTTCAGCACCTGGGCATAAACGTCAGGCCCGTCTCCGAGGTTGCACGTCTCGGAGGTCTCGTCGGGAATCTGCGAGGCCATCGCGTCATCCAGGGAGACAACATTTTTGCGCCAAGGCGCGGTGAAGTGGGAGTTACAGCAGTTGACGGTGACCTTAATGATCCACGCCTTCCGATGTATCTCGCTGTCGAACGGCTTCTCATGCAGGCAGAGCTTCATGAAGACTTCCTGAAAGATGTCGTCGGCATCGTATGAAGATTGGGTTTTGGTCAATGCGATGCGATAAACCATGGGCGAATAGAAGCGCACCACCTCGTCGGTAACCTCCTGCGGCAGATCCGGCAGGGGGCCCCCCGAAGTGTTGTCCTCGGTATCGAACAGGGGATTATCGTGATCGTAAGGATTCTCAAAGGAGTTCATGGGTTCCATTTCGTGTTCCTTCACTTATAATACAGATTTGTTCCCAAAAGGTGACCGCGTTCTGAAAAATTTTTTGAAAAATTTTTTCGATTTTTTCAGACCGCCAAAAACGTCCATCATGACATAGATACCATTAGTATAGCATAGATTTCGATTTTACGCAAGTGCTTTTGCGATTTTCTTTAAAAATACGCAAAAAAAGCCCGCGCATCTGCAAAGGATACGCGGGTTTATGAATACAAAGGAAGAAATCCGCGGGGATTACTTCAGGACCACCTCGTGCCCGGTGCGGCCCGACTCGTAGATGGCATCCAGGATGCGCATGACCACCACGCCGTCATCGGCGGGGTTTCGGCACTCAATGCCGTCAGCTACGCAGTCCACAAAGTGAGCGATCTCCTTCTCAAACATACCGTCGAAGGTGTTGCCGGGGAGCTCCTTGTACTTGTCGATGGTGGTCAGCTTGTCGCCCTCGTCCACCAGGATGCGGAGGGGATCGGTGACACAGCCAGCCTTGGTGCCGAACAGCTCAATGCGGCAGATGGGATCGGGGGTGTTGAGGTCATAGCTGGTCTCCAGGAGCATGACACCGCCGTTGTCAAAGCGGATGGTAGCCTGTGCGTAGTCCTCTACGTCGTTGATCTCGCCCGAATCGGAGGCCGTGTAGTCCACGCCGCCGCGGAGACGGGAACGATCCAGCTTCTTGTCCACCACGGCGTAGACCGAGGTGGGCATGGGATTGCCCATGAGGTAGCGAGCCTCGTCGATGACGTGCACGCCCAGGTCGATGACGGGACCGCCGCCGCTGCGCTTCTTGTCGCAGAACCAGCCGCCGGGGTTGCCGTTCTGACGGAGGTAGGTGGCCTTGGTGTAGTACATCTCACCGAAGTAGCCCTCGTCGGTCAGTCTCTTGAGCTCCTCGGTCTCGGCCATGAAGCGGCGGACAAAGCCCACCATCAGGAGCTTGCCCTGGGCCTTGGCGAAGTCCCGCATCTCGGTAGCCTGTGCCTCGTTCATTGCCAGAGGCTTTTCGCAGAGGACGTGCTTGCCTGCGCGGAGCGCGGCCATGGTGCAGGCGTAGTGGTTGCAGTTCCACACGCAAACGCTGACGGCATCCAGCTCGGGCAGGTCGCTAAGCATCTCCTCCGCGCTGGTGTAGAGGCGGGTTATGCCGTGACGCTCGCCCTTTTCCTTAAGGCGCGCCTCGTTGATGTCGCAGAACGCATACAGCTCTGCGTTGGGGCTGTTTCTGTAGCCCGCGATATGGCACTCGGAAATGCCGCCGACGCCGATGATACCGATTTTGATCTTTGCCATGATATTTTTAACTACCATCCTTTCTGTCAAGCAAACCCAAATCTCACGGGGAGAATGGTTTCGTTTCCATTATATCCGAATCTGAATCCGTTGTCAATGTGGGATTTCCACAGTTTTCAACATGAATTTTTGTGCAGAAATTCGAGCCCGCCTGTGTCGTATCTCGTGGAGAAAACGGGCAGGGCAACAGCATTTGCTTTTTTCAATCGCAGGCTCCCTCACCCGCTTCGCGGGAGCTCCCTCCCGGAGGGAGCCTTATGTGCTTACCTTCGCGAAATTTTATTTCCCTGCAAAGATTTCTTTTCCGCGCCCCAAGGCCCCCTCCGGGAGGGGGCTGGCACGCGTAGCGTGACTGGGGGAGAATGCGGATACGAGGTGGGCTTTTTTGGGGCGGTTAAAAAGTAAATGCTGTTGCCCTGGAAAACGGAAAAACAGAATTGACAGGCGGGGGAAAATATGGTATAATAAAAAGAACGAATCTACGCAAGGAGCATCACCATGACCTTCTCAAGCATCCTGTTTATCATCTTTACGGTCTTTGCCGTCCTGGGCGGCCTGGACTACATCATCTCCAACCGCTTCGGCCTGGGCAAGGCCTTCGAGCGGGGCATCACCACCATGGGACCCCTGGCCCTGGCCATGACGGGGATGATCGTGCTGGCCCCCTTCCTGGCCGAGCTCCTGTCCCCCGTGGTGGTCCCCGTGTTCAACTGGATGGGGGTAGACCCCGCCATGTTCGCGGGCTCCTTCCTGGCCTGCGATATGGGCGGCGCGCCCCTGGCGGATAAGCTGACCACCGATCCCCAGGGAGCCATCCTGGGCGGTATCGTCTGCTCCTCCCTCTTGGGCGTGACCATCACCTTCACCATCCCCGTTGCCATGGGCATCATCAAGGAGGCCGACCGTCCCTACGCCGCCAAGGGCATCCTCTGCGGCATCATCACGGTTCCCCTGGGCATCCTCACAGGCGGTCTGACCGCAGGCATCCCGATTCTGAAGGTGCTCCACAACCTGCTCCCCACCCTGGTCCCCGCGGTGCTCATCGCCTTGGGTCTGTGGAAGTGCGAGAAGCTCCTCATTCGCCTGTTTACCTATTTCGGCAAGTTCATGACCGCCCTTTCCACCCTGGGACTGCTGGCCGCTTTGATTCAAAAGCTGACGGGCTGGACCCTGATTTCCGGGCTGGCTCCCGTGGAGGAGGCCATTTTGGTGGTGGGTGAGATCGCCCTTCTGCTGGCGGGGGCATTCCCCCTGATGCACCTGGTGGGCAAGCTCCTGAACAAGCCCCTCCTGGCCCTGGGCAAAAAGATCGGTGTCAACGAGGTCTCCATGTCGGGCTTCTTGAACACCACGGTCAACTCCATTGCCACCTTCGATGCCATGGAGAAGATGGACCCCCGCGGCAAGGTCCTCAACATGGCCTTCGCGGTCTCCGCCGCCTTCGTCTTCGGTGACCACCTGGCCTTCACAGGCGGTTGGAACCCCGCCGCCATCCCCGCCCTCATCGTAGCCAAGCTCACAGCAGGTATCACAGCCCTGGCCCTGGCGTTGTGGATGACGAGAAAATCGGTATAATTGGAGAGCGTGCCTCCGGCGGCTTAAGGGCCTTTTGAAAAAGGCCCTTAAGAATCCCAAAAACTTAAAAAAGGGATTATGAGGCTACAAGAGGATACCAAGAGCCATAGAGGACATCACCATGGGGCCCCTGCCCCATTGGTGTATATGAACGTGTTCTCATTATCGGATTCGTTTTTTTATAGAATAATATAAATGCGGAGAGCGTGCCTCCGGCGGCCTAAACCCTTTTTGCAAAAAAGGGTTTAGGAATCCCAAAAACCTTCAACAATGGATATCATATTCTTGATTGAAAGTTCTTGGGAGTTCTTAGAACCCTTCTTTCAAGAAGAGTTCTAAGCCGCCGGAGGCACGCTCTCCATTAAGTGCTCTGCAAATCATTCATCAACTCACCCAAAGTCACCTCGGCCCAGGCGTAGTCGGTGAGGTAGCTGCCCTTGAAGGCACCCGCGTATTCCTCTTTGCCGGCCAGGTAGCCGTAGAGGTCGCAGTCCAGGCGTTCGGGGATGATGCGGCGTTTGCCGTCCACCGATTCCAGGATGTGGCCGATGCCGTACTCCTCCAGGGTGTTCTTGAGGCGCAGGGCCTCCTTGCGGTAGCGGGCCAGGGTCACCGCGCTGGCGGGCTCGTTTTCCCACAGGTAGCTGATGGCCTGCTCGCTGGTCACGTAGCCGCCGCGGCGGTCCACCAGGATGGCCAGGAGCTCCTTGGCCTTCTTGTTGCGGAAGGCAATGGGCTTGTCGTTGACGAAAATGTCAAAGTAGCCGAAGGTGCGTACCGAGATCTTCAGATCCCGCGCCCCCTCGTCATCGGCGGGGGCAGGGGAGGCCATTTTGTACAGCATGACGTAGCGGGGGGCGTTCTCGTCGGCCTGACGGTGGGAGCAGATGGCCTTGATCCGCTTTTCACTCTCGGTGTGAATGTCATAGTAGGTGAATTCCGCCTCGCCCGTCCGCAAGAGCTCGGAAAACTTCTCATAATCCACCGCGCTTCCCGCCACGAAATCCTGGATGGAGGTGCTTTTTTGCATGAGCGGGAACCATTCCTCACGGGTGTAGCCGAAGAACTCGCAGGCGTTGTCGCTGGCGTACAGCGGAGTCACGTGGTCGTTGGTCACCTCAAAGGCGGCTACGCCGTCGGCGTAGCGGAGAATGACCTCCTTCATGCTCTCGTTGCGGCTCTTGAGGGAGAGATTCTCGTGGCGCAGAGCCTCGGTCTCGCTCTCATTCTGCACCTTACGGCAGCAGAACAGGGCGATGTTGGGATCGATCTTCAGGAAAATGCCCGAGTAATCGCAAAGGGCTCCCCCCTTTTCCACCCGATAGCGGATCTGGGGCGGGAGAGTGTCGCCCGTCATCTTCCGAGTGAATACGTCGGAGAAAAAGCTCTGCATGGCGGGGCGGTCCTCGTCGCAGACGTTGTGGAGGACCCATTGATTGGTGGCCTCCTCCATGTGCATGGGCAGGTTGCGGATGCGGCGGAAGGTGTCGGATTCCCCCGAAACGTACTTGACGATGCCGTTGGCGAAATCGTACTCGAAGATCTTCTCGTAGACCTCCGACAGGGCCTTGAGATACCGCTGGGTGTCTCCCGCCCGCTTGTTGTGGTAGCGTTCGGTGATGTCCATGCAGACGCAGTGGAACTCCTCCCGCCCGTTCTCGGTGACGGCCTTGTTGATCCAGCCGTACAGCCGCGCCTTGGTGCCGTCGCACCGCAGGACCGAGATCTCCCCCGACAGAGGGGAATTGGCCTTGTAGACCCGATTCAGAAAGGCGGCGAAGCGGCTCCGCTCCTCCATGGGAATGGCGAGGAAAATGTTGGACTTGCAGAGCTCCAGATAGCTGACCTCCCCCTCGCGGGTCTCGGGGAACCGCAGAATATCCAACAGCTGGCGATTGATGAAGGTGACCTCGGGATTCTTGTCGCAGTTGAATTTCAGCATCCCACAGGGAACCGTGTCGCTGAGGAAACGCAGATCGGTGACCTCGGCCATGAGCTCGGTGATGTCGGTGAGGGTGGAGTAGGCGGTGAGACTCTCATCGTCGGATTCTCCCACGGTTACGGTATCGCGGACGAACAGGATGGAGCCGTCTTTTTTGATGACACGGTACTCGGCGGAGGCGGAGGAGCGGTCACGGCGGACCCGCTCCAGCAGGCTGTCGTACAGATGCCTGTCGGCGGGGTAAACCAAGTGGGCATACGAGTCCGGGGAGCAGCTGCTCTCCAGCTCCTCCCTGGTGTATCCCGTCATATGGCAACAGTTTCGGCTGATGAAGGTCAGCCGCACCGTATCTCCCAGTCGGTATTGGCGGAATCCGCTGATATGCCGATCCAGGATCTCGGTGGTGCTTTCAAATGGAAGATTCATGGTTTGTTCCTCTTACTATACGTGTCCCCGTGTGCGGCGGCCGACGGCCGATGGATTTTGATTCATTAGGTATGTTCGATAACCTTTCGTAGTACATTGTTCGCCAAAAAATACAAATCGGTATGCTTGGGGCGTGACGGATGAGGGTCCCCAAAAAAACAAACGGCTTTTTCCGTCGATCGGATACAATATAAAGGTTACCGAACATATCTATTATACCACAAAAACTCAATTTCGTCAATCGAATTTTGCGGAATCGGGATCAGATGTCGGTCTTCGCGGCCAGCGCGTCCGACAGGGTCTCGGCCATGCCGCTTTGGGCGTAGCTCATGGCGCGGAGAATGGCGTTTCGGATGGCCCGCGCGTCCGAGGAGCCGTGGGCCTTGATGACGGGCTTGGAGATACCCAGAATGGGGGACCCGCCGTGCTCCGAAGGGTCGAAGGTCTGCTTCATGCTCCCCAAGGATTTGCGGAACAGGAGGGCCGAGAGCTTGTTGACGGGGTTTTTCCGATATTCCCGCTTGAGGGTCCCCAGCATGAGTCGGAAGGCCCCCTCGGCGGACTTGAGAAAGATATTCCCCGTAAACCCGTCGGCTACCAGTACGTCGCATCCGCCCAGGAGAGCCCGATTGCCTTCCACGTTGCCCACGTAGCGGATGGCGCTACAGACCTTGAGGCGGGCGTGGGTCTCGGTCTGCAGGGGAGTCCCCTTGCTGTCCTCGGAGCCGTTGTTGAGAAGTCCCACCGCGGGGCTCTCCATGCCGTACAGATGCTTCATGTACTCCGATCCCATGACGGCGAACTGCTCCAGATATTCGGGGGTGACCGATATATTGGCTCCCGCATCTAGGAGCAGGAATGGCTTGACCCCGGGGATCATGGTGCCGATGGCGGCCCGCTTGACACCCTTGGCCCGCTTGACGATGAAGGTGGCTCCCGTGAACAGAGCCCCCGTATTCCCCGCGCTGACAAAGGCATCTCCCCGTCCCTCGGCCAGGAGTCGGAGCCCCAGCATCATGGAGGAGTCCTTCTTTTGACTGTAGGCGGTGATGGGATCGTCGGCCATGTCCACCACCGTGGGCGCGTGGACCAGCTCCACCCGCTCGGACCCGAGACCCAGGTCTCGGGCGAGGGGCTCGACCTCGGCTGTATGACCCACCAGGAGGAAGCGGGCATCGGTGTCCCCCAGGGCCGAGCGGACACCGCAAAGAATCTCGCGGGGGGCGTTGTCCCCGCCCATCGCGTCAATAATGATGGTTTTCGGCATGGCAGTGCTGTCCTTTCTGATACGCTATTTTCCAATAAAACTCTGAACCCGTTCCCCACCAACCAATGGGGCAGGGGCCCCATGGTGATAACCGCTATAGCTCTTGGTGTCCCCTCGCATCCCTCATAAATCACTTTTTAAAAGTTCTTGGGAGTTCTTAGAACCCTTCTTTCAAGAAGGGTTTTGACAGTCCGGCTGAAAGCCGGCTGTCGGACGCCAGGAGGCACGCTCCCCAAGCCTCACCCTTTCCTCCGAAGCTCCCCCTTGCGGATCTTGCCGCTGATGGTTTTGGGCATTTCGGAGACGAATTCCACGGCGCGGATCCACTTGTACTCGGCCAGCTTGGTGTTGCAGAAATCCTTGATCTGCTTTTCCAGCTCACGGGCGGGCTCATAGCCCTCCTTCAAAAGGATCACCGCCTTGATGGCCTGACCGCGGAACTCGTCGGGGATCCCGATGACCGAGCACTCGGCCACAGCGGGATGCTCCATCACCACGTTCTCGATCTCGTAGGGACCCACGCGGAATCCTCCCGTCTTGATGATGTCGTCGAATCGGCCGTGGAACCAGTACAGGCCGTTTTCGTCCTGCCAGGCGGCATCCCCCGTGTGGTAGACCCCGCCCCGCCAAACGCGGCGGTACTGCTCCTCGTTGTCCAGGTAGCCGCAGAACACCCCGACCTGCTTGCCGCTTTCGGGGGGAATGATGACCACCTCACCGATCTCCCCGCGGGGAACGGGATTCCCCCGCTTGTCCCGCAGCTCGACGCGGTACAGCGGGGAAGGTCTGCCCATGGAGCCCTCCACGGGCTCCTCGCCCTTCATATTGGCCAAAAGCAGGGTGGTCTCGGTTTGTCCGTAGCCCTCGCAGAGAGGGAGCCCCGTCTTTTCGGTAAAGGTCTTGAATACGTCGGAGGCCAGCTTCTCCCCCGCCGTGGAGGCGTGGCGGAGTCGGGGCATCTCGGGGACTCCTTTGCGGACCAGGTAACGGTACACCGTGGGCGGCGCGCAAAAGGAAGTCACGCCGTAGCGGTTGATGATGGCGGAGAGCTGTTTGGGCTCGAAATTGTCGAAATCATACACCATCACCGCACTGCCCACCAGCCATTGGCCGTAGAGCTTGCCCCAGGAAGCCTTGGCCCAGCCCGTCTCGGCTACCGTGAAGTGAAGCCCCCCCTCCTCGGCCTGTTGCCAGTACTTGGCGGTGGCAATGTGGGCCAGGGGGTATGTGAAATCGTGGATGACCCCCTTGGGATTGCCTGTGGTGCCCGAGGTGAAGTAGAGAAGCATGGGATCGGTGGCCAGGGTGGGGATGCGCTCCAGCTCCTCGGAGGCACCTTCCATCTCGGCGGTCAGATTGCGGAAGCCCGCCACCTCCTCCCGCACGCACCACAGCATGGGGGAGACCCCCGAGGCCTCCATGGCCTCGCGGATGTTGGCGGGGACCCCGTCCTGGGGGGTGCAGATGACAGCATCCGCGCGGGAGGCGGTCAGACGGTATTCCAGGTCCTTGACCGTCAGCATATTGGTGGCGGGGATCATCAAAGCCCCCAGCTTGTGGAGGGCGATGGCCACGAACCAGTATTCAAAATGCCGCTTGAGGATCACCATGACCCGACTGCCCCGCGTGATCCCCGCCCCGCGGAGCAGGTTGGCCACCCGATTGCTGTAGGCTCGGATGTCGGCAAAGGAGAAGAATTTCTCCTCGTTTTGAGTGTTGCACCAAACCAAAGCCCGCTTGTCGGGCTCCTCCTCGGCGTATACGTCCACTACGTCATAGCCGAAATTGAAATCCGCGGGGAAGTCCAGCTCTAGGCGAAGGGGCTTGCCCCACTCGTCCGACTCCTCACGGCAGAAACGTTGATATAAGCTCATTGCTCCACCCCCTTACGCCATGCGCTCGCTGTGGACGCGCCCCAGACTGCGGAATCGATCGTACCGCTTTTGGAGCAGGTCGGGATCCTCGGATAGCTCGGCCAGCTCCTCGGCCAGGAGGGCGCGGATGCGATCGTAGTAGGCAGGCTCACCCATGTCGTCCTCGGATAGAATGCGCTCGATGACCCCCAGGCTCTTGGCATCCTCGGCGGTGAGCTTGAGGCTCTCGGCGGCCTCGTCGGCCTTGGCGGCATCCTTCCACAGGATGCTGGCGCACCCCTCGGGGGAGATCACCGAGTAGACCGCGTTCCGAAGCATCCATACGCGGTCGGCAACGGCCAGCGCCAGGGCACCGCCGCTTCCGCCCTCTCCGATCAGCACCGAGATGACGGGCACGCAAAGGGTGCTCATCTCCATGAGGTTTTCGGCAATGGCCTGCCCCTGCCCTCGCTCCTCGGCCCCGATGCCGCAGTAGGCGCCCGAGGTATCCACGAAGCAAATGATGGGACGGCCAAACTTCTCGGCCTGCTTCATGAGGCGGAGGGCCTTGCGGTATCCCTCGGGATGGGGCGCGCCGAAGTTGCGCTCCACCCGCTCCTTGGAGGAATGACCCTTCTCAATGGCCACCACGGTAACGGGAGCCCCGTTCAACTTGGCGATGCCCCCGATGACTGCCTTGTCATCGGCGTAACGGCGGTCGCCGTGGAGCTCGATGAAGTTCTTGAAGATATGCTTGATATAGTCCTGGCCCGTGGGACGCTGATTGTCACGGGCCAGCTTGACTCGCTCAAAAGGGGTCTCGCTCATGGGTTGTTTCCTCCGTTGTGCATTTTCAGAAGCTCGGCTAAGAGCTTGCGGTGATCCTTGCGGGGAGCGATCTTGTCGATAAATCCGTGCTCCAGCACGAACTCCGCCGATTGGAACTCCTTGGGCAGGGTCTGCTTGGTGGTCTGCTCAATGACCCGCTTGCCCGCAAAGCCTACGGTGGCTCCGGGCTCGGCCAGGATGATGTCAGCCTCCATGGCGAAGCTGGCGGTGACCCCGCCCGTGGTGGGGTCGGTCAGAATGGCGATATACAGGAGACCCACGTCGCTGTGCTGTTTGACGGCGGCACTGGTCTTGGCCATCTGCATGAGGGAGAGAAGCCCCTCCTGCATCCGCGCGCCCCCCGAGACCGTAAAGCCCACCACGGGCAGACGGTGTTCGGCGGCGTACTCAAAGAGGGAGGTGATCCGCTCCCCCACGGCACTGCCCATGCTCCCCATCATGAAGGAGGGCTCCATGGCAAAGATACAGCATTCCTGCTTCCCGATGGCGGCGGTGCCGCAGATGACGGCCTCCTCCTCCTCGCTGGCGGTGCGGGAGGTGTCCAGCTTGTCGCTGTAGCCGGGAAAATCCAGGGGATTGCAGGAACGGATCCCCGTAAACAGCTCCCGAAAGCTGTTCTTGTCGGTGACGGTGCTGATGCGCTGGCGGGCCTTCATGCGGAAATGGTAGCCGCAGGGACAGACCAGCTGATTGGCCCAGAGCTTGCTCAAGGGGATGTCCTTGTGGCAGTTCGGGCAATTCTTTTCGGGCTCACCCGCGTCGCTTTGCACGGGAGCCGACGTGCGGCCGCCCTCTTCCAGATTGTTTTTGGGTTTTAAGAAATTCAGTAATGCCACAATAGCCTCCTGTAGAATGGTGTTGGAGAGTTTCTCAACGGCTCCCCATAAAGGTCAGATCGTAATCCCCCGAGGCAAACCGCGCGTCCGACACGATGCGGAGCTGTTCCTCCGCGTTGGTGGGGATGCCGTCCACCACCAGTTCGCAGAGGGCGGCGCGGAGCTTACGCAGAGTCTCCTCACGGGTCTTGGCGTAGACGATGAGCTTGCCCAAAAGGGAATCGTAGTAGGGGGTCACCACCGTCCCCTCCACCAGGCAGGTGTCAAACCGCACCGAAGGTCCCCCGGGAACGTGGAGCATCTTGAGGGTGCCGCAGCTGGACGCGTTGATGCGGCACTCGATGGCCGAGCCCAAAATCCGCACGTCCTCCTGGGTAAAGTTCAGGGGGATCCCCGCCGCGACGCGGATCTGCCACTTGACTAAGTCAAAGCCGGTCAGCATCTCGGTGACGCAATGCTCCACCTGCAAGCGGACGTTCATTTCCATGAACCAGAAATTGCCCGCGCGGTCGTAGAGGAATTCCAGGGTCCCCGCTCCCACGTAACCGATCTTGCGGACCGCCTCCACGGCGGTCTTCATAATGGCCTCCCGCTGTTCCTCGCTGACGGCGGGGGAGGGAGTTTCCTCGATGAGCTTCTGATTCCGCCTCTGCAGGGAACAATCCCGCTCCCCGAGGCAGACCACGTTGCCCGCCTCGTCGGCCAGAATCTGAAGCTCAATGTGACGGGCAGGGAAGATATACTTTTCCAGGTACACCGACCCGTCGCCAAAGGCGCTGGCGGCCTCGGCGGTGGCCTGCATATAGGCATCCTCGATCTCGTCCTCGTTGCGGATGAGTCGGATCCCCCGTCCTCCGCCTCCCGCGCAGGCCTTCATCATGACGGGATAGCCGATCTGCTCGGCGGCTTTCTTGGCCTCCTTCAGAGACTCCACCGTCTTGGTGCCGGGGATAACGGTCAGCCCCGCGTCGCTCATCAGCTCCTTGAGGATGGCCTTGTCGCTGAGCCGCTCCATGTCCTCGGGATTGGGACCGATGAAAACGATCCCGCTTTTGCGGCAGAGACGGGCGAAGTGGGCGTTCTCGGACAGGAACCCGTAGCCGGGGTGAATGGCCTGGGCTCCCGCCAGCAGAGCGGTGCTGATGATCTGATTTTCGTTCAGATAGCTTTCGGAAGCCTCGGCGCGGCCGATGCAGTAGCTCTCGTCGGCCAGGGCCACGTGGAGGGAATGGCGGTCGGCCTCGGAGTAGACCGCCACCGTGGCCACTCCCATCTCCTTGCAGGCCCGAATGATCCGCACGGCGATCTCGCCGCGGTTTGCAATCAGAATTTTGGAAAACATGGATCACACTCCCGTCAGTCGGCCGAGGGCTTGGTCACGGCGAAGGAAAATTCCGCGCTGACGCAGAGCTTTCCCTCCACGGTGACGGTGCCCTCCGCGAAGTAGAAGGGATGCTTGGCCCGCTTGATGGAGCAACGGGTCTCGATCACGTCCCCCGGGCGGACCGAGTTGCGGAACTTGACGTTGTTCAGCCCCGTGTAGACGGGGAGTGCCCCGTCGGTCATCACGTCCGCCATGAGCACGCAGGCCGACTGGGCCAGGATCTCGCAGAGAATCACCCCGGGCACGATGGGATTGCCGGGAAAATGCCCCCGCAGGAAAAACTCGTCCCCGCGGACACGGTAGTGGCCGATCGCCACTCCGTCTTGATTCTCCACGTCATCCACCAGGAGCATATGGTCTCTGTGGGGAAGGATGTTCATGATCTCGTCTCGATTCAACATGGCTTACCTCCGAATGCGGAACAGCTCGGTCCCGAACTCCACGACCTGGCCGTTGGTAACGCA